>CAKPYN010000004.1 GCA_934202965.1 uncultured Megasphaera sp.
AGGATCACCCCCGCTTGCGCGGGAAAGACCCATCCAAAATCAGCTAATTACATCGTTGCCGGGGATCACCCCCGCTTGCGCGGGAAAGACCCGTGCCAGTGAGCATTGTGAATATTTTTCACGGGATCACCCCCGCTTGCGCGGGAAAGACTGACATATAGCTTCATACCAAGATAATTAGCGAGGATCACCCCCGCTTGCGCGGGAAAGACTTGCCGTATAGTGCCCGGTCTGCCGCCGCTGTAGGATCACCCCCGCTTGCGCGGGAAAGACGTCAACCACAAAATAGCATCTCCTTATTTCTTAGGATCACCCCCGCTTGCGCGGGAAAGACGTCGTTTAATTTATCAATTATATCCATAGGCTAGGATCACCCCCGCTTGCGCGGGAAAGACTAGTTAACGCATAGTTAACGCATAGTAACACATGGATCACCCCCGCTTGCGCGGGAAAGACTTATGCCGTAATTGTGGAATTATAAGGAGGAAGGGATCACCCCCGCTTGCGCGGGAAAGACGAACTGAAATTAACGCCGTTTCAGCGCGAAATAGGATCACCCCCGCTTGCGCGGGAAAGACAGCAATTTATATGTCAACGTAGGAAATTTAGGGGGATCACCCCCGCTTGCGCGGGAAAGACTTTACATCGAAAAACTTTATTTCGTTCGTTTTAGGATCACCCCCGCTTGCGCGGGAAAGACTGTTATTCCAATCCGTGTGTGTCACGGCAAAGGGGATCACCCCCGCTTGCGCGGGAAAGACGCACTATTCGTAAATGTAACACATAATTCATTAGGATCACCCCCGCTTGCGCGGGAAAGACTTATATGGTATTGAAATATAATCACCTTCGCTGGGATCACCCCCGCTTGCGCGGGAAAGACGCAGGCATGGAAGCCTCACAAATGGGCGAAACAGGATCACCCCCGCTTGCGCGGGAAAGACCTCTATTATGATAGCGATTATGATGACCGCACCGGGATCACCCCCGCTTGCGCGGGAAAGACCTAAAGGAGATAGTACGATGGGGCAGATACAGGGGATCACCCCCGCTTGCGCGGGAAAGACTATGTACTATTCTAAGCTGTTTTCTATGATCAGGGATCACCCCCGCTTGCGCGGGAAAGACCTTTCATGTACCACCGAAATGCCTCTGTACACGGGATCACCCCCGCTTGCGCGGGAAAGACTTAAACAGAAACTAAAAAAATCGTTATCACAAAGGATCACCCCCGCTTGCGCGGGAAAGACTGACGTTCATTCGGTCCGCTAATTTCTCGGCGGGGATCACCCCCGCTTGCGCGGGAAAGACCGTCATGAAATCTACGCCATCTTCTGCGTGCTGGGATCACCCCCGCTTGCGCGGGAAAGACCGCACAAATACAATGTTTGTGCGGGTTTTATTGGGATCACCCCCGCTTGCGCGGGAAAGACTTCAAGGATTTCCCTACATTCCCACCCGAATTAGGATCACCCCCGCTTGCGCGGGAAAGACCTTTTTCACGTGCATCATACAAATCTTCTGCAAGGATCACCCCCGCTTGCGCGGGAAAGACCCCGTAAATTCATCGACAATGACTATTTCGCCAGGATCACCCCCGCTTGCGCGGGAAAGACGAATATTTATCGACAATATCCGAAGTTGGCCGGGGATCACCCCCGCTTGCGCGGGAAAGACTTCGCATGACACATATTCCTACGGGTATCGTTGGGATCACCCCCGCTTGCGCGGGAAAGACGTACCGACGGGGCAACGACCGCATTGCCGGCAGGGATCACCCCCGCTTGCGCGGGAAAGACTTGGATTCATTAATATGAACTGTACGAAACATAGGATCACCCCCGCTTGCGCGGGAAAGACTTCATCGAAACCGCATGGAAAAAAATAGGGATAGGATCACCCCCGCTTGCGCGGGAAAGACAGAGCAAGTAGCGAACATGCCGCAAAAAGAAGAGGATCACCCCCGCTTGCGCGGGAAAGACTAGAAAAGGGGGGTGTAAATCATGGCAATGTTAGGATCACCCCCGCTTGCGCGGGAAAGACCGTATAATTGCTCTGCTAACGTCGGACTAGTCGGGATCACCCCCGCTTGCGCGGGAAAGACATTCGAGCAAATCTTTTTCGATTTGTTCACGTGGGATCACCCCCGCTTGCGCGGGAAAGACGTTTCGGCAAATTGCCGCGCATTGGGAAATCGGGGATCACCCCCGCTTGCGCGGGAAAGACAAAGGCTACAGCGGCAGCGAGATACATATGCTGGGATCACCCCCGCTTGCGCGGGAAAGACTCGTGATTATTACAAGAGAAACAGACTATGCTAGGATCACCCCCGCTTGCGCGGGAAAGACAGATGCACCACATGATAGCACTCCCGTATGGTAGGATCACCCCCGCTTGCGCGGGAAAGACTTTTATGTGTATCTCTTGCAGTATGACCGTTCAGGATCACCCCCGCTTGCGCGGGAAAGACCTTAGTATCTACTGATGTAGCGGATGGCATGTAGGATCACCCCCGCTTGCGCGGGAAAGACTCGGCGGTGAGGACAGTGATAAGCCGGTACAAGGGATCACCCCCGCTTGCGCGGGAAAGACTTTAAAAGATATTCTGCAAATAAATTTGCCTTGGGATCACCCCCGCTTGCGCGGGAAAGACAGTAATGGATCCCAGTATTTTAGCCATCTTTCATCTATGCCTATCTAAAATTTCTTTAATTTCTGTGCCAGTTTCTTGATAAGTTCTGCATCACCAAGTGCTCGATGCGGTACTTTTTCATTAATTCCATAGCTTTGCAATGATGTTTCCAATTTATAGTTTTTCTGAAACAGCTGTTCTTTCTTTACAACATGCAAAAGGTCGTGTGTACGATTTTTTAGATTTCCTAATCCATACTTTTTGAATGCCTGTCTTAAAAATTCAATATCGAAACTAATATGATATCCAACAAGATCATCTTCTCCTATGAATTCTTGAAAGGAAGCCATTGCTTCACATTCCTCTTTGCCTTCTCTCTGTAACAAGTCATTTGTAATCCCATTTATTTGGGAAATATTCGTAGGAATATGAGTATCGCAGGTAACGAGTGTCGTAAAACGAGTTTCATTATCCCCATCACAACGAATCGCTCCGATTTCCAAAATATGATTTCGTTTCGCATCCAGCCCATCCGTTTCAATATCAACAATAACATACCGCATAGAATTTTTTCTTTTGTGAGTCATCCCTGCAGTACGAGCACGATGAAATTTTGCAGCTTTACTAAATCCTTGAGATATCGTTTCTGTTGGCATCGATATATTGGGAATAAAAATCAGAGGCAAACCATCATAATCAATCGCAGAACGCGAAGCATTTTCTGTCACAAAATCATAACCAAATTCATTTCTTGCAGCAAAACACATACTGGCTTCACCAGATCCCATCGTTTCTCGTACGCGTTTCCAAAGATATTCACGAATACGGCTGTTAAAATTTCCCACATAAACACCTGTAGCAATTTCCTGCATCCATCGTGTCAGATCACCGCGTAGAGATTGTGGTACGTTTCTAAGCGTAATAACAGTCATGGGCATGATGATACCTCGCTATAATTCACACCATAGGGAACTAGTTTGCTTTTATCATCCCACAAACTGAGTTGTTCAGCTTCAATTTGTTCCTCATTAGAAAATCCAAGAAGGGTTTGCAAATCTTTTACCATACGTTTCAAAAGTTTCCCATCAACAAAAGCATCCCGTGTCCGCAGGCGTGTTATTTTTCCGATATCCTGGTCTTCTTCGCTGTCTGCAACAACAGCAAAAGCAATGGGTACTGTAATTTCGGCTTTATACAGATCCGCTATATCGTAAACAAAAGAACGATCATGTCCTGTATGCACAAATCCCAATCCCGGTGATAATCCCAGTGCGGCTATTACACTATGTACCAATCCATACAACGCAACATGTGCCGCAGAAAGGGCTTGGTTAATAGCGTCTCCTCCTGCAAAATCATCTGGATTATACACACGTTTTGTCCATGGTACATTATATTTTTTAGATAACTCACGATAGGTGCGACGGACGCGGGCGCCTTCATGAGAACGAAGCTGCTGCATTGTAAGTTTAGACACATCTTCTCCTGGAAAACGCATTTGATACATCGCCCGTGCAACGCGTAGGCGACTCCGTTCATTCGTTACAAGTTCTGCCTGTCGCATCAAAAAACGTGTTGATCTAGCAAGGGCCCTGCCGTGTGCATAATACCGAACACCACGTTCTCCTACCCATATGATAGCTGTACCTGTATCCCCCAGTAACTCTACAGCACGATGACTAATATCCGTACCAGGGCCTAAAAGCAGAACACCAACTATAGCCGCCGGAATACGAACCACTCCTTTGGCATCGGTAACAGTTACAGCACTATCAACACGATGGATCTTGGCATGTTCAATATAGAGAAACGTTGCGCGATCTTCCATGCGCGGTAATTCTACAAGATCTGACTTACCTGCAATTACTGAGTTTGCCATGTTATACCTCCAATGGAATTACAGTCATCATGCCAAAACCATATGCTTTTTTCTTTCCCATCCCTTCAGTAAGCAAGCGGCGGAATACATCGACATTCTCAATACATAATATACCCTCATAAGCAACACGACTCAGTCGAATACGTTCTTTTCCTTTTCGCCAAATAGCAAAATTACGTTCTTTTACGATGTATTCTTCATCATACAGCAGAAATCCGTGTGTTTCCGCACGATCTTTCAAATATTTCATTTGCTGTTTTACTGTGACATGAGGTTTAATCCGTCCACGTTCCCCTTGCTGTATTCCAGTAGAATCTGCCATAACAGGATTTAAAACTATGCGAAAACGGCACTTCATCCCCTTTCTTAAGTGATTAAGAAAGGGTTCATATTCCTTCGTTGCAGCACTGCCTTCTACACCATATCGACAAAGTGCAGCAATATCAGGCTTTTCTTGGCTTACAATAAGAAGATATTCTTTTCCATTTAAATAATCAATTCGCCAAAGCTTACGCGTACGCTCGTTACGCGCAAATTCTTCAGGAAAACTCCGTTCTACCCAATCATGATACGCACCCAGGTGGGTAAGATGACGAATTTTTTGTCGATTATTCGTATCGAGTTGTACCCTGGAAAGATACATATCAAACACCCCCTATCGCAGCAAACACATCATGGTCTTGATTCCGTTTCGATATCTCTATTTCGCAAACACTTTCATACTCGATTCGTGTCAAATAGTGCCGTCCCGAGGCTGCCAGAGAAAGAACATGGTCACGACGTGTTTTCGCTATGCTTCCTGTATACGTTTTCTCTGTAAAAATAGAAAGACGTTTACGAGGATTTTCTTTGCCTTGCTCTTTCTTTTTATACCAGTCTGCTGCTTGCCAAGGAAACGTGCGAAGAACAGAAATCGGTTCTCCTTCAACAATATCTAACAAAAAATCTACAGGAAGTGGAAGCGCACGTCGTCCCATATAAGTCTGAAAATAGGGTGCGCGAAGAGCTTGTACAATTTTATCAACATCGTTTTCTTCCGCAATACCGAGTGCCACAATAAAGACAGCATCTTGCAAATAATACCGCTTCGTTACATAGGTACGATATGAAACAATGCCACCTTTCTTTATTTCTGGTTTATGAGCTGTATGATAGTCTTTCAATATACGTCCTGGTTGATCGACACGCACAGCAAATATAAATTGATTCAATGTGGCAATACGTTCATCATTGCGTCGCCAACCAAGAGAAGCCGCAATCAATCCTAACACAGCACTTTTTGATGGATGGGGATCTGTATGACGTATCTCAAAATGTGAATGGGTACCCCATGATTGTAATGGGCCAGAAAATTTTAGTACGATTGTTTTCATTTGCTATCCCTGCCAGTTAAAGAAGCTTCATGATCTGATTCGAAATATCATCTAAGAGTGTCGTTATGCTCATCTCTTTCGTTCCTGTAAATGTAGTTTCCATTTCAGATGGATACCATCCATCATCTGCCAAAAGGTAATAACTTGCCACTGGGACATGAACAAACTTTTCAGCTTTCGTTTCTTCCGTAAAAAGCCGTTGAACTGATTCTTCCGTATAGCCATTCTTTGCTTTTACAGCATTTTCATACGCACCGACAAAACTAATGGGGCGATCATCACGGAGTATGACGAGAAGTGCCTGCGGAATCGTTTGGTTTGCATAGCTGTTGCTTTTGCCCGTCGGCATAGATTTCGCAAAGGCTTCGATATACAGCTGAAGTGCCCGTGCCGTTACTTCTTTATTATCCTTCATCTGATGCAGAAATTCATGGACCGCTACATTGGCATAACGATACAGTGTTGATGAATTAAACTCATTTGTTTCAATCATCGCTGCACCGGCATTATCTTCCGATGCTAAATCATCTTTTGCTGTAAAATAATCATATTCTGTCTGTACCTCATGTGTAGAAATAGCATGGGCAACCTGAGAAGACGCGTCTTCGTTTTTCGTCGGATCATCTGCCAGCATACGTCCAAAGAGGGCGATATCAATTTCCGGATTTTCTTTCAACAGATTCGATAGTTTCTCTTTATCTGTTTCTCCTGCAATTGCTGCTTCTGCTAATGCTTCCGCCTGCTGTGTGCCAAGGAAAAACAAAGCAGAAAGTTTACCATCTTTTAATTTTAATCCGGCTGCTTTTAACACATCTTCTGCTTTCTTTTGCGCCACATCTTCGGCAATAGAAGGATCTTTTTCTATTATTTTTTGTACTACATAATCCCGTACTTTAACGGTACGTATGCCAACCTTAAATTCATCACTAAAATTACGAAAATAGTCGCGCATTGCTTTTTTCCAAGCCTGTGAGCTGACACGCGCCCGTGTTACACCACCGAACTGTGCTGTCTTGGGGCTACCGGTATCATCACGATTGATATTTGATGGTGGTAAAATTTGAATAGCGTGAATATCTAAAAATAAGCGATTCGTTTTCATTACTATGTCCTCCTTATATTCGATTACTTTGTTTCATCTTTTGCTTTCTTTTCTGTACGATAATACGCTTCTGCCCAACGCAAGCAAATTTTCTTTTGAAATCCCATCTGATACCAATACAAGTCATTCGCAAGAGTGGCAAAATCTAACGGTAATGCCCCTTTTGCTTTGGCAAGCTGCATTAATTGGCGAAGCTGATATAAAAAAATATCAAAGGATATGGCGGAAAGAGTTGCAACAAATCGTCTATCTAGGGCAGCTTGTCCATTTCCTATGCGAAACTTCTGAAGCGCTTCTCCAATATTTTTAACTGTATCTGTTTTTTCTTTTCCACGTCGTCCCTGCTTTTGCATTGCATATAATTGTAATGCCGCATAAATAGCGCGTTCTTCTTTCGTTTCCCTGCCGTTTACGGAAAGAAATTCTTCCGGCATATTTTCCAACAATAATGGCCAGACAGCCGGCGCATCGCCAAGGGATTTACCAATGCTATGGCGAAGTGCTGCAAGTGCTGCTTTACCACTCGCCATATCTTCTTGAGCTTTTAAAATATATATTATTTTCTGTGTTACTTGATATACATCGTTTCGTTTGTCTTCCAATGAATTTCCTCCTGTTCTATATAGTGTAATAAAATGATATTGTTACCTAATTTCTGGCGGTATTTTTTTATTTAACTCATATTTAAATATTTTATAAGCTACGATAATATTTTCCTTATTTTTCTTTTCTTTGTCCCTAGTAAGATAATCTCTAGCAGATAAATGTGCCATAATGGATGATGCTGCATCTAAAATTATATGGCGAAGTTCCAATTTCCATATCCTAACTTTACTATCTTTATCATCTTCCGGACAGATAGAGCATAACCAATCACGAAATGGCATATCAATGGTTCCATACAGTTCAGATATCTGACTTCCTACAAAATCAGATCGATCAATCCCGCGAATTTTAGCGGTCTTTCCAAGGAATGGTTGATATATCTGTTCAATAATAGCTTTTGTATCTTCTATCGTATTTCTTACACGAACACCCCAACCATCGCCATCAATATCGGTTACAATGATTTCATGTAAAGAAAGTGTATCCGTCACTTCATCTATGGGCATCCATGAGGTAGCATTGCCATCGGATAACATACTAACAGCATGTAATTCTACCATGCGGTTATTCAAAAAAGATTTAATCTCATGATAATAATCTATGATAATCGGTCGTTTCGCTTCTACATTATTTTTATCGGGAATTAACAAGCCAAAAGAACGCCATAACGATTGTTCTGGTCGATGCGTTCGTGGCATAAATTTATTTTTATGTTCCCCTGTTTTATTCAATGACCACAATGTCATTGGTTCAAGAAAATTATTTTCATGATTGATTTCCGGTACCTTTACAGCCCCGATGGATACTTCCTGTTCTTCTGTCCATTCAGTGGGTATATATATGGCTCTTCCCCAAGCTGTATATAACGAAGCAAGATTAGTTTGTATATTTCCCTTCAAAATCATTTCCAACCGCTTAGCAGGGGGATCTTCCCAACAAGGTGTCTGAGGCGACAGTGAATAGCGTTCATCTGCAGGATGATGCAGTAAGGTATTGATCCACAACGTTTCAAAGAGGTCATCGCCAGCCATATAAATACCACCAATGTCATACAACCAGCCTTTAGAATTTGTGACTTTACTATCTACAGGAAATTTTACTTTATCTGCTGTTCCCACATACCCTTGCATCGTGATTAACCAACGAATCAATTCAGTTGCTGTCATACGACTTTTTTGCTTATTCACAACTGGTGCAAAAAGAGCTTCTTTATTATTACTTTCGGAAATCAGACGATTCATCTGTTTACCTGTAAAGCTTTTGGCATTCACAGCTGAAGCACCTTTTCCCGAAGGTAAGCGATCTATTAATTCTTTTTTTGTCACTTGAAAAAAAGGATACGTATTGTCAAGAAGATAGAAACGATCACGCCATGCTTCTAAATATTCAGTGACAATTGCAGGAAAACGATGTTCGTTCCACACAGCTTTCCATGTTTCATCTAGGGCATCTAAGTAATCATCCGCATCCATTTCATCAACCGGTTCTTCTACAATAAGTTTTTTTCCATTCGTATCATCCAGTTCCAACCATTCATAGGGTTCCCCATCTTGATCGACACGGGTAAATACGGTAATTAAAACAGCCAGTAAAACACGTAAAACAGCAAAATTTTGGGTTTCCATTTCCCCAGCCAATGCCCGATATTCTTGAGCATGTTCAAAAAACGTGAGAAGAGATACGTTTTCCACTGCGCCTGTATCATTTCTCAATACAGGTATCCATGATTCATCTAACAGATTATATTTTCCCATAGCCGCCTCCTATCTGATGCATTACTTTTTTATTTGTTGCACTCGAAGTCCTTCATGACAATTATATAATAATATAACATTTCCTAAATGGAATGTTCCAGTTTCTCCATCACCGGTTGGTTCAAAAACAATCCCCAAACTGCCTTTCAGCCAAGGCTGTTTTTGCCAATGTAGTAAGTTTTTTCGATTATACGCTTCCAGCCATTCAATCGTTTGATGTACGCTGCCAAACGCATATCTAGCATCTAATGCCGATAATTTCAAAGTTTGTTTCGCTATTTCTTTTGCTATAGTATTATTCTCTATTTGATCAGAAATATCCTCTTTTTGATTAAAAAATCCATAGCCTGTACCATATTGCATAACAGCGATTACTTCAATACTTTCTTCGGCATCTCGGACTTGTGCAAATGCGTTTTCTTCACTATCTGATACTGCATGGGTATTCAACCAGCCAATCAAATTGTATTTTTCTGGTTTTATTTTCAAATGCGGTTTTTGTAAGAGAAATTGTTGTTGTGCTTTATCGGATTTTTTTTGCACCGCTATTTCATAGTTTTCCTTTGCTTTTTCATATGTTTCTTGAAGTTCTCCTTGCCAAGAAAGATCTTCTCTACCATACACACGCTGTACTAAAGGTGATATATCTCTCGGCAAGAAAATTTCTTGGGAAGGCAATATTTGCTGTGTTCTTGCAAGCAAATACTCTCCATAAATTGCTGAAGCCCCTTTTTCAAACTCCAATGTATCACTCTGTCCCATGACATATACGGTCGGCTTGGAAAGTTCCTCAGGACGCGGAATTGTATGGCGGTGCAAACGACCAATTCGCTGTAATAATAGATCGATGGGACAAAGGTCTGTAACAAGCATATCAAAATCGATATCAAGAGATTGTTCTAGTACTTGTGTACCAATAACAATAGCACGATACGGCCGTTTCGCGTTTTTTCCAATACGTTGCATCAACGCATCTTCTTTTTTTATTCTGTCTGTATCGATAAATTTTGCATGCAACATAGTAACATCATTCTCGAAAATTTTTGATAACCGTTCAAAAAACTGTTGTGCTCGGCGAACAGTATTTACAATGATTCCGACTACGCCACTATGATTTATTTTCGCCTTCAATAGTTCTTCTAAGTGTTCTTCTTCTAATCGCTCAATAGCAATGCATTTTTCTTTCTCATTAGAAACTATTTTTTCTTGCTTAATAAAACCATTATCGGTATACGTCAAAAGCGGATATGCTTCTGACTGAAAAATAGGTGCATGCTGTTCTTTTTCTCGTTTTCGTATTCCCTTCCCTTGCCCTAAAAGGTATGCTTGAATGAGGTTTGCTCGTATTTCTGCCGGAAGTGTGGCTGATAACAAGATGACAGGAACTTCATACGCACCCATCCATTCGATAGCACGTGAAAGAAATATATCCATATAGGCATCGTAGGCATGTACTTCATCAATAATAACAATTTTTTTTGAAAAGCCCAAATGTCTGAGTGCAAGATGTTTTTGTTTGAGGGCCATAAGAAGGAAATGATCGACTGTTCCCACTACGGCATCACTCAAAATAGCCGTTTTTCGTCCTGCAAACCACTGTGATGTAAGCACACCTGAATCTAAATCTTCATCGACATACACGCCATCTAATAATTCTTCTTGGAGTGTATTTAACGCTGCTTTCCCATGCATTAACTTCAATGTTTCCATTTTTTCATACTCAGAAGCCATTTTTTTGAGCCAATCATTAATACGCGGAAAAATACCATTAGACGTAGCTTGCGTTGGCAATCCAAAAAAAAGACCATCGAGTTTTTTCTTTGCCATCAATTCTTCAGCTATGGTTAGTGCCGCTTCTGTCTTACCGCTTCCCATAGGTGCTTCAAGAATAAAAATTCCCGGGTTTTCAGTATGTTCAATCGTATCAAAAACTACCTGTTGAAATGTTCGTGGCAAAAAATCAAAGCGATCGCGATAATATTCATTTAAATCAGCGATAGAAAACATCTCTGTCGATTCAACGGGATTTGTCCGGTGCCATATTCTCATGCCATACTGCAACCGTTCTTGCATATTGAGGGGCATCTTCTCTTCCAAAGGAAGCAGTGGAAAATATGTTTCATTACTGGCAATCCAATCAGCCATGATAATAAGTCCTGAAAGAAGTACTTGCCCCGGCTCGCTCACTTCTGGTAGAAAAGATACATCCCCCTCTCCTTTTGAATCGACAAAACCGGTTTCTTTTAATATCTTATTCAGGATGCTTTTTTGCATGGTTATCCAAATGTTCTTCAAACGTCCTTGCTCTTCTTGATAACAATAGGCCGGGTATGCTTTCAAATCAGTTACCATGTCTTCTGTATCTACTGGTTTTCCATGATGTGCGCCTATAATAGATGAAATATCTTGTTTCACTCCAAAACAGCCAAGCAAATATTCTCCTAGTATAGTATGATGTGTACGTTTACGACTAGCTGCATCAAAATGTTTACTTATAGTAGAAATACCTGTCAACCCTGCTAATTCTATTCGTTCTATAAGCGTTATATCTAAATCTGGAGAGTTTTGATAGCCCGTTTGGGTTTGAAAAGCAGGTGTACACTTTCCAATGTCATGTACACCTGCTAAAAAACACGCAAGATTATATGCTGCATCTTCTGCATCCATTTTTACAGGAGACAGCGAATGAATAATGGTTTGTTTTTGACCTTCACTTACCCAATGATGCCAGAGGAACTGCATGACACCCATTGTATCTTGTAAATGTACCAAAAGTGGTAACCATACAAATTGACCGGCAACGTCTTTCTTTTTTGCCCAAAGTAATGTTAAAATTTTATCTTCCAGCCTCATATCGTTCCTCCAGCATACACTTTTTATCTCGACAGTAATAAAAGATTACTATTTCACCAATCCTTTTTCCGCTAAGAAATCAGACAGCATATCCGCTGTGGTTGCTGTGATTTTGATGCAGTGTTTACGGTATTCCGGAGTGCCAAAGCTCAAGGTATTAAGCGCACGACAGCAGGTCGCACCGAAGTGTTTTTTGAAGCGGTCGTGAAATTCGCTGGTATATTGATAAACGTCTGGCAGTGGTTTTTCTTCCGGATTCAAACGGCCGACTAAGGCACTAATGATAAGGGCAGAACCGGTCAAAGCACCACAGGCACAACCGGAACGGCCAATGCCGCCGCCAAGACCGCAAACCATACGGATCGCTACATCCGGCAATTGTAAATCAAGATAGTCATTAAATGTCTTGACAATGGATTCGACACAGTTGTTTCCTGCGAGATGATATTGTTCTGCTAATTGATATGCTTTTTCCATAATGCATTTCTCCTTATTCTACATAATATAATGAATTGACATATGTCGATTGTAGGCGTATTTTTAGTCTTTGTCAACGCATACAAAAATAGAATGTAACATACGGCCTTTGTCTATCATACACTCTATGATTTTTTTGTTTGAAGCTTGAAGAGAATGAACGGTCATGCTGTAAATGATACACGTAACACAGTATGACAAAAGGGACCGTAACAAAATGGATGCAACGTTCTCATTTTGTTACGGTCCCTTTTCTTGTGACTTCAAACTAAAAGCGCAACGCTTTGCAACGATTTTATCGTTATTGTTGCAGCATATCTGTCCAAGCATCGGCTACACGGGCAAACTCTTCCAAGCTCATCGTTTCGCCGCGACGCGTGCCATCTATTTGACTGCGTGTCAATATATCAGCAATCTGTTCTTTCGTAAGGCCTGCTGACTTCAGCGTATTGGCAAAAGTTTTGCGGCGCTGGGAAAATGCCGTTTTGACAACGGTAAAGAACCGTTTTTCCTCTTTAACTTGTACCGGCGGTTCTTTGCGAACGTCCATTGCTACGACGGCAGACGTCACTTCCGGTGCGGGCATGAAACTTTTCGGTGAAATTTCAAAGAGCATTTCCGGTTGTGTATAATACTGTACCGAAACGGACAAGGCTCCGTAAATCTTATGCCCCGGTACAGCCACCATGCGTTCCGCTACTTCTTTTTGTACCATGACGACGATTTTTTCGATAGGAAGCTTTTGTTCCAGTAGTTTCATAATAATCGGCGTCGTAATATAATACGGCAAATTGGCACACACTTTAAATGGTTTGTGATGCATCACTTCCGGAATGTCGATACGCATAATATCGCCATGCACAATCCGCACGTTGTCGTAGTGTTCGAGTGTTTTATCAAGAACCGGCAGTAAATGATCGTCTAATTCAACAGCTGTAACATCGGCTCCTGTTTCTGCCAGTGCCTGCGTTAGTGTCCCAATACCCGGCCCGATTTCCAAAACCGGTTCGCCTTCTTGCAAATCAGCAGCATCGGCAATCGAATCTACGACATTACGGCGAATCAAAAAGTTTTGTCCCAGTTTTTTGTTCATTCGCAAGCCAAACCGATTCACAACGTAACGAACAACGTCGGGACTGGACAAATTGACGAATTCTTTCATGGTTATTCCTCGCTTTCTACGGATGCTAAGGCTCGATTCCATTCTTCTCGTGTCACGCCGTAATGGTTCAGCCGTTTCAAGAATTGTTTGGCATTGCCATAGCCGATACCCAGGATAGCTCCTATATCAGCACGACGCTGGGCTGCATCGGCACTGCCGTTAAGGTGATGGGCTGTTAAATCGGCCATGGTAAACGTCGTTTGCGGCGTATACGATGCACAACGCGTTTTTTCCAAAGCCAGGCGTATCGCTTCGGGAGAAGCTTGTTCGACGCCCAAATCATTGTTAGCAATGGCATCTTTGCGTGGAATAAAGGCATGTTTTGCCTTGGGGAATCGGTCTGTCAAATACTTGCGAATCTGTTCACCAGCTCTATCCGGGTCCGTCAGGATAATGATTCCCCGTTTTTCATAGGCACAGCGAATCTGTTCCAGCGTATGCGGTTTGAGATTGAATCCGTCTGTCGTAATCATGTCGGCTTCAATATGGCTGGCACGAATGCGAGCGACATCGGAACGGCCTTCGACGACAAGTACTTCTTTTATCATTGGGCATCTCCTTTAGCTTGGTCGCTGATGTATTTGGCAGCACTGAGAATAGCCAATACGTTGTGTTCAAATACAATGCCGCCTTGCAGATAAATCATATAGGGTTCACGAATCGGCCCATCTGCCGATAATTCAATGGACGAACCTTGTACAAAGTCGCCGGCTGCCATGATAATTTTGTCGGCATAGCCCGGCATATCGTCCGGAATCGGCGTAACGTGCGCATCGACTGGCGAATAAGACTGAATGCCCTGACAAAACAGGCACATATTCGTTTCATTTTCTAGGTAAATCGTTTGAATCAAATCATACCGAGCCTCATCGGGCTGCGGGGATACTTTGAATCCCATCTGAGAAAAGACAGCAGCTGCAAAAATAGCTCCTTTAATAGCCTGTGCCGTCACATGAGGTGCCATAAAAAATCCTTGGAAAAACAGACGATACCCAGCCGCATACGAACCTAATTCATCACCCAGTCCCGGTGCTGTCAAATAATCCGCTGCTGCATGAACGAGTTCTTCCTTACCGGCAATATAACCGCCTGTCGGTGCAATGCCGCCGCCAGGATTTTTAATGAGGGACCCGGCAATAATGTCTGCGCCGGCTTCAATCGGTTCTTCTTCTGCCGCAAATTCACCATAACAATTATCGACAAAACAAATCGTCTGAGGGCTAACGGCTTTCACCGTTTGAATAATGGTGCGAATATCGGAAATTTTCAATGATGCCCGTGTACTATAGCCGCGAGACCGCTGAATTAATACGAGTTTCGGTTGTTTTTCCTGTACCGCTTCACGAATGCCTTCCAAGTCGTAGGCATTATCTTTGAGCGGCACTTCATCATAGTATACGCCTTTTTCTTTGAGGGAATGGGGTGTTTCGTGGGCATAGCCGATAACGCCTTGCATCGTATCATAAGGAGCTCCGATTAAGGACATCATCAAATCACCTTTTTGCAGCAGTGCCAATAATACTGTTGCCAAGGCATGCGTTCCCGATACAAAATGCGGCCGTACGATTGCTTTTTCAGCTTTAAAAACACGGGCAAATACTTCGTCAAGTTTTTCCCTGCCCATATCGCTGTAGCCATAGCCGGAAGTACCGGCAAATTGGTACGAAGAAATTTGGGCATCTTTATAGGCTTGCAATACTTTTTCCGTATTATGCAGGCAAATCGTATCAATCCGTTCAAACTGTTCGGCACAAGCGGCCATAGCATTTTTTCTAATTGTTTCTATATCGATAGACAACACGTTCAGATCCTTTCTTTCGTAAACGGTATATGATGTATCACATCAGCGATTAATGCATCTTCTGATGGATAGTTGTTCTTTTCAAACCAATGAATATACGGCATGCGGCGATACCATGTCAGCTGCCGCTTGGCAAAATGCCGTGTTCGTTTTTTTATTTGTTCCACAGCCAGCTCCAACGGCATCGTGCCTTGGAGATATGCTGCCAATTCCTGATAGCCAATGGCCTTCATCGCTTGGCAATCTGGCGAAATTCCCTGTGTCAGCAACTGCCGTACTTCGTCTATCCAACCAGCTTCGAGCATCATGTCAATTCGTTTTTCAATGCGGTCATACAAGACGTCTCTTGGCAGGGATAACCCAATCACATAGGTTTGGTATACGAGTCCGTCCGCTTTCGTTGCCCGGACAAATTGTTTGCCTTCTCCCATGTGAATTGCCGTTATCAGCCGAACTAAGCGATTGGTATTCGCCAACAGTTCATGCCAGTCTGCCGGCTGCCAGTCCGTCTGGGCTGTAATGTACGACTTTAGTTCGTCTGTCGTGAAAGACTGGATGGTCTTTTTGGCATCCTGTCGTGCCGTTTCATCAGCGTGCGACGCGCCAAATTGATACCCTTCCAGCAGGGACTGGACATACAATCCCGTACCGCCGACAAGAATGGGTATGGTATGTTTCTTGGTTATCTCATGAATTGCCGCATCTGCCATTTGGCAAAATGTAGCTGCCGAATAAGGCTCTCCCGGTTCAGCAATATCAATCAGATAGTGTCTATACCTTTGCAATTCGTCTGCTGTCGGTTTGGCTGTCCCGATATTCATGTGACGATAAATCTGATAAGCATCGCCGGAAATCAACTCTGTATGAAAATGCTCTGCCAAGGTAAAACTAAGCGCTGTCTTACCAACTGCCGTCGGGCCGATAATTGCAATAACTTTTTCCATTACGTCGCCTCCCCGTTAAGTACGCCATAGGCTACGCGGCTATATCTGCCGCCATATCGCTTCATCTGCGGAAACGCCTTGGCAAGCCACTGCAGATTGCGGTCTTTAATAACGACGCGGCGCCGCGCTTTTTGCAAGGCTAGCCGCACATCGTCTATCGACAAGGCGTCGTGATCCATAATCGGGCGTACCGGCTGAAATTGGCAGCTCTCCTTGACCGGACGCTGAAACATAGGATCAAAATATAATACATCATACGGCAATGCAGATGTATCCTGCAAATACGCTCTAAAATCGCCTATGGTAAGATGAATACGCCGCAAAGCCTGTGTCACATCGTCCTTTTCATGGACAAAATGCCGTACACCCCATTGGGTCACAGCCCCCAATAAAGGTGAAATTTCTAACGCATCAATACAAGAGCCCTGAGGCAGCGCAAAGGCTGCCGTTATGGTATCTGCGCCAAAACCACAGGTACAATCCAATAATGTAATCGCCTCTGCTGTCCCAATGGCTTCCAAAAAATGATCTGTCTGTCCTCGGCGTATCTGCTGAATACGCAGCTGCGCCATATTCAGGCTAAAGAAATGCGTTCCTTCAGCTCGCACGAGCTGCGGCCCTTTGGATGTATATATCAATAAGTTGTCGCCATAGGTCTGTTGCAGGGCATCCATTGTTTGTCCCTGTCGTGGTATCCATGCAGCGCCAATTTCAGCTGCCCACGATTGAGATTGGCGTATTAAATCGTCTTTTGCTTTCAGTGAAGGCACTACATATATATTCATCATATTCATTATGTTCGTTTAAATAATTTTGCCAATTCATCCGGCGTAAACCGTACAATAATCGGTCGACCATGGGGGCATACATAGGGTTTGTCCGTATGGAACAAATCTTCCAAGAGTTGTTTCATTTGCCGGATATTCAGCGTATCCCCAGCTTTAATCGCACCATGGCAAGACAAATAGGCCAGCGAACGATGACGCAGCGTCGCTTTATCCAAGCCGTTATCTTCATGGAGAGCCTGGCAAATATCTTTGAGCGAATCGGCAATATCGCTGGTCTGCAAATCACAAGGAACTTCTTCGACACGCAGTGTCGTCGGTCCTGCTTCCGAATAGGTATACCCCAAATCCTCAAATACATCGCGCCGTTCCAAAAGAAGGGTCATATCCTCGGCATCGACTTCCACAAATTCCGCCGTTAAGAGCTGCTGACTCGGCATTTTTTCTACGCGTTTGCAAAATGTATCATAGCGGATGCGTTCATGCGCAGCGTGTTGATCGACAATATATAAGTCTTGTCCTTTTTTGGCAATAATAAAGCAGTCTGCTACTTCTCCCAATGGAATGAATACATCTTCATCGCCGTCAAATGTAATGACCGGTGATGACGCAGAAGACGACGGAACATCTTGGGCTGCCAGGGCCTGGGAAAAGGCTGCTGTCTGCGCCGTCGTTGCCGTATGAGACATCGCCTTTTCGCTTGGTATAGAAGATACTGCGCGTTGTACTGCATGATGTGCCGGAGCCGCGGCTGTTCCATACGCCGGCATTGGCCGTTCCTGCAGTGGTTTTGACGGAACCGTATGTTGCGATTCTTGAACCATCCCCTGTTCCAAAGGCAATGATGCTTTCGGTAACTCTCGAGGTGTATCAAACGGCAGTGTCGATGTTTCCATACCAGCTGCCGGTTCTTTGGATACGGCAGGCTGTTCTTTTTCTTCGATACGAGCAATCTTATAGGCAGGCAGTTCAACCGTTGCTGCAATGTTTTCCGGTTTTTCCTGGGCAACCAATGCCGTAACAATGCTGTGATAAATGGCTCGATATATCGCCTGTTCATCAGCAAATTTGATTTCCGTCTTGGACGGATGTACGTTGACATCAATCGTTGCCGGATCAACATGGACATGCATCATAACAAAGGGATAGCCTGATTTCGGCAGCATCGCATGATAGGCATTTTCAATAGCCTTAAACATGAGTGGATTATGAACAATGCGCTGATTGACAATGCACGTCTGCCAAGCCCGCGTACTTTTGAGTACAGACGGTTTGCCTACATATCCTTCTATCAAAATACCATTGTCATCATAGGAAATGGGGAAAATTTCTTTGGCTAGAGATGCGCCATACAGATTGGCAATCGTTTCTTTCAAATCGCCGCTGCCGCCGGTATGAACTGTCGTACGGCCATTATTCGTAAAGGTAAAGGCAATCGCCGGTTCGGCCAGGGCGAGTTTTGTCAGCATTTCGCTGATTTTACTGCTTTCTGTCCGTTCACTTTTCAAAAACTTTCGCCGCGCCGGCGTATTATAAAATAAATCACTGACTTCCATCGTTGTCCCTACGGGCGCACCTACTTGATCTTCTGCCGTAATCACGCCCCCATCCAGCAACAAATGGGTAGCAAATTCGTCATCAGGACGGCGGGTCGTAATCTGCATATGCGAAACAGCCGCAATACTTGGTACGGCTTCACCGCGAAATCCTAGAGAGCTAATGGCAAAAATATCTTCAACCGAACTGATTTTACTCGTCGCATGCCGAATAATGCATTTATGTGCATCTTCAGCACTCATGCCGCATCCATCATCAGTGACACGCATATAGGACTGGCCGCCGTCGGCAATTTCTACATCAATCGCTTTAGCACCGGCATCAATGGCATTTTCTATCAATTCTTTGATGCACGAAGACGGGCGTTCGACAACTTCACCGGCAGCGATTTTATTACGCGTTGCCTCATCTAATACATTGATAATCGAACTCATGACAGACCACTCCCTTCTTTCGCTTCTTTTTGCAGCGTATACAGGAAGGAAATCGCTTCAATCGGCGTCATGCTCGATACATCAACCGACAACAATTTATCTACAACAGGACTGGTAAATAAGCTGTCTGCTGCGGGAGTGGCGTTTTGCGGAGTTGTTGGCGTCATTGTGACAGTCGGCGTGCCTTGGGACTCTAGTTCTGCCAAAATGACGTCTGCTCGTTTGAGCAGACTTTCCGGCAGTCCTGCCAGTCTAGCAACATGCAATCCATAGCTGCGATCGGCACCGCCGGGAACAATACGTCGCAAAAACTTAATGTGTTTGCCACGTTCTTTGACGGCTACGGTATAATTTTTGATTTTTTCCGACATATCTGCCATATCCGTTAATTCATGATAATGTGTCGCAAACAACGTCATCGCATGGATATGCTTCAAGCAATATTCAATGACAGCCCGCGCAATGGACATGCCGTCGAAGGTACTCGTGCCACGGCCGATTTCATCCAAAATCAACAGACTGCGGCTCGTCGCATGCTGTAAAATATAGGATACTTCCTTCATTTCCACCATAAACGTACTTTGGCCTGTCAAGATATCATCACTGGCGCCAATACGCGTAAAAATACGATCGACCGGGCAAATGGATGCTTCGCGAGCCGGAATAAACGAACCGACTTGGGCCATCAAAATCAATACGGCGATTTGCCGCATGTACGTCGATTTTCCTGCCATATTCGGGCCGGTAATCACTAAAATTTCATGATTCGTATGATTCAGGGTGACATCATTGGGGACAAACAATTCATCCGTAAGGAATTGTTCAATAATGGGATGCCGGCCGTCTTTAATCTGAATGACTTGGTCCCGATTCAGTCCCGGCCGAACATAACGATTGTCATGGGCTGCACAAGCCAGACTATACAAACAATCGACGCGAGCAATGGCACGGGCCGTCTGCTGCATGGCCGTAATATGCCCTTGTATCTCTTGGCGAATTTGCCCAAATAGCTGATATTCCAATGCCAGCATGCGTTCCTGCGACGTCAATACTTTGACTTCAAACTCTTTGAGAGCCGGCGTAATATACCGTTCTGCATTGACCAATGTTTGCTTGCGGACGTAGTAATCCGGAATCGGCAACGTATTGGCATGGGAAATTTCAAAATAATACCCAAATACTTTCGTATAGCCGATTTTCATTTTGATGCCCGTTTTTTCTTTTTCTTCTTCTTCCAGCTTTTTGAGAAACTCCTTACTATTGGCAGCAATGGCACGAATTTCATCGAGTTCCTTCGAATAACCGTCGCGGATAACACCGCCATTGCGAATGACAACACCCGGTTCGTCTTTGATACCCTGGCATAACAACTCGTATACGTCTTGATGCAGATTCATACGGCTTTCTAACTGTTTGAGTAATTCCGATGACGCATCATGCAATATATTCTTCAATCTCGGAATAACCGCCAAGGATTCGCGAAGGGCTACCAAATCTTTTGGACTGGCTGTACCCGTTTCAATGCGCGTTAAGATTCGTTCAAAATCATAAATACCATCCAGCGTATCAGCAATATCCTGACGCACGATTTCATGATTCATCAGGTCTTCTACAGCATCCTGCCGTTTCGTAATTTCACCAATCCGCAGCAGCGGGGCTTCCAACCATTTGCGCAGCAGCCGGCCGCCCATGGCCGTTTTAGTCTTATCTAATACAGCAAGCAACGTTCCCTTGCGGCCGCCGTCACGAACATTTTGGGTAATTTCCAAATGGCGCAGACTGGCCCCATCTACAACGAGTCTGCTTTCATTGTCAATGCGTTCTAATGAGCTGATATGATGAATATCCGACTGCATCACATGCTGTACATACGTCAGCAGCATACCAATGCATTCTGCTGCAATGCCTGCCGCTGCCCAATCTGTTTCATCAAAATACGGGGTGCCTATGTCTGCATAATCGACCATGTCATCCACGGCAAAGGGCGTCACCGTGCATTGTGCCAGCCGATTATGCAAATAAGCTAATACAGCATCTATATGGGTTTCCATATGCGCATAGATTAATTCGCTCGGCTCATAGACAGAAAAAATATCAAATAAGACGTCTTCCATCGCCGATACGGGGCATGCCGACCATAAGCATTCCCCTGTCGTCACATCCATAAGGGCAATGGAAATCATATCATTTTTTTCACTAATACAACTAATGTAATTATTTTTTTTAGAAGCAACCGCGTTTTCCAACGTAATCGTTCCCGGCGTAATGACTTTAATAATCTTGCGCTTGACGATTCCCTTGGCGAGTTTGGGATCTTCCATTTGTTCACAAATAGCTACTTTATAGCCTTTATGAACTAGCCGTTCAATATACGTATCAGCAGAGTGAAAAGGGACGCCGCACATAGGCACGCGTTCACTTTTGCCGACACCTCGTCCGGTCAGCGTCAAATCCAATTCTCGCGATGCCGTTAAAGCATCTTCATTAAACATTTCATAGAAATCACCGAGCCGAAAGAACAAAATTTTGTCTTTACACTGTTCTTTGACTTCCATATATTGCTTCAACATGGGAGTCATCTTTTTTTCAGCCAACTACGTTCCTCCTTAGTGGACTATATGTCCTTTCAATACCCATGTCTGTCCTTTATCGACAGCAACAGATATGGTATCCCCAATGGCAACGGAGCCGTCATATTCCCAAATAATCATCTTATTGCCCCGTGTGCGGCCAAACCAATGATTTTCATCATTTTTCGTCGGACCTTCTACAATGACTTCATACGTATGGTGTTCCATGGCCTGGTTACGCTGCAGGCTGTATACATTTTGTACATCCATCAAGCGTTGAAGACGGCGGCTTTTTTCGTCCTGCGGAATCTGATCTTCCATCTTAGCGGCCGGCGTCCCCGTTCGCGGTGAATAAATAAAGGTATATGCCATATCATACTGAACACGGCGCAGCAAATCGAGGGTTTCCTGAAACATTTCTTCCGTTTCACCGGGGAAGCCAACAATTAAATCGGTCGTTAAGACCAAATCGGGAATACGTTTGCGTGCGTACTCTACGAGTTCCAAATAATGTTCCACCGTATAGCCGCGATTCATTTTTTTGAGCAGCCGATCGGAACCGCTTTGAATGGGCAAATGCATCTGATTGACGACTTTTTTACTATTGGCAATGGCATCAATCATGGCAAAGGTCATATCCTTAGGATGGCTTGTCATATACCGAACGCGTTCAATGCCGTCGATTTCATCGACAGCCCGCAATAAGGCAGAAAAGTCCGTACCGTCTTTTAAATCCAGGCCATATGAATTTACATTCTGTCCTAGTAAGGTAATTTCTTTATACCCTTCCTGCGCGAGGCCTTGGATTTCTTTGACAATGTCCGCAATAGGACGGCTTACTTCACGGCCCCGTACATACGGTACAATACAGTACGTGCAAAATTTGTTGCAGCCATTCATAATCGGTACCCAAGCAAAGAATTTTTGGAATCGCTTCGTCGGCAAATCATGAAATGCCGGTGTCGACATGTCGGCTGCCATATAATGTTTAGCGTTTCCCTGGCGTTCTTTGATGAGTTCTGTCAATTTATGGATATTATGCGTACCAATGACCAAGTCAATATGCGGTGCCCGTTCAAAGAGCTTGTCCTGCCATTCTTGGGCCATACAGCCGGCAACGGCAATAATCAAATTTTTATTGCGTTCTTTTAAATGTTTCAGTTCGCCGATTTTCCCCAGCGTCTTTCCTTCAGCCGTTTCGCGAACGCAGCACGTATTCAGCAAAATGACATCAGCCATATCCATATCTTCCGTCATATGGTATCCCAATGCTTCGAGCTGGCCGGCATAGCGTTCACTGTCAGACACATTGGCCTGACAGCCGTAACTAATAATATGATAAAATTTATTGCTCTGAAAATCCATGTATGTACTCCATTTTCTGTGAAATTGATAAAAAGTAGGTTGACACTTTATAATACCATTTATAGGCTTGCTAAGCAACATAAAAGATGTATATATGCCCCTATGTTTCAACAGATACTGACTACTGTTTATACCATCAGAAAAGAAGATGCAATATAACGCATTTGTCTATCGGTATGACAAAAGGACTGTAACAAAATGGATTTCAACATTCTCCTTTTGTTACAGTCCTTCTGCTATATCCATATATGATAAAAGAATAAAAACATACTGCCCTGATTTAGAAGAAGCAGCTGACTTCGATATTCGTAAATTCGCTGGGATCGCCACCGCGTTTGGCTTGAGAGCCAAAGGTTTGGCCTGCCGTGAGGACGACGTTTTTATCCAACACATAGGTAATACCGACACCCCAAGAACGAATATTGTCCAGCATATCACCGTACCGCCAAGAACCGGCAAATCCATACAACGCATACGGATCGGCATCGATGTATTCCAGCCAACCTGTCCAAGACCCTTTCACCGATGGAACGGCTTTGCCATAGCTTACTTTAGCTCCCCATAAATCGGCATTTTGATCGGTCGCCGTTTCATTTTGTTTGAAAATTCGCTGATAATCGCCTAGTACACTCCAAGAATTCGCCATATTCACAGACAAATAGCCACCTAAAATATAATCTAGATTTTTAGCCATCGCTGTTGTCGGGTATTCATTGGCACTACCTGAATGATTGAACTGATTATAATATACGCCGGCACCAACACGGCCAAAGGAACCATCCAGCATGGCGTAACCGGCTTTCAGATTCTGCAAATCCTGTCCTTTTCTATCGATGATATTGGAAAAAATAAAATCGCTGTCTTTTTTGAATTTGCCATAACCGCCGGTCAGTTTCCAATGACCGCTATGATACGAAGCCTGCGCACCGTCAAAGGCATGACTGTACTGCAATCCCATACCGCCGCCCATTTTATAGGTATACCGACCTACGGTCGTCGTCCAATGATCGGTTGTATATTCTACATTCGCCAACCGCGTGAAGGGATTATTTTTCTTTTCCTGCGCTGCCGTATTATCGGCAAATCCTTGTTCGTCTGTCGTCAGCTGATAATGCACCTGGACATGATCATTGACTTGGGCATTGGCATTGAGATTGACATGGTAATCCCAAGAATTATCATTCTTCTTTCCCAAGGAATTGCCATTCCGTCCCCGGCTTTGGTTGCGGAACCGCACACGGGCATCACCGCTGACTTTGATATTCCCGACCTTGTTTTCTAATGCCGTAACACGAATCCCCAGTGATTGCAATTCACCAGCGTATTCATCGGCTAATCGATGAATTAAGGCGCGCTGTTCTACAGACGCAGTATCCATATGCGCCATGGCTTTCGCTGTCATCTCCGCTGCTTCGTAGCGGGTAATTGTTCGTCCCCCTTGAAAATACTGTCCGTCTACGCCTTGAATGACACCGGCATCTGCCAAGGTGACTACCGATTGATAGGCCCAACTGTCTGTGGGTACATCGACAAAGGGGTTGGCAGCAAATGCTCCCATTGTTCCCATTGTCATCATGATTGCCAACATACCTATCTTTTTTCGATTCATTACACATTCTCCCCTTTAATCTACCTCTTTTTTATGCATATATGATACATAATATATGCAATATTTATTATACGTTTCCCCGTTTGTTTTCGTCAATATATATGAATGCATATAGTATATAAAATAAAGGCATCGCATAAAAAACGTTCCCAAGCCTATCGGCTTGAGAACGTTTGGAATCACTGTATATTATTTATTTGCTTTCAGCCAATCAATTGCCGTTTGGGCGTATACACCGGAACCACCGGAAAGAATAGATTCATCCGATGTGAAGTAGTTGCTGTGATTAGGATATACAGCATTGCATTCGGGATTATATGTACCCACAAGCATAAAGCTTCCCGGTTTCTTATCTTGATAAAAGGAAAAGTCTTCACCGCCCATGACCAAATCATGGTCATATAAAGCATCACTGCCCAAGACTTCGGTTACCGCCTGTTTGACGATATCCGTGCAAGCCGCATCATTGACTGTCGGCGGTACGATGTAGGTATATTCCAGTTCTGCCGTTGCCCCATAGGCTTCGGCTGTTGATTTGACAATCCGTTCCATTTTTTCTTTTAATTCTTTGCCGATTTTTTTGTCAAAATACCGCGTCGTTCCATCCAAATAGGCTTCGCCGCCAACAATATTCCACCGATCACCGCCTTTAAACGTACCCACTGTCACAACGACCGGATCGACAGCACCAAACTGACGAGATACGAGGGTCTGCAAATTCATAACTATGGCCGAGCCAACGACAACGGCATCAATACCGGCCTGGGGCTGAGAACCATGAGACTGTTTGCCATGGATTTTAATCGTAAATTTATCTGTTGCTGCCATAAACGCACCAGAACGAGCACTGATGGTTCCAGCAGGAGCATCGGCCCAAATGTGACCGCCAAAAATAGCGCCGACTTTGGAGAACCAATCGCCAAACCGCATCATATACGGTGCGCCTTCACCCGTTTCTTCGGCCGGTTGGAATACGAGATAGACCGTACCATAAATTTCATCTTTCATATCGAGCAGCATTTTAGCGGCTCCCAATAACATGGCCATATGATTATCATGTCCGCAGGCATGCATTTTGCCGACATTTTTAGAAGCAAAAGGAAGGCCTGTCGCTTCGGTAACAGGCAGGGCGTCAATATCGGCACGCAAGGCGACGGCTTTGCCTTCATGGGCACCTTGGATAATGCCCACTAATCCTGTATTTTTTTCTGTGTCTATTTCATAGGGAATGCCCATTTCATCCAATTTCTTGGCAATACGTGTTGTCGTTTCCACTTCTTGCATACTCAGTTCCGGACATTGGTGAAATTCACGGCGTATATCCCGAACATAATCACGATATTTAGTTACTAATTCTTTCATTTCCATGGTAAACCACTCCTCAATTCTTTATGGCTTTTCTAATGATATTGTTATGGTAACACGATTCGAAAAAAAGTCAAACCGTAATCAAGGGTATAAATCTTTTTTTATATTCTTGCCAAAGATTCAATCTTTTTGTATACTATAATGTATACAGTTTCAATATACTTTAGAGGAGGTATATTCGTAGTATGAAACAGTATGATGTCATTATAATCGGCACCGGTTCAGCCAATATTATTGCCGATGCCGCGCTGCGTCAAGGATTGCGCATCGCCATTATTGAACGCGGTTCCTTTGGCGGGACTTGCTTGAATCGCGGATGCATTCCTACGAAAGTCATGGTTACGGCAGCCAATGCTGTTCGAGATATCATTCACAATCAGCATATCGGCATCACTGCTGACCATATACAGCTGGATTGGCACGTCATGTCACAACGACTCTGGAAAAAGGTTCATGAAAATGCAGGTATTAAGACTTATTATAGTCAATTTCCCAATATCGATATATACGAAGGTACGGCTGCCTTTAGCGGTCCCAAAGAATTGACCGTTACACAACACAATGGGTTAACACAAACGTTACAAGGAGAAAAAATTTTTATCGGCGTCGGTGCGCGTACAGCCGTTCCGATCATTCCCGGCTTGGAAGATGCCGGATATATTACATCAGAAACATTATTTGACAAAGCCTATCCCAAAGAGCCATATAAAAGTTTACTCATTATTGGCGGCGGTCCCATTGGTTGTGAATTTGCGCATGTATTCAGCACGGCCAGTACAAAGGTAACCCTCATACAGCATAATGTCCGTTTACTGCCTAAAGAAGACGAAGACGTATCGGCCTTTCTGCTGCAGCAATTCCAACACGCCGGCATTACAGTTCACCTCAACCAAGATACGCTGTCCGTACATAAGGAACACGGCGAAAAGTGGCTCACGTGTCAAGACCGCACAACGGGAGAAACGCTGACAGTCCACGCTGAAGAAATTTTAATCGCCCCAGGGATTCGTCCCATGACAGATTTACTGCATTTGGAACACACAACGATTCGCACAGACCGTCGCGGCTATATCCTGACGAATGAATTTCTTGAAACAAGCGCAGAAGGTATTTGGGCATTGGGAGATGTCAACGGAAAAGCCCCGTTTCGTCATAAAGCCAACTATGAAGCCGAAATCATCGCCCATAATCTTTTTTCCGACAATGCGCCGGAACACTGGCGCTGGGCTCGCTATGACCTCGTTCCTGCCGTTACGTATACCTATCCGGAAGTGGCTCATGTCGGCTTAACGGAACAGCAAGCTGTACAAGCAGGATATTCCATAGAAACGGCCTATAATCATTACTCCGCATCAGCTAAAGGCTATGCCCTAGGGTACGAGCCCGGACAGGATGACGATGGCTTTGTCAAATTGGTTGTCGACAAAAAAATGAAACATATCTTAGGTGCCCATATCATTGGACCCGAAGCGTCTATCTTAGTACAGACTTTTATCAATTTGCTAAATTGCGGTCCCCAAACGATCCAGCCTATACAACCGGACATTGCTTCACCAACCGCAGCATACCTGCGTCAACTTCCCTTGACACGCACGCTGGATCCCAAATCCGTTTATACCCTGAGTGAAACCATGACGCCCCATCCGTCTTTATCAGAAGTTACGATGTGGACCCGATACTATTACGAAAAAAAATAAACAGAATAGCATATAAACTAGTATAGTAGAATATACACACCTTACTATAGGGCTGTAACAACTTGAGAACGTTGAATCCATGTTGTTACAGTCCTTTTATCATACCGTTTTGCGTATATTCTTTGCAGAATAACCGTTCATTCTCTTCAAACTTCAAACAAAAAACTAAAAACTCATAAAGAAATCATATAGTACATGATATACCAAAGCATGATAGTATATACCCATTGCTCTGCCTATTTCTATATTCTCAAATTTTCTATCAACTTCTTTCTCATTTTCCTTGCCATTTTTGAGAATAAGCTCTATACTATAGGAAACACTACTCGTTGCGCAGCGATATAGATAGTTTGGATCATCTTTAGGAGGAATGCTCTATGAAATTTATTAAATTTATATTGCCGTATTTGTTGATTTCTCCGGTGTCCGTAGCCGTTTTCTTTATCGCTATGTTTGTTTCCTGCATTTCTATCGAATTTGTCATGCATATGGTATTGACTATCTTTGGCATCGTATCCCTGATTTCTAAAACAGCACAGCATATTTTTGTTTCGGCAGCCGGAGTTTTTCTTTCACTCGGAACGGCCGCCATTTTCATGAATGCCGCTGTCAAAGAACTGCGTCACTTGCCCATTTCTTTCCATTAATACGATACACTATCAAAAAAGATGCCGACTATACGCAATCTGCGAATATAGTCGGCATCTTTTATCGCATCTAAGCAATGATTACCAATCCCGATCGTCTCTGTCAGGATGACGCTTATCAGCATCATGACGGGGCGGCATAAAAATTTCTTTTAATGTATCTTGATCAATACCCGTCCTATCCGGCAACGATTCTATAAATTTCCGTCGTTCTTTATGCTGTCTGCGTTGGAATCTCTTCATTTCTTCAT
Organism: uncultured Megasphaera sp.; assembly: GCA_934202965.1. GTDB lineage: Bacteria > Bacillota > Negativicutes > Veillonellales > Megasphaeraceae > Megasphaera. The sequence goes on from CAKPYN010000004.1 coordinate 28,867, forward strand.
TTAGTTTGAATGCCTGATCCGATGTGATTCGGCCATCCCGTACCATTTGCTGCACACGATGGGAAACGGCAAGCTTTTGCTGCGGCATAACTGCCGGCCCTGGCCCCATGGGTCGTTCCATTCTAGGCGGCGGCATGGATGCGCCTGTTTCTGCATCAGCAGCTGAGGCCATTCCATACGGCACGGCTGCCATAATCGCTGCAGCAGCACCTACTAGTGAAAGGGCCACCATTTTTTTGCGTATTTCAAGTATCCATTTCATTGCTCATCCACTCCTTTATTTCTAAGAATGGTTTTAGTATACGCCACATCTGTTACAATTGTGTCACAACATGCCGACAAAATCATAATGTTTATCCTCTATCCGGTGTGACAACAAGGACGGCTAAAAAACTACCCTACAAGCTGCACTACGCCAATCAGTACGACAAGAAATGCGATATTCATCCCCGTAAAAACAGCCACATATTTCAACGGATGACTATGGGGCGTATTCATATATGCTTTAAAAGAAATAACACTGGCCATTGAAGCAATCATCGTTCCTAAGCCGCCGATGTTGACGCCTAACAGCAGTGCCGTACTGTCCGTGCAATACGAAGACAGCATAACCGTTGCCGGTACATTGCTTAGAATTTGACTAAACATTACAGCTGCCCAAAACTCATGCCCTTGTAGCAGATACGTTGGGGCAGCCTGCATCACCGGCAGTTTGCCTAAATTACCTACGCCGATAAATAGGAATACAAATAAGAATAGGAGTTTATAATCGACATCCCGTAATGCCCTACGATACTGCAGCAGTAATACAGGCAACAGGCATAGGCACACCCACCAAGGAGAAAAAAGCCGCAACACACTGGCAATACACGCAACAAAAAAACAGCCAAACAACAGCTGCTCTTTCGGGGCCATCGTCGGCGGTTCCACTGCCGGAACGCAAACAGCATCAGACGGCAGTATCCATACCCCAATTGCCAGCAAAACAGCACTGCTGACCGCAGCTGGCCCCATGGTATATACGAAGTCTCCCAGGGTCATTTGATACAACGAATATAAGAACAGATTTTGCGGATTGCCTATCGGTGTCAGCATGCTTCCCAAATTGGCCGCTATCGTTTGCAGCGTCACAACGTATATGAGATACGCTTCTTTACCTACATCTTGCAATACCGAAATAGCCAAGGGAACAAAAATCAGCAACGATACGTCATTAGTAATTCCCATAGACATAAAAAAACAAGTGAATACAAAAAATCCACTCAAAACACGCACACTGACAGCATGTGTAAATACACGACTGTATCCATAGGTCAATATGCCGCCCTGTCGAAACGCAGCAATGACAGCCATCAAGCAAAACAGTGTACACAACAGTGAACCATGGAGCATTGGTATTAGGTCTGCTAAAGAAAAAGGAACAAAACACATCGTCCCAACCGCAAATAAACCCGCAATGACCACATCCAAATAGCGTTTCCAAGGTAACGTCTTTGGAACATATATATAGCGGCATTTCATCACATATCCTCACTCATTTCCAAAATACACCGCATTATGTATTGCCGTAAAGGAGCCGTCGTACAATACGGCGGCTCTCTGTTTCTATATGGGTTACTGTCCAATCGTTTTTAGAATATCTGGATACGATTCTGTCAAATGGTCAATAATGACGTTGAACATGGCATATATCATTTCGCCATCCGCTTCATCATCTTTCATCAATACACACGTATCCATAATCAAGTCTCCATCATCATCTATATAATATTTGAACGATTTAAACAGCTTATTATACGTATTGATATATTTTAGTATCGCTGCTTCATTGCCATCATGGACTGCATTAGAAGCAACGAGCAGCCGGATCATACCATAAATACTATCATCCAATACGACAATCGTCGGCAGCTGATGGCCCTGAATGTCTATATGAGAGCGAAAAATAACTGTATGCAGTTCATCTTGTTTGTTGTCATCAATAAGAAATGAATCAATATGTCTATCCTCTAAATATGTTTTAAACAGTTCGGCTTTTTTATTCACAACTATCGTCCTTTCTCGTTTCTATTTTATTCTAGTATAGCGTATATAGTAAAAAAAAGCCACTGCATCTATGAAATTCGCATGTCTTATGAAAACACTATGCGAGCAGATGAAATTTCACGATGCAATGGCTTTTTGCGGTGTACGGCTTACAGTTCTTTAATCAAGTTGACCATTTCAATTGCACTAGTAGCAACATCAAAGCCTTTGTTGCCAGCTTTTGTACCGGCACGTTCAATAGCCTGTTCAATATTTTCCGTCGTAATTACGCCGAACATAATAGGAACGCCTGTTTTGAGCGATGCTTGGGCAATGCCTTTGGCTGCTTCATTGCAAACTAAATCATAATGGCTTGTTGCGCCGCGAATAACGGCACCCAAGCAGATAACAGCATCATATTTGCCGGATTCAGCCATTTTTTGGGCAATCAGGGGAATTTCAAATGCACCCGGTACCCAAGCTGTGGTAATATCGTTATCATCTACACCGTGACGATGCAGCGCATCATACGCGCCGCCAAGGAGTTTACTACAAATAAATTCATTGAAACGAGCAACAACAATACCAAACTTCGAACCTGAACCAATTAATTGACCTTCTTTAATCTGTGCCATGTAAAACACTCTCCTATTCTGAAATACTATTTAGAATCCATTTTCCAGTAGTTTTTCCATCGTAAGGCCCTTGCCTTTTCCTTGGTATCCTACAGTAAAGCTATGGACATATTTCCCAATAACATCGGTTTCCAAATTAACAATGGAGCCAGGACGCTTGTCAATCAGCGTCGTATTGGCCATCGTATGGGGAATAATGGAAACAGAAAATTGACTATTCCCAACAGAAACAACAGTCAGGCTAATCCCATCTATGGCAATGGAACCTTTTTCTACAATATACGGTTCCATATCTTTGGGAATCGAAATGGTAATCACACGAGCAATGCCGTCATTGGCAATGCGTGCGACATGTCCTGTACCATCAATATGGCCGCTGACAATGTGACCGCCCAATCGTCCGCCCAGCTGCATAGCCCGTTCTAAGTTGACCTTAGAACCGCTTTGAATATCGCACAGTGAAGAACGGCGCATTGTTTCGTGCATCACATCGGCTGTAAATGCGCTGTCTGTCATTGACGTAACAGTCAAGCAGACACCGTTGACGGCAATACTATCACCCAGCTTTGTTCCTTCCAACACGGTATGGGCTTGGATGGTAAGTTTAATCGAATCGGGACGGCGATCCATCTGTCCTACCGTACCGAGTTCTTCAATGATGCCAGTGAACATACGCACCCTCCCTATCTGCATTATATGCTGTAATCAATATATTGTCTTCGTGCAGTTCTACCGAATCATAGTATAACGGGATACATTCGTCCAGGGAATCTACACCTTTTCCGCCGACAGAAGACAAGGCCTGACGGCCGCCTATTACTTTATTGCCAACAAACGCATAAATCTTATCTACCAGGCGATGATCAAAAAAGCTACCTTGCACCGTACTACCGCCCTCTACCAATATACTTTGCAATCCCAACTCATGCAGCATTGCAATCGCTGCCGGCAAATCAATGTGCTGTTCTGTCCCCAACGGTGCCAGTAATACCTGCACACCGGCTTGTTTTAAGGCCTGCATTTTTTCGACAGGGCATAACGATGTCGTTACCACAATCGTTTTCGTTGTTTTATCTGTAACAACCAGTGCATGAAGTGGTGTTCGTCCTCGCGAATCCAATACAATGCGTACAGGCTGATGCGGCTGTTCCTGTGCTTCTCGCTGTATCCGGCACGTCAGCAGCGGATTATCCAATAATACCGTATTGACACCAACGAGAATGCCGTCATAAATAGATCGTAAATAATGCCCTTCGTGACGCGCCCATTCATTCGTAATCCACTGCGATTTCTGGGTTCTTGATGCAATACAGCCATCCAAGCTTTGCGCTATTTTAACAGCAATGAACGGCTTCTGTACCATCATATTTTTGATAAATACTTCATTGATCTTAGCCGCTTCCTTAGAAAGCAATCCAATTTCAACAGGAATACCGGCCTGCCGCAAGATAGCCGCTCCTTTTCCCGCAACCAATGGATTGGGATCGAGCATGGCCATGACAACTTTTTCTACACCTTTTTCCACCAAGGTTCGCGCACATGGCGGCGTACGTCCATAATGGGCGCACGGTTCCAGCGTAACATATACAGTTGCCCCCTTCGCTTTTTCTCCGGCTTCCCGCAATGCCCATACTTCTGCGTGCGGCGTGCCTGCTTTCCGATGATAGCCGGTACCGACAATTTCGCCATCTTTGACGATGACGCATCCTACGGCCGGATTCGGCGATGTATACCCCAAGGCCAGTTTAGCCAGTGACAGGGCTTTTTTCATATAATCTATCGGTTCCACAGTTCGTCATTCCTTTCCTGATAGATTCTGTAATTGCAATAAAAAAAGGCTATGAGACATAGAAGCCCAATAGCCTTAAAAGCGCAACAAAATAAAAGAGTCGTCGTCTTTTCCCATCCAGACTATACTGTCGGTACCGAAATTTCATCGGATCCACCTCACCTGCGTGAAGTTAGCGGACTATACCGCCGGTCAGGAATTGAAAGCCTTGCTTTCTCACCTTGCCCCAAAGACTATTATTCGCTGTATTCCGTATATGATTTTAGCACATAAAAGGAACAAATACAAGAGTCTTACCCTAGAGAGAAACTCTTTCTTTTTGACTCCGCTACTTTTTCTGTATATCTAAAAATTAAATCGAAGATATAACATAATACTTTTGTCTATCATGTACTATAGTATTTTTTAGTTTTTTGTCTGAAGTTTGAAGAAAATGCCCTAGTATACTGCAAAGGATACACATAAAACGGGATACCAAAAGGACTGTCACAAAATGAATACAACGTTCTCATTTTGTGACAGTCCTGTCGTCATTGTATTACTGTTCAAATAAGGATTGGTTGATGCCTTGTTCATCTCGATGATAGATGCCGACGCGTCGCGCCAACATCATGTCCGTATCAATGGGAAGCTGGAATTGATTTCCCAACACCTCCCAAACTTGGGATGGTTTAATCGCTCCTTCACTGGTTTGGTAAATACCAATGCGTAAGGTTATTCTTCCATCTTGCAACCGGCCCGTAACGGGTTCAACGATGTGTTGTTTGACATCAATGACACGTACTTTGCGTTTTCCTTTGGTCGATACTTTTTCATAATGCACTTCCGGTACTTGATTAAATGCCTGTAACGCCGTTTCCACAGCACAGGTCGTTGCGTCTTCTTTCGCCGGCCCCATCAAATCGTATACGGCATAATTGGCCGCTGCCATGAGTTTCGTCGCCTTGGCATCGACATATTTGCCATCCAATACGGCAAAACCATGGGGCGATTTGGCATTCATCCGTGCTATAACATCAGCTACGGGGAGTTTTTCGCTCAATTCCATATCCAAATATTCCACATCAGCTGACACACCTACCCCCAGAGCAGAGGCAAAGCTGAGTTTCATATGAGGATTAAATCCTTCAGAATAACAAATGGGAAGGTTGGCCCGGATAATGACATATCGAACAGCACGGGCAAAATCCAAATGGGATAAAAATTGCAAAGCCCCATCTTTTTTAACAGCTAAACGCAGTCTTTCCATGGTCTCCCCCTTCCTTTCTATCAATAATATGAACATCTAAATGCGGACATACACCGCAACCAGTACAGCTCAGGCGCCGACAGTCGTGCGTCAATTCTTCCGCTGCAGCCCGTTTCCATTCCCGTTGCAAAAAGGCCTTGGCTGCGCCGTTACTCAGATGATCCCACGGAAGGGGTTCATTCAAATCCCGCTGCCGTGCTGCGTAATAGTCCGGATCAATGCCGGCCTGAGCAAATGCCTGCATCCAACGATCATAGTCAAACATTTCCGTCCAGCCATCAAACTTACAGCCTAATTTCCATGCTTCATACAATACACGCCCCATTCGTCTGTCCCCACGAGCAAATGTCGCTTCTAGACGGCCTGTCTTGGCATCATGGTAATGATAGGAAATATGTTTATCCCGAATCAAGCCCTTGATATATTCTTGCTTACGGCGAATTTCTTCAATTGGCAGCTGTCCAAACCATTGAAATGCCGTGTGCGATTTGGGAACAAAACTGGAAACAGATACGGTTACTTTTCCGTTGTTTTTGTGGGTAACTTGACGATATAAATTCAATACTTTATATGCTAAATCGGCAATGCCGGCTAAATCTTCGTCCGTTTCGGTCGGCAAACCCATCATAAAATACAATTTGACCGTAGACCAGCCATTTTGGAACGCATTTTCACATGCCGACAGCAAGTTTTCTTCGGTAACGCCTTTATTGATGACATCGCGCAGTCGCTGCGTACCTGCTTCCGGTGCAAAGGTTAAGCCGCTTTTGCGAACTTGCTGTACTTTTTTGGCAATATCAACAGAAAAGCTGTCTACACGTAATGACGGCAAACTAACGCTCACTTTTTTGCCTTTAAATTCTTCCAACAGCATATCGACGAGTTCAGGCAGACAGGAATAGTCGGCAGAGCTTAAGCTCATGAGAGAAATTTCATCATAGCCGGAATTAGCAATGATGTCTTTGGCAATCTGTACGAGTCGTTCCGGTGATTTTTCCCGTACCGGACGATAGAGCATGCCTGCTTGGCAAAAGCGACAGCCCCGGCTGCAGCCGCGGAATAATTCCAATACCGCCCGATTGTGTACAATATCAATATTAGGCACAATCGGTTTGGTCGGAAAGAAAACGCGTTCTTCATCAGCAACGACACATTTTTCAATATGTGCTTTGGCTTCCGGTTCCGTAGGAATCAAGGCTTTAAAATTACCAGCATCGTCGTATTCAGGCTGATAAAAAGCGGGGACATAATTTCCCTGCTGCGTCGCTAATGTTTTTAGCAATCCTTTCTTACCGCCCGGCTTACCCGCTTCTTTCCATTCAATAATCGTATCAGCCAATAACTGCGTCGATTCTTCAGATTCGCCAAGAAAAAATACATCTATATAATCTGCCAAGGGTTCCGCATTATATGCACAAGGACCGCCGGCTGCCACAATCGGCATATCTTCGCCGCGGTCTTTGGCATATACCGGCATTCCTGCTAAATCCAGCATGTTTAAAATATTGGTAAAACTCATTTCATATTGCAGTGTAAATCCTACCATATCAAACTCTTTGACCGGCGTTTTCGTTTCCAAAGAAAAAAGAGGGTATCCCTCTTTTCGCATTAATTCTTCCATATCCGGCCAAGGCGCATAGACGCGTTCTGCCGCTACGTCCTGCCGTTCATTAAGCAAGGCATATAAAATCCGCAATCCTAAATGGCTCATAGCGACTTCATATACATCAGGAAAACAATAGGCAACTGTCAATTTGACATCATCATGATTTTTAACTACACTATTCCATTCGCCGCCCACATATCGCGCCGGCTTCGTAACTTTACTAAGTAAAATCGGGTCTATCGAGACTGTACGTGACACAAATATATCCTCCTATTTCCTAAAAAATCATCGTCTGCTGTCGCATGTAAATACTAAGCAAAATGCCTAATCCCATCATATTGGTCGTCAATGCGCTGACACCATAACTCATAAACGGAAGAGGAATCCCTGTAACTGGCATAATCCCGCAAGTCATACCGACATTGACTAATATCTGGAATCCCCACATGGCTACAATACCCGTTGCCAGTAACATGCCAAAGTTGTCTTTACATTCTTTAGCTACCATCAAACCGCGATATACCAGCATAAAATATAAGAAAAGGATAAAAATACATCCCATAAATCCTAATTCTTCGCCAATAACGGAAAAAATAAAGTCGGTATGATTTTCCGGCAGGAAATTCAACTGACTTTGAGACCCTTGGAACAAGCCTTTACCAAATAGCATTCCCGAACCGATGGCAATTTTGGACTGAATAATATGATATCCTGCACCAAAGGGATCAGCATTCGGATTTAAAAACACAGAAATACGAGATTTCTGATAGTCTTTTAGAAAATGCCAGCCAATCGGGGCTAATACAACACCAATGAGACAAATATTACGCAGCAAAGACATTTTGATTTTAGCTACAAACAGCATACCAAAACCGATAGCTAAAAACACTAGGCTAGTACCTAAGTCCGGCTGTTTTAATACAAGTAAAAAAGGAATGCCCATGTACAGTCCAATCGGGATGATACTGCGCCATGTATTGATTTTTCCTACGCGATCCGATAATAACGCTGCCATGCAGACTATCATAATCAGTTTAGAAAATTCAGACGGCTGTAAGGTAATCGGCCCTAACTGAATCCACCGCTGCGCCCCTAATGCCGAGGTCCCAACAAACATAACCGCCAGCAGCATGAGTAAATTAATAATGTACAACGGCCGGGCAAATCGCTTCAATTTTGTATAATCATAGCGACTGAAAAATATAATAATCATTAGATTGACGATAAATGCCGCGCCTTGCTTGGCTACAAAATCATAATTAATCGCGCCTTTATTAATATGCGTAGCACTGCCAATAATGCACAAACTGATAAAAACAATACACAAGCACATTACCAGCAATATTTTATCCAAATTTTTCCATTCTCGTTTAAACATTTGTAACTCCTATCGACGATAATGACGCCAAGCCATAGACTGCCGTTGGCGCTGCCGTACAGAAATACGTGCCCGAACCGTAGTTGTTTCTGCTTTTTCTGTATGGTCTGTTAGTATAGTATCTGTTACGACAGATGGGACATCTGTTTGCTTTGCCATGCCGTTTATCAAGGCAGCCGCCTTTTGTAATTCTGCTGCCGCTTTCGATTTCATAATTCCCAGCTCATGAGGAATGGCTTCCCCATCCGATACGTCCTCCTCATTATGTTGTAATACGGATACCGTTTCGGCTGCCGGAAGCAAATCCAATAATGCCGGTATATCCAACGCTGTCCCTGTTTCTATATACGCTGCCGTCTGTTCCATTGCCGTATAAAACGGTGTATTGTCACAAGAAATTAGATTGCCCTGCTGCGCGGCCGCATGAATCGCTACATCATGCGGCAATATACCGGCAACGGTTTCGGGATTTAAGATTTGTATCATATCCTGCACTGATACATACCCGGGATCACAGCCATAAAAATTATTAAACATGACATCGTAATGAAATCGTTTATGCTTATTGCAAAACTGCATGACCCGTGCTGCATCTCGCATCGACGACCACGTAGGCTCTATGACAAAAAACATGGTATCTGCAATCGCTACGGCATCTTTAAATGCCCGACCCCTGCCAGGAGGGCAGTCTATCAACACGTATTCATAGTTTTTAGCTAATTTTTCAACGATATACTGATAGGAAGGAGCATCTATTTTTTCCCAAGTATGTTTTTGACTAGCTGCCAAAAAATCCAACTGCGGCGTAATATGCAGCAATGCCTCTTCGGTGCTGCAATTTTCTTTCATTACGTCACCCACGTCATACAGAACATCATCCTGCATGCCAAACATCAAATCCAGATTACGCAGTCCCATATCAGCATCGACGGCAAGAACATGATGTCCCCGCCGCTGCAGGCTAATAGCCAGCGAAGCCGTAATTAGTGTTTTCCCTACGCCGCCTTTTCCAGATGCCACAGCTATAATGATCGCCATGAGAATGACTCCTTTCCCTATCCACTATTGTTGTTTATCGTCCTGTTTCGGTTGGCTCTTTTGTTGAATTTCTTTATTTTTCTTATCCTTTTCTTTTTGTTTCTTTCCGCCATCAGCATATTCACCGACATGGAAATATTCTTCCAACATCATCTTAACAATAGGGCCAGATGCCACGCCGCCATAACCGCCTTGTTCAACTAAAACAGCAATAACGATACGGGGATGATCATACGGTGCATACGCAACAAACCAGCCATGGTCCACACCGCCAAAATTTTCTGCCGTCCCGGTTTTACCAGCGACTTGAATCGGAAATCCTGCAAACAACGAGCCGGCCGTACCTTCTTCGGTAACGTTACGCATCCCTTCACGCACTAAATCCAAGGTAGAGCGAGATACGGCCAACGTACCGATTTGTTCAGGCGCAAAAATTTTATACGGTGTACCGTCCAAATTATCAATACGATTGACGATAAACGGCCGATATTGAATACCGCCATTGGCAACTTCACTAACAATCATTGCCGCCTGCAGCGGTGTAACCAATTGGAAGCCCTGACCAATTGCGGAGTTAAAGGTATCGCCTAAATACCAATCTTGATTAAAGTTTTTCTTTTTATATTCTTCACTGGCAACCAGACCGGAAGCTTCACCACGCAGGGCAATGCCCGTCTTCTTGCCCATGCCAAACATGCGTGCATATTCAGCCAATTTTTCAATACCAACACGACGACCCATTTCATAGAAATATACGTTATCTGATTTTGACAACGCTTCTGTAAAATTAATCCAGCCTAATGCTTCACCGCCGGCATTTCGCATATCAACGAGCCAATGACGGCCGCTATCGAAGATCATTTCATCCGGTGTTACTTTTTTTAATTCCAGTGCTGCTGAACCGGTAATTAATTTGAATGTAGATCCTGGCGGATATTCACCGGCAATCGCACGGTTTTCCATCGGATGATAAGGATTATCATTAATTTGGGCCCATTCTTTCGCTGTAATCCCGCGGGTAAACCAGTTTGGATTAAATGCCGGGCGGCTAGCCATTGCCAATACAGCCCCTGTATTCGGATCAATCGCAACAGCTGCAATCCCATGGGTCCCAATGCCGTTGGCAATTTGTTTGTCCATTGCATCTTCTGCTGCCTGTTGTAAGTTCAAATCAATGGTCAAATGAATATTGTGTCCAGCAGTCGGATTCTTGCGTTCCATTTCCTTGACAGGTGTGCCGGCTGCATCGACTTCTACTTGTCTGCCGCCATCTTTACCGCGAAGGATATCATCATAATACGATTCCAAACCAGCACGGCCAATCTGTGTAATGTTGGAAACGCCCTCCTGCCCTTTCAAGCGTTTCATATCTTCTTCATCAATTTGACCGACATAGCCAAAAATCTGCGCAGCCATTTCATTGTACGGATAATAGCGAATTGGCTGTACATCGACAGAAATACCGGGGAGTTCATTACGCTGTTCTTCGATTTTCGTGACAATATCCTGTGTTAAATCTGTAGCAAGTACGGTTGGCACATAGGCACTCTTCACTTTTTGAATTTTTTCCCGCAGTTTATCTTCTGGCTGATTAATCAACCGAGATAATTTTTTTAGTTCATCGTCCGTCATACCGTCTTTCGTCGGTACGTACGTAACCATAAAGCTCGGGCGGGACCCTACCAAGATCTGCCCATTTCGATCATACATAATACCGCGCATCGCCGCGATAGGAATGGCGCGCAGTCGGTTCCCTTCAGCCAACGAATGATAATAATCACCGGCAACAAGCTGTAAATATACCAGCCGGCAAATCAACACGACAAAAATACCGATTAAAATCCAATATAAATACCGGAAGCGGCCATCATTATTTTTCTTTTTCATCAACGCTTCAAGCATGTATATTTTACCTCCATCTACCAGCAACGCTCCATCCATAATATGAATCGTCCCGACGAAGCCGCCATACAATATGATCGACCGGAATCATTAAAATACCATGGTATACGAGCATGGGAATACTAAATTCAAACAAATAAGATACAATATGTACAAACTGCCCGGATGCATATAAAATCAGGCAATTTAAAATCAGGCAGCCTTCTGTCGCACCCAGTACAATAAGCAGCGTCAATATCCACTGATCTTTATCAATGTCGCGTCCTAGATAACTGCACACAATGGCGATTACCAAATATGGCAGTAAATGCAGTCCAAAAAAATTACCAATGACGACATCCTGACAAAATCCGCCTAACAAAGCCGTCCAAATGCCGATGCGCTGTCCATGATGCAGTGCCATCAATACAACAAATACAAAAATCAAATTCGGCTGATTCACGCCATTAAAAATAAACGGCAATACGGCACTTTGCAGCACAAATACAATAAATGCCGTCATCACACAGCTTAGTTTCTTCATAATGCTGCGGCTCCTTTAATACCTTCAACTTTATCTCGATTCGTCTGCGGAACTAATTTCGGAGCAACATCCGGTTTTTCATACGAACCTGTATCAGACGATTTCAAAATAACCAATACTTCTTCCAATTTAGAAAAATCTACACTCGGACGAATGACAGCATACTTAACAAAATCATTGTCATTCTGATGAATCGATACAATCGTACCCAGCGGCAGACCTTTAGGATAAATTGCCCCAAAGCCGGATGTAACTAACGTATCGCCCTCTAAAATATCCGCGTCTTTCGCAATATTGACAAACTGCGGTTCTGTCGGAACATTGCCGTTGCCGCGAACAACAGAAGATACGCGAGATTCCGGACGCTGCACGATAGCGCCAATACTCGTGCGCGGATCGGTCAAAAGCTGTACGCGCGCAGAATGAGGATATACGTCACTGATAAAACCAACTACCCCATTTGGTGTAATAACCGGCATATCTTTGGCAACGCCTTCGCCGCTGCCAACATCAATAATCATCGTATTGCTCCATGTGCCGTAATCACGGGAAATGACAGAGCCTGCCAACGTTTTATATTGCGGATGGGACGTGCGAAAATCCAACAACTTACGAAGACGTTCATTTTCAGCTACTAATTCATCATAATCGACACTCTTGCTCTGCAAAGTTGCATTTTCTTTTTCCAGTGCTTCCCATTCAATTCGGTTTTTCAAGCTAACATCAATAATATGAATTCCCGATGCCAATGAGCCTACTATATTGCTGGCACCATATTCAAACGGAGAGGCAATAACCTGCAACGGTTTTGTAATAAAAGGAAGCGAATCGCGCTGCCGCCATGCCCAACCTCCAACTGCTATTATAATGAATAATATGAGTACGAAGACAATGCTTCTTTTACCAAACGAAAACAATTTTAAAATCTCCTCCTGTAAATACGCTGTGCTCCTTCAATCAATGCGGCTAACTTTTCTCGTTCAGCCAAGGCTCTGCCAGCTCCTCTCGCAACTGCTAATTCTGGTTCCGCAGCCAATATAACGGGAACCCCTAATTCTTGTGCAAAGAGCTGTTCCATTCCCTTCAACTTAGCACCGCTGCCAGTTAATACAATGCCATGTTCCATAATATCTGCTGATAATTCCGGAGGTGTTTCCCGCAGTACGGCCTTCACAACATCAAGTATCTTCATCAAAGGACGACCGATAACATGATACAGCTCACTGGCTTTGACTGCCATTTCTTTTTGCAGTCCGTCATCTAGTCCACGCCCCAAGAAATAATAGCCTTTGTCTTCCAGTGGCAGTACAGCAGAGCCATTCGTAATTTTCATTTCTTCAATCGTATCATCATCTGTTACAATATCGTACTGATACCGCAAGTATTCTCGGATTGCACCGTTAAAATCCAAGCTGCCTAAATGGATGGATTTCGAAATAACAATGCCTCCTAACGACAAAATAGCTATATTTGTCGTTCCTCCGCCAATATCAATAATCATATTACCTATGGGGTCATAAATCGGCATATTCACGCCGATAGCTGCCGCTGCTGCCGTTTCAATCAAAAACGCCTCTTTGGCTCCGGCTTGATAAATCGCTTCCATAACCGCCCGTTTTTCAACATTGGACGCAGCAGCCGGTACGCCTACCATAATACGCAGTCGCTGTACACTGCGAACACATTTATTAAGAATATATCCTAACATAGTCCGTGTTACGCCGTAATCAGCAATAACCCCCTTTTGCAGCGGTCTGTGCAGTTTTACCGTTTCCGGCGACTTAGCCAGCAAGTCTTCAGCTGCATTCCCGATGGCAATAATCTTTTTATTTCGTTCATCTGTTGCCATAATAGACGGCTCAGACAATACAATCCCACGACCTTCAACAAATACTTGTGTCGTGCTGGTGCCTAAGTCAATCCCTATATTTTTAGTCAGCGGAGAAAAAATCGAACTCATAACAAATCCTTTCTAATACACTATTTAATCATTTACATATTTTAGCACACCAGCGTAATTTTCGCACTAGTATTTCCGTATTTTTTCGCATGAATTCACAATTCACGTCTTACTAAAACAAGTTAATTCATAAAAAACTAGTTGACGAACGATACAGTCCATGGTAATATAATAAAGTATTGTTTGGAGCGGTATCGAAGTGGTCATAACGGGGCTGACTCGAAATCAGTTAGGCCGTAAGGTCTCGTGGGTTCGAATCCCACCCGCTCCGCCAATCAAAAAGCGCACAGGTAAGCCATCTATCGGACTTATCTGTGCGCTTTTTATTATGTTCTTCAAGCGATTTTTAGGTGCGCTATCTACTCCTAACTCTACCCCAAACATATTTTTTAGGATTTCGTTGCCAGTTCCGTCCCGTACAGGTGTTCCATGGCCGCGCAAGTTACAAGCCAAGTGCCTCACGATTTTCTCGCCTCTGTCTCCGTAAATCTTGGTGGAGACTTCTTATAACCGGAGCAGGTCTGACGGATTGTGATAGGTGCAACTCCCCAACGTTCTGCCGCTTCCTTAGCCGTCATAATATTTTCCAATGAATTCATGAAATATCACCTCCTGACAAATCCTAAAATAGTCGCAATGGTTATGATAACTGCCGCAATCTTGCGAACAAGTCAATCGCCACCAGCTAAGCACCGTCAAAATACCCAATAAAGTCATTAGTATTTTCTTTTTGTGGTATGATAGATATGTAAGGAGTAGGGTAAAAGCCCCACTTCCCGTTACTTACTTGCCTTTCAAGAATTGGTAAATAGCAATAGTACCGGTGATGACGGTTACTATATGATCCAAATCTTGAAAGGCCTTTTCCATACCTGTCATTTTTTCACCTCCTTTCCATGTATTTATTATACATTTTTTCGGTGTTTTATCAGGCTTTTTAGATTGATTTTAGTAAAAATCCGTCAAGCCAACACATTCTGACCTGACGGGATTTTATTTATTCTGTTTTAGTCTGCGGCTGTGGCCCGAATACCCGTTCCATGCTAGTTTTCGTTACGAGCCAAATCCGTTTTGACCGTCTTGCTTCTATTCCGATTTTAAATCGCGGCAAGCTTGCCGCAATGAATCCGTCGATTTTCCCCAGCGTTCCGCCGCTTCTTCTAAAGCCATTACCTCTTCTAATGGATTCATTTTTTTACCACCTTCACAAGCGTAAAAATAGAAATACCTAGTGCTACGATAGATATAATTAACGTTATTTCTTGCATGATTTTGATATGAACGATCTAATTAGTTTAGAAGCACCTGAGTGGTTGTGCCCCCCTCAGGCTTGTTGCTTTTACTTCTTAGAAGCCTTGTACAGCAATATCGCCGTTGCTAAGTTGATAATTGCTGTTACAAGGCTTATTATTGTTGGCTTCGTCCACATCATCACCTCCTCTTTATATATTTATAATACAGTATATACTGTATTATATTAATTGTTTCATTTACATTTTTGCAAAAAAATAACTGTTCTTTTACGTCGGCGGTCCGCGTCTAGCGGCAAAAAGACAACATATAAATTATGCAACAAAAAAGCACCTACGTCATGTAAGTGCTAAGATATACGTATTAGTCTTTATGATTAGGACATGACAAGCATTTTTGCATAAAATCCGGCTTATCAACCACATCTTGAGGTGCAGACCAAGGCGGGGCTCCTTCTTGTATTACCATGTGAACGTCAAAACATTCTGCATCTTCTATTATTCGTCTAGCGATGGGGCACTTAATTTGATTTTTTTCCATTTTTCCAACATCTCCCGAACCTTTCCATCAAATTCATCTTGCAAAAATGCAGTTCGAATACATCCATCCAAAGTATAAACAATTCCAGATACCGCATAATACTTTTCACTTCGTCCATTCCAAGATGTTAACGAAAACAGTGCATCATTAATTATTTTTTGTGCAAGTTCTTTTGTAACATGATGTTCCCGTTCTTGATTAATATGTCCGTTATCAAATAAAATACCCGGCATGTCTATTGACTTAGGAGGATAATGAATTTCTTCATATTTAATTCCTGCAGTAGTCAATACAGTGGCTAACTTTTCTTTTATTATACCATCCAGCATGGTTATCGACAATCGACTTTTAACCGTTTCTGCTGACCAATTCCGCATATACCGCTGCCAGTCTGCATGATGCTGTCCCATTTTTCAGCCCCCTGTATACCAAGCACCTTACATCGTTCCATATAGCTCAGTGTTTCCAGTTACTCACCATCGTCCTATTCATTTTGAAATTACGCAACAAAAAAAGTCACACCATGACGGTATGACCTTTTCCGCTATTCTGTTTTCATCATTCGTTTTGCCCGTCCCGGGTCTTTCTTGACGATGGATGCAAACTCTTTAATCATTGCCCATTCGTCGTCAAATGCCCGTACTTGGTGTTGCTTGCGTTGTACGCTGATTTCCTTTGTGCTTCCCTTGGGGCGGCGCCTGGTCGTTTTCCTTCCCAGCCATTGCTGTGTTCTGTATTTGTCATTTGAATAGTGCCATCAGCAATGCACACACTGAAATAACAAATGCTACATGTGTCAAATATTTTGCCGTATTTTGCATTGCATTTTGAGATATGCTATACTTTGGATAAGCGAATCGCCTTACGGCGGTCCGCCCCTTTACTTAATGAACTGCTTCGACTAGTAAAATCAGTGCCGTTGCTAGGTTTATGATTGCTACGATAAGCGGTTCATTTTCTTATCCACTTGACCAACTTTATTAGCATATCTCTTTCCTCCTTTCATATTTATATTATACTATATCTTAATACCATATCTTAATTTATTTGTCGGTTAGTATTTCAAATATATTGTAATTTTATGAAAGTAGCTTTCGTACACGCAAAAGACAGGCCGTACATCATGCAATGTATTCAGCCTGTCTTTTGCTGTTTATTCTTTGTATCTTATTATAAAGAATGGATTCGAGAACGCTCTTGTTTTCCATATTTACAGTATATTACACCATTTCTTTTTTTCTTGTCATAAATTTGTCACGAATCTTTCCACAACTGCTACGAAAAAAAGTTATCTACAATTCCCCGGAAAATTGACATATTAGTGAATTGATGCCATAAACTCTAAATATTCTTTTTTAGTCATGATCGGATGGAACTCCTTCAAAACCGTTTCCAAGCCGGATGCATCATCGTACAGCAAGTCAATGAGCGTCATAGCCATGACTTGTGTCGTTTTGATGTATGCCGTTTTTTCTTCAAACAGCGTATAGTCGGCACTGTGCAACGCACCGTGTACGCAGCCTACATGAGGGTGAATAATCGGCATCAAATGGGACAAGTCCCCCATATCGGTACTGCCTGCGTTGTGCGGCGCATGGATGATATGGTCTTTGCCAAAGATGTCGCTGCAGTTGGCTTCCAAGAGAGCCGTCGTACTCTTGTCCTGATACATCGGCAGATAGCCGGGCAGATTATGGATATCACAGGCCGCACCTACTACCATAGCTCCTGCCGTTAATGCCCTGTCAATACCACTGTTATATTTTTTCATCGCCTTTGCAGATGCAGCCCGAACATAACTTTCCATGCGGACGTAATCCGGTACGACATTGACCAAATCGCCGCCGCTGTTGATAATGGGATGGAAACGGACATAATCTTCTTCCCGGAAGGTTTCCCGCAGCGCATTGACACCCATAATGCCGAGCATAGCCGCATTCAACGCGTTGATACCTTGATCCGGTGCGGCAGCTGCATGGGCCGCTTTACCGTGATAATCGATGAGCTTACTGATAAATCCGCTGCTGGAGCCGCCGATAAAAATGTTTCCCTGCGGGTCATCCGTCGTTGCTACATGCATTTCCATTGCTGCATCAATATCGTCAAAATCGCCTTGATACAGCAGTTCTTGTTTGCCGCCAAAGAAATGAATTTTTCCTTTTTCACGGAGAACGTTGCGGTACTCGATTTCAATGCATTCTTCTGACGGCACGGCAAAGAATACGACATCACCGCCAAGATACTGCATGGCATTCGTATCTTGCAACGCCATCGCCACGCCAAGCATGTCGGCCGTTTGGACATAATGACCGCAGCAGTGAGCTGCTCCAGTCGTTTCATCTGCTGACGGATGATTCCGGCAAATAATCGAATCCAATTCGCCCAGCACGGCGACAGTACGGCAGGAATGTTTTCCTTTAAGACGTCCTTTGACACCGGTAATGGCATGGCCCGTCGTAAAGGGAATGCCCAATGCGGCCAGTTTATCTTGTACTTTTTGCGAAGTTTTATGTTCTTTATATCCGAGTTCCGGTTCAGCAAAAACCGATTCGCCAAAGGCTTTGATTTCGTCTGCCCGCTTTTCAATAGCCTGGCAGACCTGCTGTTTCAGTTCTTCTTTTGTCATTCGTATCGCCTCTTTTATCTTAGAAAATACCTTCCAAATGAAGCATAACTTCTGCCATCACTGTAGCACAGACAAACGAACCCGTAGCAACCATCAACGCAACCGGAACAATTCGCCAGGACAAGCGTTTAAACGCCGGAATATCTTTGCCTAGAGACAGGCCGCCATATGCTAAAATTGGAGTTGTCGTAGCCAGAAAATTGAAGTTTTTCGTATGTTCAATAATAAATTCCGTGCCCGGAATGCCAGGAACAGAGCAGATAACCGAGAAAATGGATACCCAGAATACAACGGGCAGTTTGCGCAATACAGGCAAATGGGCAATACACAAACCTACGAAGGCAATAATGACCAAAATCAGCGCGCCGATAAAGCTGTCTGCCACGCTGGCATGATAGTTGCCAATCATATTGCCGATAAAGCCGAGGATACCGGTCAGGCAAAGGATGAGCAAATCGTCCATACGCGTCAGGCTCTTCTGATCTTTTAAAGCAGCTGCATCTTCGGCTGCTTGTTTAGCAGCTTCTGCAGATAATTGTGCCGCTTTCGCATTTTCTGCTTCTGAAATTTCTTCATGCCGTTTTTTGCCCGTAATCAATTCATACGCTTTAACCGTTACAGGCAGGGAAATAAATAAAGCAAAGTATACGCCAAGCACGGAGGTCATTAAGTTAGCCGCGCCGGCATAGGCCTGAATCTTCTGTGCTTCTTCCGGAAATACGGCTACAATCGAGCCGACGGAAGCTGCCATCATGCTGGCACTGCCGATACCGCCGCCCATCGCCAGGGCATAGGGATGGAAAATCCCCGTGCGGGCAATAATACCGGAAAGAATCGAAATCCATAAAGCCCCAAACAACGTACCGCAGATGTACATACCCATAACGCCGCGGCCTTCGGGAGAAAACATACCATATTTTTCAGCAACGATGGCTACATTCGGTTCACGGTCAATCGAATAGCAGGCACCAACAGCTTCTCGTCCCATTTTAAGGAGCAATGCCATCGGCAGGCCAAAAATCAGGGTGCCAAAGAAATGGCCGAATTCCTGCAGGATTAACGCCCATCCGGAATTGAGCAGCATGTGCAGATTGGGGCCAATGCCCAAGCCAATTTTAACGAGCAGAAAAAACATAGCAATCGGCATAAACAGCCCTGCTTTTTCCATCATATCGTCTGTCATGATATGAAATTTGGGATAACTAATGACACCGCCAAGAACTAATGCATAAAATAAAGGCAAGAAAACGATTAAGCCAAATTTTTGGATGCCAATGAGTTCAGCAACCACGACGAGACACAAGGCAAAGACATGTATCCGCCAACACCGTAATAACTCCATGATAATATTCCTCCTTGATATAGAAATTTTTGATGTAAATACATACTAAATATCAGCATATTTACACTATTATATGAAAAATTTTACACTTATATTTGCCATTTGGCAAGTAAAAAATCTCCCCCAGCCGGCACGGTCCAATGTCAGTTAGAGGAGATTTCTTGGAGTTTATGGCAATGTTCTACTTGCTATGCAAATTAGAACAACGCTTTATAGATGCTGTATACCTTGTCTGCATCCAGAACAACAAAGTTATTTGCCATCAGGCGTCCCTGGTTGAGCATAACCGATTCGGTAAATTCTTTTAAATCGTCTTCTGTTACGCCGTATTCATGCAATGCTTTTTTCGGCAGGACAATATTGAGCAAGTTTTCTAATTCTGCATATACATTATCTACGCTGCATCCTAAAATATTCGCCAGGAACTGGTTCATTACTGCGATTTCACCATCAGACTTGATAGACATATAGCAGTTCATAACCCCTGTAAACATGGCATAGTTGGATTCACCATGGGCTACATGGTATTTGCCGCCAAGGGGATAACTCAAGGCATGAACGGCAGCACAGCCTGCATTGCCAAAGGCAATACCGGCATAGTTACTGGCTACCAAGAAATCTGACAAGAGCGGAATCCGCGCTTCCGGGCCATGGTCACGAATCTGTTTGTAGCCATTCAGAATTTTTTCAATTGCCCGATAGCTGAACATTTTTGTCGTTTCATTTGCTTTCGGAGACAATGCGGATTCAACAGCGTGTACCAGCGCATCAATAGAGCTTGTAGCAAATACGCGATACGGCAATGTTTTCAACAGTTCCGGTACGAGTACGGCCTGATCGGCATAAAATTCGTCTACAGCAAGACCTTTTTTGGTATCGCGGCTAATAAGAGCCAATACGGCTACGTTTGTTACTTCACTGCCTGTACCGCATGTCGTCGGCACGATAACCAATTCGCGGCCTTTTTCCGGTTTGATTTTACCATCATAGAGGTCTAAAATCGGCGTCGTTGTCTTCAAAGAGAAGAATTTAGACAAGTCAATAATCGTACCGCCGCCAACAGCAATAATACGTTTCGGATTTCCTTTGAAATCTTTATACATTGCTTCGGCCATTTCATCAGACGGTTCACCGGCTCCGTATTTTTCCTGGAATAATACATCACATTGTAAATGAAGGTCGGCAAAATACGGTTCATAGATGTACTGATTCGTAATCATCAAGTCGCCTTCACCAATTTGCAGTGCTTCAGCCATTTCTTTACATGTATCATACGCTAATACAGTCGGTTTAAGCATAAATGTATCCATTTCATACACCATCCCTTATACAAATTATATATGTATTATAGCAAGAACGGTTTCCTATTCCAAGCCCAATACACGACGGATAGATGCTTCAAAGATAGCAAGACCAGCATCGAGTTGTGCATCTGTCATAACGAGCGGTGCCAAGAAACGAATAACCTGGCCGTGAGAACCTGCATTTTCTACTAACAAACCATGTTTGGCTGTATCTTGTACCAGCTTGGTGACGAGTTCCGGATTCGGAGCTTTTGTTTCGGGATCGATAAATTCAACGCCAACCATGCCACCGAGACCGCGTACATCGCCAATAACCGGATATTTAGCCTGCCAAGATGTAACGGTATCTACATATTTTTTGCCAAGTTCCAACGAACGTTCCGGCAAGTGATCGCGATCCATCAATTCCAATACTTTCAAGCCAGCTGCACAGGCTAAGGCATTACCGCCAAAGGTGCCGCCAATCGTACCGCGCGGAACAGCATCATAAATTTCTTTGCGAGCGCAGACCATGCTGAGAGGTACGCCACCGGCAATGGATTTCGCAGAAGAAATAATATCCGGTTCTACGCCGGCTTCCTGCCAGTACTGGGAAGCAAAGAGACGGCCTGTTCTGCCGAAACCGGACTGTACTTCATCAGCAATCATGAGAATGCCGTTTTCATCGCAAATTTCACGAAGTTTTTTCACCCATTCAATCGGAGCCGGAATAAAGCCGCCTTCGCCCTGTAATGGTTCCAAAACAACAGCTGCAACATATTGTGCCGGTGATGCTTCATCAAATACTTCATACAAGCTTTGGATGCATTCATCTAAATATTCCTGTTCCGACATGCCTTCCGGACGGCGATAAATGTACGGATATTTAGCACGATATACACCATCAGGGAATGGACCCATGCCTTTGGCATATGCTTTCTTAGCAGTCATCGCCATGGTCATGACAGTACGGCCGTGGAATGCGCCGGAGAATACGACGATATTCGGGCGTTTTGTATACGCTTTGGCAATCTTGACAGCATTTTCGTCTGCTTCAGCACCGCTGTTAACAAACATCGTCTGTTTTTGTTCGCCGCGAACGGGGACGCGTTTATTGAGTTCAGCTGCCAATTTTACATAGCCTTCGTGCGTAACGACGTTGAACATGCCATGCATATATCTATCGGCCTGTGCTTTGACTGCCGCAACGACTTCCGGATGAGAATGACCTACATTTAATACGCCAACGCCGCCAATCCAGTCGAGGAACAAGTTGCCGTCTACGTCTTTAATGATCGCGCCCTGTGCTTCATCCATGACAACAGGATAGCTGCAATGAATGGCATCAGGCGTATTAATTTCACGTTCTTTAATAATTTCTGCCGCTTTCGGACCAGGAACGGTCTTTGTTATGATTTTTGGCAATTCATTTGTTAACATGAGTATCAACCTACTTTCTTTTCGTATTAATTATGATAAATAATAATATAAAAAGTGAATAGAAGCATTCAAAATCAAAAGCATCTTAGGGTGTTAGCGTTTCATTACAAACAACTCTATTCACTATGAATCAACAATGTCATCAAGAAATACTACGTTATATTTGTTCTGTTTGTTCTGCTTTCCGCTTTTCTTCTGTGCCAATCGGTACGGCACCGCTTGCTTCTGCCAAATTCAAGCCCCGTGTTTCCGGTGCCATCAAAATACAGATAACTAAGCCAAATACAATGATGCCAACCATCGTAAGCATCGTCACTTGAATACCAAACATTTCTAAATAATAGGGTAGTCCAAAGGTGCCTAAAATCGGACCAAACCGGCTAATACATGTTGCCATACCCACACCGGCTGCACGAATTTCCGTCGGGAACAGTTCGTTCGGATATACCCAGTCCAAGACATTGGGAGGACCCGAGGCCAAAGCGTATACGGTAAATCCCGTAACAATCAGCCAGAATGGCGGTTCTTCAACAATCCCGAAGACGAGTAAGCCAATCGCCATACCAGCGAAACTCCAAATAATCAGCGGACGGCGGCCAAACTTTTCAATAATCAACGTACCTAATACGACGCCAACGACGAAGATTAAGCCAATGACCGAATTGTCAAGGAGCAAATCCTTTTCTTCGCTGAGTTTGATAGCTTTAAGTAGTGACGGGCCAAATATGTAAATCGCAAACATAGGTAATACTTGCGTTGCCCAGAAAATGCCGGCAAACAAGACTCGTTTTAAATATTTAGGCGTAAACAATTCAGTATACGATGTTTTTACCGTCGTTTCTTCCAGTAAAGATACATTCGCCTTCTTTCTTTTCCACCACACCTACCTATTTTCTGACCAATCATTTACGCAATAGGTATTCTATCGTATCTATCCATTCGTATAGGTATCATCTCCTCTGTCTGTTGGATTTCCGTTCTTTTCCGCTTTTAGTATGCTTTACGAAAATATTTTTAAATAATACATTTAGTTTTCGTTAAGCATTATAACTAAAAAAGCCTTTTGCTTTCTTATGTGTCCATTATATACACATAATGCAAAAGGCTCAATGAGTTGAAAACCCAATATTTGTTCTATTTTTTGTGCTTATAGCACAAAAAAGTCACTGTTTTGATTACAAAATTTCATATTTATCTTTAATAATTTGAAAGTAATGGTGAATATGACAGGCTAAACAGTATGTAAAGCGAGTATCTTCCGCGTTTAAATCACACTGAAGCAGCTTTTCAATTTTTTGAATTCGATAAGCAACGGTATTACGGTGGGCATATGTTTCTTGAGCTACAGCCTGAATACTGCCATTATGGGCTATATATGATTCCAATGTGCCGAATAAATCTCGTTTATGCACGGCATCATACTGCAATACAGGGCCTAGCATTTTATCGTGCAATTCCCGCATGGCCAAGTCATTGCATTGAGAAAACAGCAGGGCGTAAACGCCTAACGCGCCGAAATATTGACAGGATTTGTCATGGACATGAGCCCATGTGACAGCGCATACCGCTTGTTTGTAGGCTGTCGCTAATTCCTGCAGCGCTGAAACAACCATACTGCTGCCAATAACCGGTTTGATATCTTCCCGTTCATGAAGCTGGGCATATAAATCCCGCATCATATGCATTGTTTCCTCTGGATCATTTGACTTTATCATCAAAAAAATTGTTTTTTTTATAGGAAATACAATATATTTGGCTCCTTGTTCATTTAATATATATTTATAAGATGTAATCAGCGTTTGCAGTTGTTCTAGTGACGAGATAGTTGCAAAATACAAGGCAATAACCTGATAATCTCCTCGTTCTGTAAAGCCATGCAATTTAAGCCGATTGGCCGATTCGGTCTGATGCTGCTCAAAAAAAAGCTGCTTGCAGGCGCCGACAATTTCATATTCTTTTTGTTTCGTTAAAAAAATAGAATATAAAAAATCCTGTGTAATGTCTGATAATCGGATACGCCAAGGCATCGTAAACAACGGGAATTGATGCGCATCGCACAATGCCATAATATCTTCATTAATATCTTCTTCGGTAATATATTTGCCAATATTCAAAACCACTCCGGTAGAACCAATGGCAATTAACGCTAAGATAAACTCCCGCAGCCACTGGGGATTGTTTCCTTTGCCCATACCGGTCGTAAAAATCAATTCATTCTTAGATAAAAAAGACGCATATTCTGTATCTTCCATAATGTGAACCCAAGCCACTTCTCGATACAGGCCGTTCCGTCCTGCGCGCAATTCCAATTTATACGGATTGTTTCTTTCATTATATAATCGATATACAGGTATAGACATATTTCATCACCTAATCCGCTTCTATAGATATAAACGAAAACGATTCGACATCAAATAATCCCGTGTCCATGAGTTTTATTGCAGGAATAACCGGCAGTGACATAAAGCACAGCGTCATGATGACATCTACCTGTTCATGAATACCCAGCATCTGATAGCCAATTTTGTATAACCCTGCCATTTGTTCATCAACCCAGTCACCGCTCTGATCGCTCATCAAACCGGCAATGGGCAACGGAATCGACGCCAGCACGCGGCCGTCTTGTATGACTACCATGCCGCCTTCTTGCTGTTCCAATTCTCTCACTGCTGCTGCCATATCGGCATTATTTGTACCTGCTGTAATAATATTATGAGAATCGTGCGCTATCGATACTGCAACGGCACCTCGTTTCAATCCATAGCCGCGAAGCAGTCCCAGTCCTACATTTCCGGTTCCATGATGCCGTTCAACAACTGCTACTTTCACAATATCTTCATGCGGATTATACACAAAATCACCTTGTCCGTCCAGCATGATATCGGCTATACCTTTTTTGGTAACAACACTTCCCGGTATAATGTCTATCGTATGTACATGATTGCTTTTGAGATGCATGCACAATTTTTCCATCGAAAAATCGTTGATATGAATGGTGCTGCGAACTTGGTTGTAATCCGTTCGCGTAAAAGGCGGTATATACATCCCCTTTTCACCTGCCAGCTGACCGGCAATCCATACGGCTTGTGCTTTAAATTGTTGTACATCTTCAAATAATACGATATCAGCCCGTTTACCCGGTGCCAGCGCTCCCCGATCAGTAAGATGATAACATTCAGCCGGATTCAAGGTTGCCATGGTAATGGCTGCTGCCGGAGAAAGACCATGCTGTACACAAAGGCGCAAATGTTCATTTAAATGCCCTTTAGCTGCTATGGTATGCGGATGTAAATCATCCGAACAAAGGAGGAAACGCCTGAGCGTAGCCGGCGTAACAGCTTGTATGAGCCGAGGCAAATCATGACATGCCGATCCGTTGCGCAACATGACATACATACCGGCAGCAATACGTTCAATCACATCTTCTACCGAAGCACATTCATGATCGGTCGCAATGCCGGCTCCAATATAGGCTTGCAATCCCTGTCCGTGCAGACCGGGGCTATGACCATCAATCATTTTATGTGCATCCTGTGCAGCAACTATTTTTTCTATACAGTCCGCATCCCCAGCAAGTACACCGGGATAATTCATGAATTCTCCCAACCCAGCTGTTGCCATATCGTGCAGCGGAGCATATAGTTCCGGCGCATGCAGGACGGCACCACTGTGATCAAAGCCCGTTGCCGGCACGCAAGACGGTACCATATAGCGAATATCCATAGCCGTTTGTTTAGCCGCTTCTATCATGTATGAAAGACCATCAAGACCACAAACATTTACAATTTCATGAGGATCGGCAATGGCTGTCGTCGTTCCTAACGGAACTAAAAGGCGGCCAAATTCTTCTGGGCTGACATAGGAAGACTCAATATGTATATGGCTTTCAATTAATCCTGGTGCAGCATAGGCTCCATGGCCGTCCCATATAGTACGTCCTTCGTACGAACCTCCGACTGCGGCAATATACCCATCAATGATTGCAATATCTCCCTTTGTAATGGTTTGCGTATAAACATTGACAATATGACAGTTTTTGATAACCAAATCGGCAGGAATTCGTCCCTGGGCAGCTTCAATTCTGCGTTGTATGATATGGCATTTCGCGTTCATGATGTTCTCCTTTATCGTTAAATCCGTAACTATATATAGTACTATTGTATCATATTTTTCTTTTATACATACAAAAAAAACCGGCAACAATTGTTACCGGTTTAAAAGGTCGATCTATATTGCTTACGCTTTGACTACGTTAGCAGCCTGCGGTCCACGAGCACCATCAACGATGTCGAATTCAACTTCCTGACCTTCAGTCAAGGATTTGAAACCATCTTCCTGGATAGCTGAAAAATGTACAAATACATCGCCGCCATCTTCTCTTTCAATAAAGCCATAACCTTTTTCTGCGCTAAACCATTTTACTTTACCGTGCATAACAAAATCCTCCTAAAAAAACAATTCCAGCTATCTTCTAGCTCTTGTGTTAGTGTACCATAACCGATAAACAATGTCAACCGAATTTATATAAGGCAGGCATGCGAAAACCGCCTTACTTTCTTATATTTTTTACATAACGAACGAATTCGTATGCATATTTATTATGTTCATCTGCCCCATGGGCGTCTCGTTCCGTGACATGCCAGTCTTCCTTGGTTATTGATGGAAAATACGTATCTGCGGGGAAAACAGTATCAATTTCAGTCAAATACATACTATCGGCCCGATCCATGAATGCCTGATACAGTGACGCCCCACCAATAATAAAATACTCCTCTTGTTCATTCAGATGAGCACACAATTCGTCTATACTATGGTATACCGTAATGCCTGGATGCTGCGTTTCATAGTCCTGCTGACTTGTCAAAACAATATGCTGCCGTCCCGGAAGCAATCCCGGCAGGCTTTCAAAAGTTTTTCGTCCCATAATCATGGCGTGCCCCATCGTAAGGGCTTTAAATCGCTTTAAATCGGCTGAAATATGGCATAATAGCCGGTTATCCTTGCCGATACCGCCGTCTTTGGCTACAGCCGCTATCATATGAAGCATCTTATACTGCCACCTCCATCGCTAATTTTCCCAAATGCTGATACTGATCTAGTTTGATATCATCGATAGTAAACTGATAGAAATCCGTAATGTCAGGATTGAGGAGCAGCCTAGGCGCCGGCAATGCCTGACTGCGACGGGCCAGCTGCGTTTTCAGCGTTTCTACATGGTTGGCATATACATGGGCATTATTAATAACATGGGTAAACAATCCCGGTTTAAGTCCTGCCGATTGGGCAATTAAATGAATGAGCACGGCATATTGGGTCATATTAAAAGGTATGCCCAATCCCATATCGCCGCTTCGTTGAATGAGCATGCAGTTAAGCCGTCCGTCGGTTACGTCCCATAATGTCTGGTACGCACACGGCTGCAATGCCATGTCCGGTAAATCCTCAATATTCCACAAGGAAACAATCATACGACGGCTTTGGGGATCGTTTTTTAAGGTCTGCAGCAACGTATCGACCTGCTTATATTTGCGGATTTGATACCCATATGCTTTACCAATCGTACCGTCTTCGCGCATCCATTCATCCCAGACATGGCAATTCATTTTCTGCAGTTCCCGTACGTCATTGCTTTGAAGCTGCCAAATCCACAAAATTTCTTTTACAGCCGTCTTAAAGGCGACAAACTTCGTTGTCAAAATAGGAAATTCTTTTTCTAAATCAAATTGCATGATTTGATGGGGCAGCTTATACGTAGGAATTCCCGTGCGGTTGTTGGCATAATATCCATATTTTAAAATACGCTCTACAATGTCCAAATATTGTGTATCTGCTTGACTCATAGAAATCACCTCTATCTTTCTGTTGTGTTGGCAATGGCATGAATAAACTGTTTGCCATATTTATTTAACTTAAATTCACCGACCCCTTTAATAGCTGCCATCTCTTCCAGCGTTCGCGGTTGTTGGGCAGCCATTTCCCATAATGTCGCATCCGAAAAAATGACAAAGGGCGGAATATGTTCTTTTTTTGCCAAGTCATACCGCACTGCGCGCAGCGCATCAAACAGCGGCCGCAAAGCATCTTCATCAATAAAGCGGCTTTCTTTCGTCCCTTTCTTTTTAGGAACGATGATGTCTTCTTGAGACGGCGCAATCATCCGTTCTTGGACAACCTTTCGATTGCCTGCCAAGACATCTAGTCCCGCAGCTGTTAGTTTAATTACCGGATATTGGCCTTCAGACTGCTGTAAAAAACCATCATCAATAGCCTGTCGCAGCATATCGCGAATTTCACCGCCTGAAAAATCTCCCAATAGGCCAAATGATGTTTTTTGCTGAAAGCCATACCGTTTTACTTTTGCATTGTTGCTTCCTTTTAATACATCACAAATCATCGTCAGCCCAAAGCGACCTTTCAGCTCATCGACACATTGACAAATATTTCGTACTGCCGGCGTACGGTCTTCTTCTACTACTTCTTGATCGCAATTGCCGCAATTTTCACACCGCTGCCAAGCCGGATGTTCACCAAAATACGTCAAAATATAGTGCCGTAAACACTGGCGGCTTTCGCAATACCCTACCATGCGGTTGAGCATTTGCAGTTCTTTTACTTGCTGCTCCGGCGAATGAACGGATAATTCAATCAAATATTTCTGAATCATAATATCTTGCCGGCTAAACAGCAAAATACATTCTCCCGGTGCCCCATCCCGTCCGGCACGACCGGCTTCTTGATAATAACTTTCTAAATTTTTAGGCATTTGGTAATGAATAACAAAACGAACGTTACTTTTATCAATCCCCATGCCAAAGGCATTCGTCGCGACGATGATATCAATATTGTCATACGTAAAATCTTCTTGTGCCTTTTGCCGCTGGCTGTCGCTCATGCCAGCATGATAGCGGCCGACCCGTAGTCCTCGGCTGTGCAGCTCTTTGTATACACGATCGACTTCTTTTCGTGTCGCCGCATAAATAACGCCGCTTTCACCGCGATGCTGTTGTATATACGATAAGACAAAACGCAGTTTATCTACATTGGAAACAACCCGAAAATATAGATTCGGTCGGTCAAAGCCGCCAATAAAAATACGTTCATTTTCCAGTCCCAACAGCGTCAACATATCCTGCTTTACTTTATCTGTCGCCGTTGCCGTAAACGCTCCGACAACAGGCCGTCTAGGCAATGTCCGCAGCCATTCTTTAATGGCACAGTAGCTGGGACGGAAATCATGCCCCCACTGCGATACGCAATGAGCTTCATCAATAATCAGCATCGCAATCGGCATGGTCTGCATAAAAGATGCAAAAAACTCATTCTGCAGCCGTTCCGGCGATACATATACCAGCTTGACACGGCCGGCACGAATCGCGGCAAACCGCTGTTTCGCTTCTTCAAAGGTACACTGGCTGTTGATATAGGTTGCCGGAATTTGCTGTGCAACCAAGGCATCTACTTGATCTTTCATCAACGAGATAAGGGGTGATATAATAATCGTAATACCTGGCAGCAGCAAGGCCGGAATCTGAAAACAAATGGATTTTCCCGCGCCTGTCGGCATAATCGCCAAGCAGTCTTGACCATGCAGCAAAGTCTGAATGACCTCTTCTTGACCGGGCCGAAAAGCGGGATATCCAAAATATTGGTTTAATATATCAATAGGCTGTGCCATACATCCTCCTATGCAAACAAACGAACTACTTACAACAACGCTATTGTACCATGCATCATACAGACTGACAATCTCTTTTACTGCCCTACTGCCCGCATCGTATGCTGTACATAAAAATAGCTGCCTGCCGTAAATAGGCATGCTGCAACCCAGCAAATCGGGCTGGCACAACAAATGCCGAAAAAGCCCCACATGCCAGCCAATACAAAAGCCGCTACGCCGCGCAGGACAAGTTCAATAATACTGCTGATTAATGGCACACTGGAAATTCCCATGCCCTGTAAGGCATTGCGATAGACAAAAATTTGCCCTAAGAACAAATAAAAAGGCACCGACGTCTGCAAATATAATGATGCCTGCTCCAAGAGCATCGCATCAGGCTCACTCGTAAAGACAGAAATCAATTCCCGGCCATAAAACAGCATGGCAAAAATAGCCGCCACACAAAAAACAAAGGAAACGAGCGAGCATTGGCGCACACCAGTCCGAATCCGTTCATAATTGCGTGCGCCAAAATTTTGGGCAGAATATACGGCCATTGCAATGCCGAAGGAAACCATAGGCTGTAATGCCAGCTGTTCAATACGCGTCGCAGAGACAAAACCGGCAATCGTTTCCGGCCCAAAGGTATTACAAATCGACTGAATAGCCAAAATGCCCAGTGAAATAATTGTAAACTGCGCTGCCATCGGCAGGCCCAAACGCAAATGCTTCCAAGCAAACGCCTTGTCCCAAACCCAATCACGGCGAGTCAGGCGCAGCATGGGAAACCGTTTGAGCATATAGCCAAAACACAATACGGCAGAGATACCCTGCGCAATAACCAAGGCAATAGCCGAGCCAGGAACGCCCCAGCCAAACTGCTGAATAAACAGCAGCGCCAAGGCGACATTCAGCACGGAAGACACCATCAAAAAGTATAACGGCGTCCGGCTGTCGCCTAAGGCACGGCAAATGGCCGACAGCAGATTGTACATCATCATGGCAATAATGCCGTAGGCAATGATGATAATATACTGATACGAGTCATCGTACAGCTCATCAGAAATATTCATCAAAATCATGATTTGCGGCATGAGAATGACGGCAGCAGCCGTCAGTATTGCCGTAATCCCGACAGCCAGCATGGCCGACATCGCCACAGAATGACGCACGCCTGCTTCATCACCGGCGCCGAACCGCTGTCCCGTAATGACCGAAAAGCCGGAAGACAGCCCAATCGTCAGGCCAATCAACGCCATAAACAGCGGCCCGGCCGCCCCTACAGCCGCCAGGGCATGCACGCCGATAATGCGGCCAACGATAATAATGTCGGCAATATTATAAAATTGTTGAAATACATTGCCAATTAAGAGCGGCACCGTAAACGATAAAATCAATCGAATCGGACTGCCGGAAGTCATGCTTCGTACCATATCTTCTCCTTTTTGTATAAAAAGCTCAAAAAAACACCTCCAAACATGGGAACCCATCCCATATTCAGAGGTATCTATGCCTAATTACGACCGTCCTTTTTCATCCTTCATGTCTTTTTCCATTTGCATCAGCACTTTTTTCGCGTTGCGGCGCCGGTTCCAATACCACAAGCCGCCGTAGACAACAGATACCAAAACAACCAGAATAGTCAGCCGCAGTGAATGTTCTTCCATCATGACGACATCATGCCCGACGATAACCTCCACAGCTACGGACGGCAACTTGCCAATCAAACAGCCAATCGCATAGTCCCGATAGCTAATATGGCTTAGTGCCCCCAACGCCGTCACAAGCCCGTTCGGTGAATACGGCACGGCCCGCGCAATAATCATCGCCTTGAGCGTACTGTATTCATCCAGCTTGCTGAGCATGCGGCTCTTTTCAATGACCTGTTTCGCTTTGCTGCGAAACAGCGTCCGCATAAAAAAGAAACTAATAATAACGCCAATCGTTTCAGCCAGCCAAGATACAGCGGTTCCCATGCCAATGCCAAATACAACCCCATTGGCTGTCGAAATAAAAATAGACGGCAAAAATCCCACGATATTGATGACAATATCGATAATCATACTGATAACCATGGCCCATACGCCAAAGGAACGCAGATATTCGATAGTCCCTTCCATATTACCGCTGATAGACAAGTTCCAAACGGTTTCATAAAAATCAGGCAGTATCAAATGAATGCCGCCCAATACAGCCAGCAAGAGAACGAAAAAAAGCAATTTGATATGCGTTTCTGAAATGAGTTTTCCCTTCATTATTTCGTATCTCCTTTAGCACGGCGAATTGTAACCGATGACTTGGCAGCTACCGCATCATGTTTCAATTTTGTTAGATACATCGAACCGCCAATAATACCTATCCCGCCGGCAATCGTCATCAGCGTCAGCATTTCATTGAAAATGATAAATCCCCACAACGCATTAAAAAATACGCCAATATAGGCTACAAAACTAACGACAACAGGATTTGCATTTGCATAAGCTTCGGTCATCCAAATTTGCGCAATGACCGTCACAATGCCTAAAGCAATATACAGTCCCCATTCTCGCACCGTAGGCATTTGAAAATCAAATCCCATTAATACGGCACTCGTAACCGCTGCACAAAACAGAAAATAAAATACAATTTCATACTGATGATGTTTGCCAGAACCTGTCAATTTACTAATCGTCGTATATGCCGCAGCTGCACAAACAGACTGGGCTAATACAAATAACGAATACACATTGAATGAAGCGAAATTCCAAGGCCGCACAACCAAACATGCACCGACTACAATAACAATCAAAGGAAGCCCCGCGCCTTTTGGCAGGACTTCCTTGAGAAATAACGCCGCAAACAACATGACAAAAAACGCAGATAACTGGGATAAGATGGATACATCGGCCAAGGGCATGCCGCGGAGCGCATAAAAAATACAAATCATGCCTATGCCGCCGGCAACACCGCGAAACCATAATGCCCCTCGGTCACAATGAGAGAAATGGATATGCTGGGCTTTCATCAGCCCTAAGATAAGCACGGCACTTAAAAATCCGCGAAAAAATCCAATTTCTCCCGTTCCCATCGTATACGACAATTCTTTGACAATGACGTTTTGTATACTAAACGCCAAGGCTGAAAAAATCATATACACAATGCCTTTATTCATGCTTTATGCCTGCTTTCATATGTATTACTTTTGTTTACTGATTTCATCCACAAATGACAAGACAGCCTGCTTCATTTGTTCTTTTTCAATAGCCTGGCTAAACCGTACTGGTTTATTGCGCAAGTCCGCTAACGGTTTCGGCAGGGCCATACCGGTTACGCTGCCGATTTCCAGCAGCATATCGAACGGATCGTCCTGTTGCTGCAATGCCAGGGCTTTGCAAATGACCGGCGGGAATTTATATGGATGAGCTGTTGACATAATGACCGTATGACGGCCTGCATCCAATCCCTGTTTATGGCGATTCATAAATACGCCATATGCTACCGCCGTGTGCGGATCCAGTAAATACCCAAAATCATTATATACGTGGTTGATAACGGCTTCTGTTTCATCATCATCAATCCAGCTGCCTTCAAACGATTCCGTGAGGTCAGCCAATTCCTGCGGCGATACAGCCATGCGGCCTGTTTCCAACAATTCTTTTTCCCACTGTGCTACTTTTTCAGCATCTTCACCGGCTACATAAAACAAGAATCGTTCAAAATTACTGGACAAAAGAATATCCATAGACGGGCTATCTGTCGTGTAAAATTCCCGATTCATATTATAGACACCGGTTGCAAAGAAATCTGCCAATACATTATTTTTATTGGATGCACAAATCAGTTTGCCAATGGGCACACCCATTTTTTTAGCGAAATAACCGGCCAGAATATTGCCAAAGTTACCTGTCGGCACGACGACATCAAAGACTTCCCCTTCAGAAATCGCCCCGTTATCAACTAACGACACGTACGTGGATACGTAATACGCTACCTGCGGGAAAAGCCGGCCGATGTTAATGGAGTTGGCACTAGAAAACAGTACGCCTTTATCATTGGCATAGGCGTTGACTTCTTCATTCGTAAACACGCGTTTGAGGAAGCTCTGGGCATCATCAAAGTTTCCATAAATAGCCGATACCTTGACATTTTCGCCTTCTTGCTTCTGCATTTGCTGTTTCTGCATCGGGCTGACCCCTTCGCTGGGATAAAATACCATAATATTGGTACCTTCAACGTCTTTAAATCCTTCTAAAGCGGCTTTCCCCGTATCACCGCTCGTTGCCGTTAAAATAAGAATATCCCGTTTTTCTTGCTCCTGCGTTTTCGCTGCCGTCAGCAAATACGGAAACAGAGACAACGCTAAATCTTTAAATGCTAATGTCCGGCCATGAAATAGTTCAGCTACGCTGACATCGGCATCGATGGAATGCAGCGGCACAATCCGGTCATCCCGAAAAGTTTCGCTGTTATACGCCGATGCAATCATATTTTTGCGTTCTTCATCTGTAAAATTGGTGAAAAAATACGATAATACAACTGCCGCAATTTCTTGGTACGATTTACCTGCCAATTCTTTATACTGCAAAACCTTTTCCGGAAATGTTTCCGGTACGTATAAACCGCCGTCTTGGGCTAATCCATGCAGCAAGGCATAGGATGGTGAAACACACTCATTTGAACGGGTACTTCTAAACTTCATGATACCGTCTCCCCCTTTTAGCTAATTAGACTCTCTTTATGATTAGTGCTATTATAGCATATTTTTTTACTATTCCCTATGCTTAGACCACTTGAAACAGATAAAATTTTAAATAATCCGTTTCCGGCACATTCCACAATATAGGATGATCCGGCGACTGCTGGCGTCCTTCAATCTGCCGTAAATGCACACCTGCATCTTTTGCGGCTTCCCGCAGCATGCGGCGGAACAAGTCGTCACGCATAAAATGCGAACACGAGCACGTTGCCAAATAGCCGCCGCGCGGCAACAATTTCATGGCTTTCAAATTGATTTCTTTATATCCCCGCATGGCATTACGTACGGTATGACCGGATTTGGTAAAAGCCGGCGGGTCCAAAATGATAAAATCATAGTCATGATTTTTTGTTTCAGCCAGCTCCGTCAGTAAATCAAATACATTGGCCTGTTTTGCTGTTACAATATCCGCCAACCCATTGCGCTGAATATTTTCATTCGTCATATCGACGGCTTCCTGGGAAATATCAACAGCTACGACAGATTCTGCACCGCCTTTAGCCGCATTCAATGCAAAGGCACCGGTATGGGTAAAGCAATCCAATACATGCCGTCCGGCAGCAATCTTGCCAACAGCCAGACGATTGTATTTTTGATCCAAGAAAAACCCCGTCTTTTGTCCATTTTCTACATCAACATCATATAAAATGCCATTTTCATCAATCGTTGTGACGACACTTCCCGGTGTCGGCAAGAAATCTGCCTCATACCAGCCTTTATATTGTTCCATGCCGTCTAGTTCTCTGACTTTTACATCATTGCGTTCATAAATACCGCGAATCGTCACGCCCATCTGCTGTAACTCATCGACTAAGGCTTTAAAAATAATCGGCTTAACCTGATCCAAGCCATAACATAACGTTTGGGCTACGAGGACATCATTGTAACGGTCTACCGTTAGTCCCGGCATTTGGTCTGCATCGCCAAAAATAAGGCGGCAGCAAGAAAAATCTTTTGGGCCCATGACCGTGCGGCGGTAGTCTAAGGCGTATTTGACGCGGCGCTGCCAAAAGGCTTCATCAAACCGGTCATTGGCATTATCTGACAAAATGCGCACACGGATTTTAGAAATGTCATTAGCAAATCCCGTCCCCAAATACCGATCTTTGGCACTATAGACATCGACAATATCGCCTGTCTTGTATTCCCCGTCAACACGAGTCACTTCTTCCCCAAATACCCAGGGATGACCGCTTTTAGTAGCCATTTCCCCTTTGCGGGTTACATATAATTTCGTATATGGTCTCATAGA
Organism: uncultured Megasphaera sp.; assembly: GCA_934202965.1. GTDB lineage: Bacteria > Bacillota > Negativicutes > Veillonellales > Megasphaeraceae > Megasphaera. Next base: position 65,098 of record CAKPYN010000004.1, read on the forward strand.
TCTCCCTTATAAAATATAGTGGCTTAAATCCACATTCTGAACAACATCATCTAATTTGCTGAAGACGAATTCTTTATTGACATCAATCTGCTTTTCATCAATATCGGGGGCTTCATAGGCTATATCTTCCAATATTTTTTCCAAGATGGTATGCAAACGGCGAGCACCGATATTTTCTGTTTCCAAGTTGACACGGTGCGCATATTCAGCAATCGCATCAATGCCGTCATCCGTAAAATTAAGCGTCACGCCATCTGTTGCCAATAACGATGTATATTGTTTCACCAAGGACTGATTCGGTTCCGTCAAAATCTTGCGGAAATCATCTACTGTCAGGGACTGTAATTCTACGCGAATCGGGAAACGGCCCTGCAGTTCCGGAATCAAGTCGCTTGGCTTGGATACATGGAACGCGCCGGCTGCAATAAAGAGAATATGATCGGTTTTAACGGGGCCATATTTGGTATTCACTGTCGCGCCTTCGACAATCGGCAAAATGTCCCGCTGTACACCTTCACGTGATACATCTGGACCGCCGCCGCGGCCTTTTTCTGCGATTTTATCAAATTCATCAATAAAGACAATGCCCGCTTGTTCTGTCGCTTCAATAGCTTTATCGACGATAACATCCATATCCAGGCATTTTTCTAATTCTTCTTCTTTAAAAATTTCCCGAGCTTTGGCAACAGTCATTTTCTTTTTCTTTTTCTTCTTTGGCATAATGCTGCCCAGCATTTCCTGGAAGTTATTGGTCAATTCTTCTGTTGAATTGCCTGTCAGGATCCCCTGAATAGCACGTTCCTGTTCTTTAACTTCTACTTCAATTTCTCGTTCATCCATTTTATGGGCGCGAATATCTTCCAACATCTTTTGACGGCGATCGGACTTGCCTTCTTCAAGCTGAGCCGGCTGCTGTGCCGGTTCTTCCTGTTTTTCGTCTTCATCATCATCACCGGTGAAAAAGGCTTCCATCGGATTAACTACTTTTTCTTTGATTGTTTTTTTCGGCCAAAATACCTGTAAAATGCGTTTGTTGGCTTCTTCTTCCGCCTTTTCTTCAAACCGCTGGCTTTCTTGTTCTTGTACCATGCGGATGGCATTGGCTACCAAATCACGGATAATCTGTTCGACATCACGGCCAACATAGCCGACTTCTGTGTATTTCGTTGCTTCTACTTTAATAAACGGCGCGCCAACTAATTTTGCCAAACGACGGGCAATTTCGGTTTTGCCTACGCCTGTCGGCCCGATGAGCAAGATATTTTTAGGAATGATTTCATCCTGCATATCTTCGCTTAAATGTTTGCGTCTCCACCGATTACGCAGGGCAATGGCTACGGATTTTTTTGCTTCCGACTGGCCGACAATATATTTATTCAACTCAGTTACAATTTGTTTCGGTGTTAATTCTGCTTCGTTCATTTCTTCTCCTCAGTTTCCTTTTAGATTTCTTCTACAATGACATTGTGATTGGTATATACGCAGATATCAGCTGCAATGTGTAATGATTTTTCAGCAATTTCACGGGCAGACAAATCTGTATTCTGCAGCAAGGCCCGGCCGGAAGCCAAGGCATAGTTGCCGCCGGAGCCAATGGCAGAAATTCCGTCGTCCGGTTCAATCACTTCGCCGTTGCCGGAAATCAACAAAATACGCTGGCTGTCAGCTACCAGCAGCAACGCTTCCAGCTTGTGCAAAATTTTATCAGAACGCCAGTCCTTGGCCAATTCTACAGCACTGCGAACCAAATTGCCATTGTATTCATTTAATTTTTCTTCAAAATGGTCAAACAGCGTAAATGCATCGGCTACAGAGCCGGCAAAGCCGCTGACAATTTTACCATGATACAGACGGCGAACTTTTTGGGCTGTCGCTTTCATAATGACCGCATTGCCCATGGTAACCTGTCCGTCACCGGCAATTGCGGTTTTTCCGTCTTTTTGTACAGCAACAATCGTCGTTGCATGAAATTCTGTAGACATTAATTCAGACATTTATATCTTCTCCTTCATTTCGTCAATTTCTTCCAGCGCGCGTTTAGCCAGCAACGCATTTTTTTCTCGCTTTTTCATGCGCTTCTTGATTCCCAAAGGTTCCATAATGCCAAAATTGATATTCATTGGCTGAAAATTGGCATTGGGGCCACTGGAAATATATTGGCTCAAACCGCCCATGGCAGTCCGTTTCGAAAAGGTCAGGCAATCTTGATGCTGCATCATGCGCGCCGCATTGATGCCTGCCAATAATCCCATTGCTGCCGATTCCAAATACCCTTCTACGCCTGTCAGCTGGCCCGCAAAAAATAGATTGGGATTGCGGCGATATTGTAATGTTGGTTCCAGCAACATCGGCGAATTGATATACGAATTGCGATGCATGACGCCATATCGTACAAATTCAGCATGTTCCAGTCCTGGTATCATGGAAAATACTCGTTTTTGTTCACCAAATTTCAAATGCGTTTGGAACCCAACGATATTATAGAGCGTCGCACTGCCATTGTCCTGCCGAAGCTGTACAACAGCATAGGGAAGTTCTCCCGTATCGGGAAGCTCCAGTCCTACTGGTTTCATCGGGCCAAACCGCATCGTATCGATACCACGAGATGCCATAATTTCGATTGGCATACAGCCTTCAAATACATTGTCATTTTTTTCAAATTCATGGAGCTCGGCGCATTCTGCCGTCGTCAACGCCTGCCAAAAGGCTTCATATTCTTCTTTCGTAAACGGGCAGTTCAGGTAATCAGCGCCACCTTTTCCGTAGCGGGCTGCCCGATATACCTTATGCATATCCAGTGATTCTACCGTCACAATCGGTGCGGCTGCGTCATGAAAATGGAAATAATCAGCACCTGTCATCTGCTGTATAGCTTCTGCCAAAGCGTTACTCGTCAGTGGTCCTGTGGCAACAATACAAATTTGATCATCCGGCAAGGCTGTTACTTCTTCGTGCCGAATCGTCACCAACGGATGATTGCGTAAGGTATCCGTAATATATTGGCTGAAGGGAACACGATCTACAGCCAGTGCACCGCCGGCCGGTACGCGATGGGTATCTGCCGATTCCATAATTAAAGATCCTAACCGGCGCATTTCTTCTTTTAACAACCCAACTGCATTTTCAACATTAGCCGCACGCAAGGAATTGCTGCACACTAACTCAGCAAATAACGGCGTATGATGGGCCGGTGAAGACTTCACCGGGCGCATTTCCACCAATTCTACTGGAATACCCCGTTTGACAAGCTGATAGGCTGCTTCTGAGCCGGCCAATCCGGCACCAATGACAAGTACACTATTCTTCATTCACTACTTCTCCCTTTTTATGATTTTCACACTCTGCATTGCTGCAGAAGATTTTATCCGGTCCTTTTTTATAATGTTTCACAATCATAATACTGCCGCACACAGGGCATTTTTTATCAACCGGCTGATTCCACAAGACAAAATCGCATGCCGGATATTCACTGCATCCATAAAAGACACGGCCTCGTTTTGATTTTCGCTTAATCAGCGTTCCTTTACCGCATTTTGGGCAGGTAATGCCTAAATCTTCTACAATTGCTTTCGTATTACGGCATTCCGGAAAATTGGAGCATGCCAGGAATTTGCCAAACCGACCGAACTTATAGACCATAGGCGCCCCGCAAAGTTCGCAGACCTGACCTGATTCTTGACCGGCTACGGTCACCTTTTCCATTTGCGTTTCGGCTACATCCATTTCCGGCTTGAATACATCATAAAATTCCTGCAGTACATGCTGATACGTATCTTTGCCTTGTTCGATCGCATCCAGTTCCTCTTCCATATGGGCCGTAAAACCGACATTGATAATACGTTCAAAGAATTTCTTAAGCAAATCAACAATCACGACACCTAGCTCAGTCGGTACAAACTGTTTATCTTTCTTTTCTACATAATTGCGATTCTGAATCGTATCCATAATGGGGGCATACGTACTCGGACGGCCAATGCCTTTTTCTTCCAGCGTCTTAATCAAGCTGGCTTCGGTATAACGGGCCGGCGGCTGCGTAAAATGCTGTATCGGTTCGACCGTCTGATTATGTACAACCGTGTCTTGTTCGATATGAGGCAGTTCACTCAGCGTTTTATCTTTCTTGGCATCTTCATATAATTCCGTAAACCCTTTGAATACGACTTTATATCCCGCTGCCCGCAATTCATAAGGTTCACACGTAATCGTAATCGCCATATGTTCCGTTTCGACGGCTTCCATTTGGCTCGCCAAAAAGCGATTCCAAATCAGCGTATACAGCCGTAACTGATCTCGTGAAACATACGGAGCGACAACAGACGGCGTAAATTCCAGCGACGTCGGACGAATGGCTTCATGTGCATCCTGACTAGATTGCTTCGTTTTATATACTCTGGCTTTCGGTGGAATATATTCGTCACCGTAGTTTGCCGTAACAAACTCTCTGGCAGCCTGTATCATATCATCATTAATACGCGTCGAGTCCGTACGCATATACGTAATCAAGCCCACATGGCCCCGTTCTCCCATATCCAGCCCTTCATAGAGCTGCTGTGCCAGCATCATGGTTTTTTTTGCACCAAAATTCAATTTGCTGACACATTCCTGCTGCATCGTAGACGTCGTAAAGGGCGGCTGCGGCTGCCGTTTGCGCTTGCGCTTTTCGACTTTGGTAATGCGGTCCGGTTCATGATTCGCCAATCCTTTTTGTTCCCACTGCAAATCTGCAGCAATTTGATTGGCTGTGTCGCCGTCAGCAATGGCCGCTTTTTCTCCATGGATTTTGACTAATTCTGTCGTCAGCATTTGGCCGTCTTCCGTTTTATACGTACCACTGACTGTCCAATATTCTTCCGGCACAAAGGCCTTGATTTCTTCTTCCCGTTCACAAATCAGCCGAACGGCAACGGATTGGACACGGCCGGCACTAAGGCCCTTGCAAACTTTTTTCCAAAGAAGCGGGCTGAGCTTATACCCTACAATCCGATCGAGAACGCGGCGTGCCTGCTGGGCATCTACTTTCTGCAAATCAATCGGTTCCGGATCTTCCATGCCGGCATGTACGGCTTTTTCCGTAATTTCATGAAACATGACACGGCATTTATCATGAGGATCCATTTCCAGCAAATGCGCTAAGTGCCAGGAAATAGCTTCGCCTTCACGGTCCGGGTCCGTTGCCAGATAGACTTTTTTAGAACGAACGTACTCATTTTGCAGTTCTTCAATGAGCTTGCGTTTATCCCACATATTCGTATACGACGGCGTAAAACCATCTTCTATATTGACGCCGAACTGATTGCGCGGCAAATCCCGCAAATGGCCTCGGCTCGCCATAACTTTATACTCACTGCCCAAAAAGCGTTCTATTGTTTTCGCTTTTGCCGGTGATTCCACAATAACCAAATTTTTGGCGTTTTTCGGTAACGGGTCCAATTTTTTTAACGGCTTCTTTTCCGGAAGATTCACCGTTCCATTGATGATCATTTTTTCGCCGTCCTCTTTTTTCTTACGGCCTCTCTTTTTCTTTTTTGTATCATCAATAATAATCGTTCGTTTAATCGGAAATTCCAGCATATATTTCTCCATCCTAACTTATCAGCAAGAAATTCTTTCCTTGCGCCATGCATCACATTGTAATAAAACCTTTTAAAATCATACACTATTCCGCCAAGCCTTTCAAGGTGTTTCCTTATATATCTATATACTGTCGTATAATTCTTTATTTTATCATACAAAAATAACCCCCTCATTACTAGAATAAAAATCTATCAATGAGGGGACATATCATATATTCAGCTTTTTTAATATCGATGTAATGTTTCTCCGGTGAACGTACCCCCGCCTACAGAGGCGGTAGCTTCCTGCTTCAACGAGAACAGCACTACAGCTCCGAGGAACTGCTGCGGCTTACACTCTCTCCACAAGCGTAGATTCCCGTGCGACTCACGGTACTTTATGCGTTATGTCAGGCAGATATTCGCCTAGCTTCTTCTCGTATATTTATCGCAGCGTTCATTTAGCATACGTAAGAGTAATTTTTTCCCTGAAAACGTCTTTTTTAATTCACCCAATGCTTTTTTCCACTGCTCTGCCGTAATCGCCGTGTCATATAGAACATCCAAATGACCGGCACCGCTTATATTTTCGCCAAAGAGATGCAATGTATTTTTTCTCAAATATAACGGAAACAGCACCAAAGGCGTTTTATCTTCTTCATAGACTAAAAAATAGTTCTTTTGGCATATTGTCGATGGTTTTACTTTGATATATTTGTATATTTGCTCATTATATTCCCATGAAGAATAGGGAAATACATAGGTATTATGGGCATACAATCTTTTCCAAATTTGTTGTAAAGCAGGATTATCCCACTTATACATGGTTATCATGTTCATTCACTCCTAAACTTGATTTTCAAGACACGCCAAAAGCGGGCACATACTCTTTCTATGCGTCCGTACTAATTTTTCTCCATGAGAAAACACGTATTTAGCTGTTGTCAGGCTTTTAGATAGTAAATGTATATTTATATACCCCACCTGTTTTAATATTCTTGTATTATATAGATAACGGTTGCTTGCTATATACAAAAATACAGGTGCCATGGCATTCCTCCTCTCTCATTGATTTTTATTATAGCGTATTTATGTATAGATTGCAAAGAAAAACAAAAGGTCCTTTCTCAGCCATGATGATACCATGCTGAGAAAGGGCCTTTAAATACATATACAAAATCGCAACAGGACTACAACGAGTCACCTAGCATTACATATCGTTCATTCTTCCTACGCTTTGTGGTTTTTGTTTTCCGTAACTTCCGCGATGCCCCAATTTTTCTACGATAATGAAGAGCATCGGAATCAGGAAGATACCTAAAAGTGTTGCCATAGAGGTACCAAATACAACGGCGATACCCATGGTAACACGGGATGCAGCACCTGCACCGGTTGCGGTTGCCAATGGGATAGACCCTACGACGAATGCCAATGATGTCATGATGATAGGACGCAGACGAATCTTAGCGGCTTCGATAGCAGCCGATACAGGATCCATACCTCGTTCATCAACACGAACTTTGGCGTATTCAATAATCAAGATGGCGTTCTTCGCAGCCAAACCGATGACCGCCAAAATCCCAATCTGGAAATACAAGTTATTGGTCTGATTGAAAATATACGTGAAAAGCGTAGCCCCAAACAAACCAGTCGGCACACTGAACAGTACGGCAAATGGTACTTTCCAGCTTTCGTACAAGGCAGCCAATACCAAGAATACGAAAAGCAATGCCAATGCAAAGACGTAAATTGTCTGACTGCCGGCTTTGACTTCTTCACGGCTCATGCCAGACCATTCATACTGATAGCCTTCGCCCAATGTTTCTTTGGCTACTTCTTCCAAGGCTTTCAATGTATCACCGGAGCTGACGCCCGTCGCCGGCGTACCCATTACTTTGATAGACGGATAATCGTTGAAACGGTTCAAAATAGAAGCAGATCCAACGGATTTCGGACGAATGAAATTAGCAACTGATACCAATTCATTCTTAGAATTGCGTACATACAAGTTATTGTTGTCTTCAATCTTTTGACGGAATTCCGGTGAAGCCTGAATGACAACTTTAAAGTTACGGCCAAAAATCGTAAAATCATTAATCTGATAGGAACCATAGAAGGATTGGAGCGTTGAATATACCGAACTCAACGATACGCCTTCACGGGCAACTTTATCGCGGTCAATATCCAGTTTATACCCTGGTGTATCATTAGCAAATGCCGTATAAATAGATCCAATTTCCGGTCGTTTACGAGCAGCTGCCAAGAATTTTTGTACTGTATCATTTAGCTGCGTTGTCGTATGACCGCCACGGTCTTCAATCTGCATGGTAAAACCTGCCGATACACCCATGCCGTCAATTGGCGGCGGGTTGATGGCTACAACCGTAGCCTGCGGTATTTGCATGCCGTGCATCATCGTCTTACCAACTAATGCATCAACTGATAAGTCTTTTGTCTTACGTTCGTCCCAATCGTTCATGGAAACGAAGGACACGGCACCGTTGGATTTAGCACCGCCGGCTAACATGCTGAAACCAACAACATTCATGGACATTTTTACGCCTGGCTGCGATTCAATCCATTTCCCAATATTATTGGCAATTTTTTGTGTTTCTGTCTGCGACGTGCCTTCAGGCAGTGTCGTATTCACCATCATAAACCCATTATCTTCGGACGGAACAAACCCGGTCGGAATAATGGTAAACAAGAATCCGGAAATACCGGATATAATAACCAAGAATACGACGCACCATTTAATACGCTGATTCAAATAAGCCAGTCGAATGCCGTACCAGTTGACGATGCGGTCGAAGGTCGCATTAAACCACTGGAAAAATTTGAACAGGCCATGGGCTTTTTCTGTCGGTTTATGAACCCGCAAAATCGAAGCACACATTGCCGGTGTCAATGTCAATGCAACAAAAGCCGAAATAACAACGGAAACGGCAATGGTCAACGCGAACTGGCGATACAATACGCCGCTCATGCCGCTGAGGAAGCCGACCGGTACGAATACAGATGCTAGTACGCAGGCAACGCCGACAACCGGACCTTGTACGTTCTGCATAGCAATGATAGTAGCCTCCCGCGGCGACCTGCTGTTATACTTGATTTCATATTCAACGGCTTCGATAACAACAATCGCATCATCGACCAGCAAGCCGATAGCCAATACCATGGCGAATAAGGTCAAGGTATTAATAGAAAAGTCGAGTACCTTAAAGCAGGCAAACGTCCCCAGCAAAGATACCGGTACCGCTAACAACGGAATCAACGTAGAACGGCCGCTTTGTAGGAATAAGTATACAATGGCAGCAACCAAAATCAATGCTTCGATGAAGGTAATAATAACTTCTTCAATAGACGCTTTTACAAATTTCGTGCTGTCATATACGATTTTATAATCCAAGTCGGATGGGAACGATTCTTTAGCCTTTGCCAATACTTTCATGGCATTCGTAACGGTCTGCATGGCATTGGCATCAGAGGTCAGACTAATCATAAATGTCGCACTTGGCTGGCCATCAAAATACCCGTGAACGCTGTAATCTTTCGAACCCAATTCTACTTTGGCTACATCGCCAACGCGAACCATGGTTCCATCTGTATTCGTGCGAATAATAATTTTCTTAAATTCATCTGCCGTAGACAAACGGCCATCAGCACGCAGCGTATATTGATACGTCTGATCTGACGGCGTTGGCTGGGAACCAACAGACCCAACGGCTGCCTGCGTATTTTGTGACTGAACAGCCGAAATAATATCGGTCGGCGTAACTTTCAAGATGCTCATCTTTAACGGATCCATCCAAATACGCATGGCATAGTCAGAACCAAATTCTTGAACGTCGCCAATACCGGATACGCCTTTCAATTCATCCATAAAGTACTGCGTTGCATAGTTCTTCATGAATGTTTCATCATACGAACCATTTGGCGAATACAGCGAGAATACCATCGCCGTACCACTGGAAGATTTCTGTACGGTTACACCGGTCTGCGTAACTTCCTGCGGCAGTTTGGATTGTACCTGGCTAATACGGTTTTGTGTATTAACCATATCCATATCATCGTCAGAACCCGTTTCATACTGTACGGTCAAGGAATACCGGCCAGAGTCGTTACTAGAACTTTCCATGTTTACTAAATCGTCGACACCAATCAACTGGCGTTCAATAACGCTGGCAACAGTATCACCAATAACTTCGGCGTTGGCACCGACATACGTAGCAGATACACTAATCTGCGGCGGCGTAACGTTTGGATATTTAGCGACAGGAAGGGTTGCCATCGAAAGAAGTCCTAAAATAGAAATAATCAGGGATATAACGATAGCAAATATCGGCCTGTCAATAAAGAATTTAGATATCACTGTCTTCTCGCCCCCTATTTAGACTGGCTTGCAGCGTCACTACTTGTCGTATCATTTTCTACATCATCTTTGGAAAGCAAGTGCTGATCCAACGTTGCACCGTTTGCTTTTTGATAGCCATCGACAATAATCAAATCACCATCGTTCAGCCCTTCATTAATAATCCAGAATTTACCAACTTTTTGTCCCGGTGTAACTTCTTTATTCTGTGCCTGACCGCTTTCATCAATAACAGAAATGAAATATTTACCCAACGTCTGCTGTACAGCCCGCTGCGGTACGAGCAGTGCTTTTTGCTGAATCTGTGTATCCGAAACGACTGTACCGTATAAGCCCGGAATCAGGAGATTTTCCGGATTGTCAAAAACAGCTTTTACAATAATAGAGCCGGAACTGCCGTCCATGCCGTGGTTGACCTGCGTAACATGACCTTCATAGGCATACATAGAACCATCGCTCAGACGAAGCTGCAAATGGTCGCCCCAGCTGCCCGGAGCATCCGGTGCTTTTTTCGTCATTTGCAGGTATTCCGATTCACTGACAGAAAATTCTACGAATACAGGGTTGGTAGAAGAAATGGTTACCAACGCCGTCGAACCAGCCGTTGCATACGTACCGACCGGTACATCGTCGACGTTTAATTTACCGTCAAACGGCGCATAAACAATGGTATCATCCACATTATCCTGTGCTGCCTGCACCTGCGCTTCTCGTGCATCTAATACGGCCTGTTGCTGCTGCGTAGCTGCTTCCTGGTTAGTTACGGTCTGTACAGAAACCGCATCCTGATCCGCTAATGCCTGATACCGCTGCAAATTCAGCTGTTCATTGGCAAGATTAGCTGCTGCCTGAGCCTGTGTTGCTTTGGCTTCCTGCAGTGCCGCATCATAGCTGCGGCTGTCTATGCGAAACAGCGGCTGTCCTGCTGTTACAGTCTGTCCGCCTTGTACATATTTTTCAATCACGCGGCCGGAAATTTTAGCCCGTACCGGTACTTTATCCGTCGCCGTTACGGTACCACTGTATTCAGCGGTTACCGGTGTATCTTCTGCGGTTACTTTATACGTATTGACAGAAACGGCTCCTTTTTGTGCCCCCTTCTGTGCACCACAGCCGGCCAGCAATGCTGCGACAGTCAATATGGTGACACCCATGGTAAGAAACTTATGCTTTTTTATCATTCGTTAATTGCCTCCTATCTGTTTTGATTCCATATAGAATGACGCAAATACATCGTTCCATGTATTCTGGAAAAGAGTAATCATGCTTTACTTTGTCAAAGTAATCAATGACATCATTGGCTGCGCTGTGCAGCATATGAATCAGTAAAAACTTGTCAAATGGCTTAAATCCATCTTCCTTTTGGGCTATATCCAGCAACTGGCCTAAAATATCCCAATCTTCTTTACGCGCCGCTTCCAACTTTTCACATACATCCGGCATTTTTTTTACTAATTCTGTCGTTTTTCGCACAGATAATACCGTAATGTTGTCGGAAGTGACTTTAAAAAAACTGATAATTTTTTCTTCTGTTGTCATATTTACATCAGCCAGCAATTTTCGATGTTCATCCTGAATCGACTTCATCATGGAAAGAAGAGCTTCTTCGACGATGGCCTGCTTAGACACAAAATGTTCATACAGCGTCCGTTTGCTAATGCGAAGGTTTCGAGCTAAATCATCCATATGGAAGTCCGAGCCGCGGCAATTAATTTCACGCAAGGCTTCCTTGAGAATTTTCTCTCGAATATCTGTTGCCATTTCAACACATCCTAAATACAAATTGATACATTGCGCAGTAATAAAACTCAAAACGAAAACTCAGTACCAAGATATAGTTTAATATACTGCCCATGAAAAGTCAATAAATATTCCCGGCCTTATCCTGTATTTCTCATGGCTGTAAAACTGCTTACTAAACGGGTATTGTTATATTTTTATTTTCATGATAATTTTTCGTATAGGCCGGCCAACACCATCCGGAGCGCATAAGCAGCGATGGCCGTCGGCTGGCGTAAATACAGTAAAAGTTCCCGGTTCCATATGAATTTGCATATCCGCAGTTACAGGCGGCTGATAAAACCAGGCATCGCTGGCACTACGGTCTTCTACTACGTCTCCGGCCCGGCATACAGGTTGATATCCAATAATTTCGCTGCCTTCAATAACCATTTGAATGTCGATATACGCACGGTGGGCTTCCATGTTGCGCTGTGCTGCCGGTGCCGTTTCGGTAACGTCTACATTCATATAATTGCCATCTCCCAATTCATGACGGCCCGGTGTAAGCTGCTGTACATCCAGTGACGCCAATTTTTCAATCCACGGGGTAAGTTTTGTCGGCAAATACGCCGTTTCCTTTTGCCATTGCGCGATATTTCCTACATACATGATACCTGCCTCCTATTCGTCTTCTTGTTCTCGTTTTTCAATATTTTTATCAAACAAAGCATCAGCGAATTGCGCCGCATCAAAGGGCCGCAAATCATCCACACCTTCTCCTACGCCTACCCAGCGGACAGGCACGCCTAGTTCTCGTTTTACCGATAAAATAATACCGCCCTTTGCCGTACCATCCAATTTTGTCAGCACAACACCCGTCAATGGGACGACATCGCCAAATAATTTAGCCTGGCTGACGGCATTTTGCCCTGTCGTTGCATCCAGTACGAGCAAGGTTTCATGTGGTGCGCCTTCAATATTGCGTCCGGCAATACGCGCCATTTTACGCAGTTCTTCCATAAGATTGGATTTTGTCTGCAGCCGGCCGGCCGTATCGACGAGCAGGATATCGATACCGCGGGCTTTTGCCGAAGCCGTCGCATCAAAGACGACTGCTGCTGCATCGGCACCTTCTTGATGCTTGACGATCGGTACGCCCGTACGCTGCGCCCAAATCGTCAGCTGTTCCGACGCGGCGGCGCGGAATGTATCACCTGCAGCCAGCATGACCGATTTGCCCTGCTGGGTGTAATATTTTGCTAATTTGCCAATAGTCGTCGTTTTGCCTACGCCATTAACGCCAACAATAAAAATAACTTCTGTCGAGCCTGTACGATCCGGTACGGGTTCATTATTTTCTTCCAGCAAGGCAACAATGCATTTTTCCAAATAGGGAACGACATCATTGCCGTTTTCAATTTCTTTGGATTTGACACCTTCACGAATTTTGCCAAGAAGATAATCCGTCGTTTCTATACCAATATCTCCTGTCAGCATGATGGCTTCCAAATCATCGTACATGTCTTCGTCGATTTTGGCATAGCCGCAAACAACGGTTTCGATATTTTGAATCAGTGAGTTTTTTGTCTTTTCCAGACCTTTGCGTAATCTTGAAAAAAATCCCATAATTAAGTTCCTTTCTGTAACAATTCATCTACTTTGACAGTCAGCAGCCGTGATACGCCTCGTTCTTCCATCGTAACACCTTGCAAGGTATTGGCGGCTTCCATCGTTTTGCGGCGATGGGTAATGACAATAAACTGCGTATTGCCGCTGTAATTTTTCAGATATCGCGCCATTCGTTCGACATTAGCTTCATCCAATGCCGCATCTACTTCATCGACCAGGCAAAACGGCGCCGGATGATATGCCAAAAATGCTAACAACAACGCAATAACCGTCAGGGCTCGTTCACCGCCTGACAGCAAAGTTAAGGATTGCTGTTTTTTACCAGGCGGCTGAATAAATATGTCCACACCGGCTGTCAAGATATCTTTCGTATCCGTCAGCACGACATGGGCGGCGCCGCCGCCAAAAAGACGGCTGAAAATTTGCTGAAAATGTTTGCCAATCTCTCCAAAAGCCTGACGAAACTGTTTGGCCATGGCCTCATCAATTTCAGCCACAATGGCTTCCAGTTTGGTTCGCGATTCCCGCAAATCATCGCACTGGGTCGTATAAAACTGCTGCTGTTTGACTGCATTTTGATATTCTTCTTCCGCATTGGGATTGATTTGTCCCAACGCCGCAATCTGCTGTTTCAGCATCTGTACTTTTTCATGCAGTTCTTTCAGCGAACCCTCCCGACGACGTTCCATGGCTTCCTGCCTGGTTAGTCCCTGCATCGTCAGCAGTTCATCATAACGCCGGATCTCGCCATGGTATTTTTCCAGCTGCACGTCTGCCTGATGCACCCGCGCACCGCACTGCTGCAAGGTATCCCGTAAGGCCTTACCGGATGTTTCCAGTTTTTGGCTGCGTGTAAAGTTTTCTTCTCTTGATTTGTAAAATGCTTCTTTAGCCGTGTCATGCGTTTGGGTTTCCTGTTCTTTCGCGGCAATTTTTGCAGCCAATTCCGTCAGCATGGCAGCCGTATCTTGCTGACGCTGCTGCAGGTCTTGTTTACGCAGTGCCAACCGATTATCATCTTCTTGCAGTTGTCTTTGCTGCTGCGCCTGCTGTGCACGTTGTTCTTCCAGATGGTGCACTTGTTCTCGCAGCGTCGCCGTATGAATCTGCCCGTCTGTCAGCGTTTTACGGCAAGCTTCTGCTTCTTCCATTGCTTTGCGGCGCGCTGCTTCCAAGGCATCCGTGTCGGCTTGGGGACGAGCCGTAATCGCTTCCAAGTCCGTTTCTTTCTTCAATAGTTCCGCCTGTATATCAGCCCGCACCTTTAGCAGGGATTCACACTGCCGGTCCGCTGCCTGCCATGCTTCTTGCTGCTGGCAGGCTTCTTTTTTGGCCGTCGTCATTTGCCATGTGCATTTCTGCAACTCAACTGTCATATGCTGTTTTTCTTCTTCTGCCGCTTCCATCGCAGCGCGTGCCGTTTCGACTTCGTGCCGTTTTGTTTTTCCCGTCTGTATGGCTTTGTCCATTTGAATTTGCTGGGACGCTGCTTTTTCTTTTAATTCCTGCAGCAATACCCGCCGACTAATAAGCGAGCTTTCTTTAGCTTTCATACTGCCGCCGGTCAGGGACCCGCCAGCATTAAACTGTGTGCCATCCAAGCAGACGATTCGCAGACGATGATGGTATTTTCGAGCCGCTTTCGAACCGGCTTCCATCGTTTCAGCAATCAGTGTCTTACCTAATAATGACATGAACACTGGCTGATACACCGTATCATACGTGATTAATTCATTGGCAAATCCCAAGATTCCCGGTTCGTTAACCGCCTGTTCTTCATCATGCGTACGCGTCCGGCCTTTTATCGTATCTAACGGCAAGAACGTCGTCCTGCCGGCACGCCGTTCTTTTAAGTAGGCAATAGCGGCTTTGGCCGTTTCTTCCGTTTCGGTAATAACATAACGGGACGCCGCCCCCAATGCTACATCCAGCGCCGTCGCATAGGGTATCGGTATTTGGCAAACTTCGCCAACAATGCCGCAAATGTGAGAACGCCAAGGCGCATGGGCATCTAATACGGTCTTAACCGGACGCCCTACCCCTTCGTGCTCTTGTTCCATGCTTTCCAGTACGCGAATACGCTGTTGCAGGGCATCGACGACTCCCCGCAAGCGGCGATATGTCGTTTCAGCCTCTTCCATGACGGCTTCACAGGTTTGCAGCATCTTTCTCTGGGTCGCCGCCTTCATTTCATAGTCTTGTGCGTCTTGACGCAACGTTTGGCATGCCTTTTCCTGTTCCTGCCACAGCTTGTCCGATTGATGCCATGCGGCTTTTTGCTGTTCCATCGTCTGCTGTACTTCTGTATAGCGCGCACTGTTTTCCTGCAGCCGCCGCCGCAGTTCTTCTACGTCACGTTGCCTCATAAAAAGCTGCTGCTGCCGTTCTGTATTGGCTGCCGTTACATTCTGCAACGCTTTTGCTGCTTCTTCTGCTTGTGCTTCTGCCTTGCCAAACAAGGCTTTCGTCAGAGCAAGTCCCTTTTCTGCCGCTTGCAGTTCGGCCTCTTTCTGTTTTTGCTGTGCCGCCAGCGAAACGTCTAGTTCTTCTAACTGTGCTCGTTTCTTTTGCAATACGTTTGTTTCTTCTTGTAATTCTTTTTCATTTTCTTGCAATGTCTCTTGTCGCTGTACAAAGGCAATTTGGCGGCTCTTCATACTATCTAGTTCATTATGGGCATTGAGGGCTTGGGCATCGAGACTGCGCAAGGTTTCGTTTTCTTTTTCCATCGCCTGCAGTACCGTTTGCCGCTGCGCTTCAAGATCCGCTAACTCTTTTTCTACACGACGCTGTTCGGCTATCGCTGCCAATCGGTAATTTTCCGCTTTGGACAGCAATCGTTCATTATTTCGCAGTTCCTGCAACGTCAGTGTTCCCTCATACGAGATGCGTTCTGTATCCAAATCTCGAAATTGTTTTACTTTATCCGCCTGTGCCGCCAACGGTTCCATCCGATCGGCCAGCACGCTCATCATATCCTGAATGCGTTCCAGATTTCGTTCGGTTTCAGCAATTTTACGCAGGCCGTCTTGTTTGCGCCCTTTATACCGGCTGATGCCGGCTACTTCTTCAAAAATAATGCGCCGTTCTTCGGGCTTGCTGTTGAGAATACGGTCTACCCGGTTCTGACCAATAACTGCCATGGAGTCCTGGCCAATACCCGTCGATGCAAACAGCATATGGATATCCTTTAGCCGGCATGGCCGTTTATTAATATAAAACTCGCTTTCACCGGAGCGAAACAAACGACGCGTCACAGCCACTTCCGAAAAATCCAAATCCAATGCATGGTCACTGTTATCAAAATACAGCGATACTTCAGCTACCCCTTGAGGATGGCGCTTTTCTGTGCCGGCAAAAATAATGTCTTCTGCTTTCTGTCCGCGAAGCTGCCGAACATTTTGTTCCCCCATAACCCAGCGAACAGCATCAGAAATATTGCTTTTACCGCTGCCATTGGGGCCGACAATCGCCGTAATTCCTTTATCAAACGTAAGCGTTGTTTTATCTGCAAAGGATTTAAATCCCCGCAGTTCCATTTTTAAAAGTTGCAATCTTTCATTCCTCTTTCATGGAAATCTTACAGCCAGCCTGCTATAAGATGATAATATATAATAGGCATAAAAAGAGCCGGTAAATAATCGGCAACTTTTAATTTCGTCATCCCAAGCATATTAAAAGCAATGGCTAAAATCATCACACTGCCCACAGCGTTGAGTTCTCGGATGACATCCGGCGTCATGAGGGGTGATACCAAATTGGCTAATACACAAAAAATTCCTTCATATACCACAATAATAATACATACCGGCAGCGTCCCCATACCATAAATAGCCCCAAAAATAATCGACGTCACGCTGTCCAACACGGATTTAAAATATAGCAGCGAATAATCTCCCAGCAATGCCGCTTGTACAGGGCCCAAAATCGACATCGCTCCAACGACCTGTATAATCGTGACGACAACAAATCCTTGAACAAACCGTGAATCGCCGCTAGCTCCTAATGTATTTTTTAACCATTCGCCGCTGCGATGCATGCATTCTTCCAATTGCAGCACCGTGCCAATCAGCGTTCCGATAGTCATCGATGCTAATACGAGTAATATATTTTCCGTTTTAACCGCTCCTTGTATGCCCATCACGCCGACACACAAGGCAATGGCCGAAAACAGAGCCGTCGTAATCCGCTCCGGTATGCCTTTTTTCAGCACGACACCCAGTACGGCACCGATAAAGGCTGCTATTCCATTGATTAACACACCTAACACGCTATACTCCTCCTCTATTGCCTTCTGATGCAGCCTATAGCTCATCCTATGCGTGGTAAATACACTTTATTATAGCAAATTCCTTTTATTTATAAAAGATTTCTCAGAAAGCAGCTTTCCCACTTCATGCCATATGCCCATATTTTACGATAAATTTACACGCAACGGCTGTAAAATTTCGTATTTTCCTTGACGAGACTCTCATTTATGCTTATATTAGAATTTAGGGTTACACCCGCAAAAACTAAAAGGAAACGGAGAAGCGGAATGATTCAAGTTTACAAACACAGTAATGGCCATTTGGAAGACAACATTTCCTTGGCTTCTGCCGAAAAAGGATCCTGGATTAACGTCGTAAATCCTGATTCAGAAGATTTACAGCTCGTATCCATGGTAACCGAAATCCCAACTGACGTCCTGAAGACCGCACTGGATACAGAAGAACGTTCTCACGTTGAATTAGAAGATAATTATATATTTGTCGTCATCAATATTCCAATTATACTGGAAACCGACAGTTACGATACACTGCCCCTTGGTATTTTTATTACACCAGACTTTATTGTTACCTTGTGCATTCAGGCAACAGAAGTAATGCGGGCATTTACACAAAATAAATATCCTTTATTTTATACGTTTAAAAAAACACGATTTTTATTCCAAATCCTGTATCGCAGTGCCACGCTGTTTTTGCGCTACTTGATGCAAATTAACCGCCGTACCGATGATATCGAAGACATTCTGCGGCACTCCATGCGCAACAAAGAATTTTTCATGCTCTTGGAATTACAGAAATCTTTAACGTATTTCACATCTGCCCTGCGAAGTAACGGTATTGTTATGGAACGATTGATGCGGCTGCGTCGTAATACGTCCCTGCATCATCTGCTGAAAATGTATGAAGAAGATGAAGACCTATTGGAAGACGTTATCATCGAAAATAAACAGGCTATTGAAATGGTTGAAATGTATTCCAACATCCTCATGAGCATGTCCGATACCTTTGCCTCTATCATTTCCAACAACCTGAACTTAGTCATGAAATTCTTGGCGTCCATTACGATTATCTTGGCCGTACCAACGATTATCTTCAGCTTATGGGGCGTCAACGTTCCCGTCCCCTTCCAAGAAAATTCCATGGGATTTTTCTACATCATCATTCTCGCCTTGCTGTGCGCCATCGCAGCTATTGCCATGCTGTGGCGAAAAGACTTGTTTTAAAGAAATCATATATATAATATAAAAGATAAAAGCGCGTACCTTCCATTGATAGGAGGGTACACGCTTTTTTTATTTAACGCCTCGTATATTCATTCTGTTTTATGCCAACGAAAAAGAACAAATGCTAGAGGGATTATCTTATTCGATATGATATTCATGATACAGTTTTTCTCTCACGTCTTCTCGTTCAATGGCCAAATTCAAATCTTGCCAGCGATTGTCTGCTTTTAACAACTTTAATACTGACGAAAACCGGTCTTCCCCTTCTTTTCGTTCTTCCAAGCTCCATTTTTCCAGTTCTGCACACATAATGGCCACCTCCTCTGGATTATTTTTATACCGATATACGACTTCTTTCAGCGCATCGAGTTTCATCTGTTCTGCCGTATCACAACGAAAATCATTCATTAAATTACCGATAGCATCGTTTCCTTGATAGAAACCATTGACATACAGGATATGTTCGCTATCTTCAAATCGCTGATGTAGCTCTTCGATAAACCGATGAACATGATAGCGCGCAAGACCATGGTTTCACACATCATGTTCCGTAATAAAAATCACATAGCTTTCAGGCAAACTTTCATAGGTACTACCCTTTCTGCAGGCTGTTTAGATCAAGCAAACTGCTGTTGAAGCGGGCACGCTTAGTACCGGCGCCTTTATCGGACCGTTGGACTTCAATATCATATTCCGTTCCCTCGGCATCGATGGCATGTACATCCATCCGTATGCCATGACCCAGCAAATTGGGGATCGTATCTTCAATCTGTACCGTCTTGACTTGTAACTTCGGCTTTTCCATGATGATACGCAAAATACATTCTACAGCCGGAATATTGTCCTTTAAGCAACGTTTCATAAACGCATCATCCATGAGCCGCCATCGTTTGATGATGGCAAGGGCACGCTAATGCCGCCTGTCTTGAGGCGTCATGATAGAAGGTTTGTTCATAGGCCTCACCTTTCTCTTTTATTATAGGCAACTTTTAAGATTTCAACAATATACTATTTGTTTTATTTCACCGCGGTTCTTTGCAATGCATCATACGTATCCGATACGATATAGGCACAGTATAGCATACAAAGATTAAAAATGAATTTATCAAGTAACCCCCATTGGTATCTAATCCATATTTTATGAAATAAAAAAGAACACGATAAATTTAAAATATACAGTCAAAATTCGTACTGGAACAAATATCAAAGATTAACACGCTATAAAATCGTCATATATTTATTTTATCTCTTCTTTTCTTATCTTTTCTTATTCTTATCTATAAAGGTAACGCGTTACATCGCAAAGTCAGTGCAACTAAAAACGGCTATTTTACTGGGGTTTTACGAATTCTTTATGTTCGTATATGTAAGAAAAGTGTGCGTATTATGTATAAAATAACACAGTATATCTACTGATTTGTATAAAAAAATGCGTGCATTTTTCCAAATAAAATGTACGCATTTTTTATATTTCATATATTTTACTATCCTACTTAGCTATGCTTTTTTCCGTGTTAATGTATAGATTAAGGCATTGCAAATCGCCGCGGCAATGGTACTGCCGCCTTTGCGGCCTTTGGCGACGATATAGGGAACGCCGGACTGCATGATGATGTCTTTGGCATATACGACGTTGACAAAGCCTACGGGAACGCCAATGATCAAATCGGGATGTATCTTTCCTTGTCGAATTAATTCATCCAGACGCAGGAGTGCTGTCGGCGCGTTGCCGACGGCAATAATCAAAGGGCCATCAATCGTACAAGCTTTATCCATACAAGCTACAGCTCGTGTCGTTCCTTGTCCTTTCGCCATGCGGGCAACATCCTCGTCCGCCATGAAGCATACTTTCGTACTATGCAGTGTGTCCAAACCTCGCTGGCTGATTCCCATATACGCCATATTGGTATCTGTTACGATCGTACATCCCTGTCGCAGTGCCGCGAGCCCCCTTTCTACGGCATCTGGACTAAACCGAAGGGTACGAGCATATTCAAAATCGGCACTCGTATGAATGACGCGTTTGATAATCTGTTTTTCTGTTGGCGGTAATTGAATTTCTCCTAATTCGTCTTCAATAATTTCCATGCTCCGTTTTTCAATATCGGCTGGTAAAATATGTTCAATTTTCATGATGTTGTTCCTTTCTGTAGGCATCACATTGGGCAATGAAGCGTTTCGCCCATGCCAAGTTGCCTAAAAAATGAAAATGCGGATATCCTGCCAGCAAGCATCCTTGGCTGTAGATACAGGGCCAGGTCCGTTTTCCCTGTGCCTTGGATGCAAGAAATGCGGTGCCATTATTGGTACTATCAGAATAATGAAATTCGTGGGCCTGTATCGTTTCGCCGGCACGGCAAACCATCGTATCTTCCTGGGCTGTCAGGGTTATGTACCCAAATCGCTGCAATCGTTTTGTCATATGAGATGTACCGGCAATGCATCCTACGCCGGCATACGCTGTGTTCTCATCTTGAAAGGATTCCAAGAGATACATAAAACCGCCGCATTCGGCAATACACGGACAACCGCGTTGAATCGCATGAAACAGCTGCTGTTTCATGGCTTGATTTTGAGACCAAATAGATGCGTACAATTCCGGATAGCCGCCGCCGATATAGATGCCATCACAAGATGGCAAAGAGGTATCGTGCAGCGGACTAAAGAAAACGAGTTGGGCTCCCAGTTGTTCCAATACATGCAGACTATCGTCATAATAAAAGCAAAACGCTTCATCACGGGCAACGGCAATTCGTACAGATGCCATCGTTGTCAACGAAGGCATCTCATAGGCAAAGGGAGGTGCCTGGCGAGCTATGGTCAAGATGCCGGAAATATCCAGTGTTTGTTCCGCTGTGTCAGCCAGTGCATCGATTTTTTCCTGCCAATCGTCAATTTCTGCGGCTATAACGAGCCCCAAATGACGACTGGAAAACCGGCATGCCCCCATATCCGGCATATAGCCCAGCGCCGGAATACCGGCAGCTTGTTCCCAAGATTCTTTAAAATAGGCATATACCATGGCACTAACATGATTGACAATAAAGCCGGCAATATAGCTTGGCGTATAAAATGATGCCATGCCGCGAATTTGTGCTCCTAAGGACAAGGCCGAGCCTTTTCCGTTGACAACTAAAATAACCGGTGTCTGCGTAACTCGTGCCAAGTCATAGGCACTGGCTTCACTAGTCGTGCCGATGCCGTCATAGTATCCCATAGCCCCTTCCAGCACAGCTATATCTGCCTGCTCAGCATGAGATGCCAAGAGATATTTCACATGTTCTTCGCCTGTATGTCCTCGGCCCAATAAAAACAAATCCAAATTATGCGACGGCGTATGAAGGACTTGCGTATGAAACATGGGATCAATATAATCGGGGCCGTTTTTAAACGCTTCTACCAAAAGCCTTCGCTGCTGCAGCACACGAAGCAACGCGCAAACAATCGTCGTCTTGCCGCAGCCGCTACAAGGTGCCGCAATGAGAAGGCGTGGAATACCTGCCTGTTTCATTTATGATATCTCCTTGGGAGTCGCTGTCAAAATATAGACGGGATTTTGACCCATCATCAAATGATACGGGCCCACTGATTTTCCCTTAGCAATGCTTACCTGCGTAATATCCAAATCATAGGCGGGATGTTTGGCATAATACGCCGTAACAGCCGCTACCGTTTCTATCGTAATAGCTGTCATAACGACGACGCACGCTGCATTTTTCTGATAAATGAGCTGTAAAATACGTTCCAGTTTCCCCTTCGTACCGCCAATAAATACGCCCTGCGGTACTGGCAAAGACTGTATCGTTTCCGCAGCATCGCCAGCGACAATGGTCAACTGCGGCAGGGCAAATCGTTCTTTATTTTGCCTTAACACCTGCAAGGCTGCCGGATTAATTTCCATGGCATAGACATGCCCCCACGGTACTTGCAAAGCCAGTTCAACAGAACAAGACCCCGTTCCAGCGCCGACATCATAGACAATATCATCAGGCTGCGGCCGCAGTCTGGACATAGCTATGCAACGGACATCTTGTTTAGTCATGGGCGCATCGCCTCGCTGAAATAACGTGTCATCCAATCCGGGAAACGGCATGGGCCGAGATGCCGCCTTGTCATTATATATCATTAGGACAGCTAAACCGCGTATGTCTTGTTGTGCCAGGCTAGCTGCCGTACCGGATAGAATCCGTTCCTGTGGATATGATAAATTAAGTCCGGCGTGGACAACGACATCTTGCAATCCATACCGGCAAAGTTCCTGACACAAGGCAGATACCGAATCCTTTCCGCCGGTCAAACAAAATACCTTTGGATGGCATCGCACGGCCCAAACCAAAGGGGCCTGCCGACCATGCCGACTAAGGCAATAAGCATCCTGCCAAGGCGTCTGCAATTTGGCCGCAAAATAGACCAAACTGCTGATACCGGGAATCCGCGTCATCGTACAACCAGGTATCTCTTGTAAGAGAGACGTCAAACTAAAAAAGCCAACATCGCCGGATACGAGCACTGCCATCGTTTCGGCCCCGTCTGCATGGGCTGCGGCAATACGCCGGATTTCCGATGGCTTGTACGTTTCGTATATTTTTTTATCTGCTATATCTTTCGATGGCAGCATGCGTTTGTCACCGACTAAAATCGTACTTTCGGCAATCGCTTTTTTTGCTTCTATCGTAAGTAATTCCGGATTGCCCGGCCCGATTCCAATGATATAGATATGCATGGTAGATTCACTCCTTGTACCACTGTCGAAAGGCTTGTTGAATTTCTTCCAATGACTGCCCCTGTTCGGTCCGCCGTTTAATCACAAGCAGCGTGGCACCGGCGTTGCGAGCTGCCGTCACTTTTTCCTCAAAACCGCCAGGCTTGCCTGAATCTTTCGTCACAACATAGGCCGCTTTATACTGAGAAAACATGGCTGTATTCAAGGCCGTCGAAAAAGGTCCTTGCATACAAATAAGATGGGACGGTTCATACCCTAAATCCAACGCTCGTTGTAAGGACGCCATCGTCGGAAGAATACGCGCATAGATACGCGTCGTATAATCGGGTACCTGTGCAAATATATCCAAGTTTTTACTGCCTGTCGTCAAAAAAATAGTGCCCGTTGTCTGATTTAAGACATCAACGGCTTCTTCCATTGTATCGACAGTCACGCAGTCCGTATACGTATCATCGGGTCGTACGACACGCCAATACGGGACATGTTGCGCCGTGCAAGCTTGCCGTATATTATCTGTCACAGCCGTCGCATAGGGATGGGTCGCATCAATGACCATCTGGATATAATATTGCTGCAAAAAAGCTTCCATGTTCCCTTCTTCCATCCGCTTCGTATGGACGATGACATGTTTCCCTTGCGGCAGCAATGACGCGCCATAGGCTGTTGCAACCGATACGTGCAGGGATACATCAAACTCGCTAATATAATTGGTCAGCAGACGTCCTTCTGTCGTGCCGCCAACGATCCAGACAGCGCGTTTCATACCGTATAGCCTCGCGGTGTAACCAGTTTGCCATTCAACATTTTGGTTTGGCTGTTGCCGATAAATACCGTCGAAAACATATCGACTTTATACTTTCGCAGCTGTCCCAATGTCATGATTTCCGCCGTTTCACCGTCTCTGCCAATATGATGAACAACACCTGCCGGTGTGCTGGCCGACTGATGCCGCAGGATAATATCACAAGCCTTTTCCAAATAATCAACTCGTTTTTTGCTGGACGGATTATACAGGCAAATGACAAAATCACCGGCAGCGGCACAATCCAAGCGGTTTTCTATCGTTTCCCACGGCGTCAATAAATCGCTTAGCGAAATTAAACAAAAATCGCTGACTAAGGGCGCACCGAGAAGCGCCGCTCCCGAGCAGGCTGCTGTGACACCGGCAACGACAATAATATCTATATCATCGCATCCGGCAGCGACTTCATGCATAATCCCTGCCATGCCGTATACTCCGGCATCGCCGCTGGAAATGATAGCCGTCGTTTTCCCTTCCCGCGCTTTTTCCAATACGAGGCGGCAGCGGTCTACTTCTTTTTTCATGCCCGTCATGAGCAATTCTTTATGAGAAAATTGGTCTTCAATCAGTTTGATATACGTGTTATAACCCACAATGCAGTCACACTGTTCCAGTACGCGCTGTGCTTCCAAGGTCATGCCTGCTTGCTTTCCTGGGCCAATGCCTACTACGTAAATTGTATGTTTCATGTATCCTCTCGCCTCTTTTTATCAAATGTTACCGTATAGTTTTTACACGCAATGGCAACGGTCACGCCGTCTTGGCCTGATTTCTGCAGCAACAACGTCCCGCCTCGGCTAGCTAGGACAGCTGCTCGTTCACAGACGTTATCCGTTCCCACAATACGTCGGACAAAATCGGATGTCCTAAACGTACCGGGAGCCTCATTGAGCTGTCGTGCCGTATAATAATGAATCGGCACATGATGCTGTATAGCAAATGCCGTCAATCCATCTTCCTCTTTTTTTACATCAATCGTATTCACGTCAGCTACAGCATGCCAGCTGATATGCAGTTTCTTCATTTCTTCTTCTACACGTTGGGCAATCATTTCGCAACTCGTGTCTCGTTTACAGCCAATGCCGATATGCACAATGACCGGATAGGCTGTTACCGTTTTCGCAAAGGGATGACAATCATCGCGAATCGTTACTGCCACGCCTACCGGACCTGTCTGTGCCTGAATGAGTCCGTCAGGCAGGTCATCGCCGATGGGAAATTCACTGTACAATCCGGCTTGTCCTCGTTCTAAAAGTTCTGCCGCAAACAACTTGGCATCCTGTAACGATGACAAATGAAGTCCCTTACGGGCAGCCCATTCATCGACTGCAAACAAATCATTGACATCCGTTGCCGTCGTAATGACAGCCTGACCATGCAGCATGGCTGCCAGCGTGCGAGCTAATCCGTTGGCACCACCAATATGACCCGCTAATAAAGGAATAACAAACTGTCCTTTTTCATCAATGACTAATACAGCCGGATCTTTTTCTTTGCCCCGCAAATGCGGTGCTGTCATGCGTATGGCAATGGCTGCGGCTCCCACAAAAATAAGTGCCTGTCCGTCTTTCATGGCGAGTCGCACCGCTTCTTGCAGATTGAGCGGAAATGCCTGCAATCGCGTATCTAACGAACATAATTTAGGCATCGTTTGATTGACAACATCCCAATTCTCTGATGCTAAATATGTACGAATCTGCATTCCCAACATCGTACCGGCTGTAGTAAACGAAAAAATGAAGGCTTTCATACTGATTCCCCCTTATATAGGCAAATCCATGTTACTTTGTATCCGGATACTGTTGTTTTTCCGGTTCAGCCTGTCGATATCCATGGGTAAACCCCGGATGATACAGCAGGCTTCGTTCATAAGAATCCCCTAAAAAATAACCTACCAAAATAAGCGCCGTTTTATGAATCTCATGGGCCGCTGCCGTTTCTGCCAAGGTATCTACAGTGCAGCGATATACTTTTTCTTCCGGCCATGACGCTTTATAAACAATGGCCGCCGGCGTTTTACCGTTATAGCCGCCTTTCATCAGCTCTGTCTGCAATTGCTGCAATAAGGACGCACTTAAAAAAATGACCATCGTCGCGTCATGGGCCGCGTAATCGGCAATCTGTTGATTATCCGGTACAGGCGTTCGGCCTTCCATACGTGTAATAATGACGGATTGGCTGACATGGGGCAGTGTATATTCTGCCTGCACCGCTGCCGCTGCCGCACAAAAAGAACTGACTCCCGGTACGATTTCAAAGGGAATCTGTTTGTCCTTTAGAATATCCATCTGTTCGCGAATGGCCCCATAAATCGACGGATCGCCCGTATGCAGCCGCACGACCAGTTGCCCTTGCTGTTCTGCCGTTTCCATCACAACAATGACTTCTTCCAGTGTCATGCCGGCGCTGTCATATATCTGACAGGATGGCTTCGCATACTCCAACAGCTGTGGATTTACCAGAGAACCGGCATAAATAATGACATCTGCCGTTTCCAAGAGTTCTTTGCTCCGTACCGTAATCAAATCAACGGCACCAGGGCCTGCACCTACAAAATAAACCATAGCTTATTCATCCTTTCCTGATTTCTTTTCTTTGACGAGGAGTACGGAAAAATAGGTTGTATTATCTACGTCATCTAGTGAATGATATAGCTGTTCTCCCGGCAGTCCGCATCGTTCAATCATCGTCGTGCTTTCCAACTGCTGCGTTTCCTGTAGTTCCTGTTTTAAGGTGGTAAACGAACCGGACGGCTTCATGATAATCTTACTGCCTGGTCGAGATAATAAACTCTCCCGGTCTTTGCAATTCCCCGGAATCACCGTAAGGGGTTCATCCTGTTCACACAGCGGCTGCTGCATCTTAGCCGCGGCTGCGCAAAAACTCGGCACGCCCGGAATAACTTCCGTTGCATAGCCATCATCATGAACACGGCGATGTACATAACTGCTTGAGGCATATACCGTCGGGCATCCCAAGGTAATAAGGGCTACGTCACGTCCCTGCTGCAGCTGGGCTTCAATGGCTGCCGCACCGTCTGCATGGGCTTTTTCCAGTACAGCCGCATCCCGTGTCATCGGAAAATTGATGGTTATGATCGTTTTATCATTCCAATTGACATCCAAGCCCTTTTCTATGGCCTGCAGTACAATCCCCTTGGCTGTCGTCACGCCGGTATGTCCCTGAGGCACAGCTAAAACCGGGCAAGCTTGCATATATTTGACTGCCTTGATCGTCAATAGTTCCGGATCTCCCGGACCTACGCCGATACAATACAATGTTCCTTTCATGGATTGACCTCCTTGTGTTGTTGATATGCGAGCAATCGTTTTGCCTGAGACGTATATCCCAACACGCCGTACACATTCGAAAACATAACAGCCCCTGTGATAAGCTGTCCATGAACGCGTTGCTTCATATAATGCTCTATTTTATCACAAACTGCCGTCATCACCGATGGCAACAGATGGTGTTCCTGTAAAATCCGCAATGCTTCGTCTGTTGTAATGCTGTCATATACAGCTTGTCCGATGGCCGCATCGGCCCCTTGGAGTATCGCCATCAACGCCAACAACGTCGTTCTGCCATCAGCATAGCGGGAATGGGTATTCATAATGCCCTGGCCGACTTTAACCAGTTTACCGACATGCCCGATAAGCAGGACATCCTGAAATTGTTTGTATACGGCATAATCCAGCATTTCGCCGACATAGTTGCTAATGGTCACGCGCTGTGATACATCTATCTGTAACGTATCTCGGCTGAAATCTACGCCGTAATTGCCAAAAAAAGCCAGCAAGTGTCTCTGACCGGCTGCACAGCGAGCATCCATTTCCGTATGAATCGTATCGATCAGGGCTTGCTCACTCATGGGTTCGACAATGCCGGATGTACCCAAAATAGATAAACCGCCTTCGATACCTAGTCGGGGATTGAAGGTTTTCTTGGCTAGTTTTTCGCCATCCGGCATTGAAAGGGTCACACGAAATCCGCCGGTATATCCCAGTTCAGCTGCTGTTTTTTCCAACGCGTCCCGTATCATGCGGCGCGGCGTCGGATTGATTGCCCAATCGCCGGGACGGCAGGCGAGTCCTGCCTTGGTGATTCTGCCTACGCCACAGCCGCCGCAGATTTCAATGCCCTGATCGATTCGTTCGACCGTACTGTATACCAGCATACCGTTCGTAATATCCGGATCATCACCGGCATCTTTGCGTATAGCACAGGATACAGCATGGGATTGCCGAGAAATATCTTCTACCTCCAGCGACAGGACAATATGCTTCGGCGTTGTCACGGTAACGGTCGATACTGCCGTATGCGTGAGCAACATACGAGCTGCTGCTTTCGATGCGGCTGTCGCACAGGTTCCTGTCGTATACCCGCAGCGCAGTTTTTTACCGTCTTTGATGGTGAATGCGTCCATACGCTCCCTCCTGGGCAAGATCTTCGACAAGAATCGCTTGCTTTCCGTTCTTCGTCGTAACAATATCAGCCTGTACATGAAACACCGAGCGTAACAGCTGCGGCGTAATCACGTCCTGCGGCTGTCCGGCCGCTACAATGCGTCCTTCATTCATGGCGATAACATACTGCGTATACTGCAATGCTTGATTCATATCATGGAGTACGATGACAATGGTCAGACCCAATTTTTCATTAATATGCCCCAGCAATTTCATCATGCGTAATTGATGATGTATGTCCAAATACGTCGTAGGCTCATCCAAAAATAAGATGGGAGAACGCTGAGCCAGCAATACAGCCAACCAAACACGCTGTTGTTCGCCACCGGATAGATGCTGCATCAATTCGTCTTTACGTGTATGCATCTGCACGGCATACAAAGCTTTATCGACATAGCGGGCATCATCTGCTGAAAAAGAACGATACATCGATCGATAGGGAAATCGTCCCATTTGCACCAAATCTTCTACCGTCACATCGCCAGGAGCCTGATGAAGCTGCGGCAGTACAGCAATCTGTCGAGCCAGTTCTTTTCGCCCAAAAGAACGTATATCGTTGCCGTGAATATACACATTCCCTGCTTTCGGCTGAATCATGCGGCTCATCGTCTTGAGAAGCGTACTTTTTCCGCAGCCGTTTGGGCCAATGATAGATACCATACGGCCCTTGGGAATGTCGATATGAATGTCGCGAAGAATTTCTTTTTTGCCAATGGCAACGGAAAGATGGTCTACTTGGATGGCTGTTTCCACGACTTACACTTCCCTTCTCAGCAAAAATAAAAAAAACGGCGCGCCCATACATGCCATGATGAGTCCTACTGGCAGTTCTATCGGCGCAAATACTATCCGCGCGACCGTATCACTCAGCGTAACAACCGCCGCTCCCAGCAATACTGAACCGGGAATGATATAGCGGTAATCCGTTCCGATCAACAGTCGTACCATATGAGGCACAATCAAGCCGACAAAGCCGAGCAACCCGGCAACACTAACAGCACTCGCCGCCAGCAAGGCCGCGACAGCCGTCAAGCATACACGGGTCCGTTCAATATTGACGCCCAGGCTCCGCGCCATGTCATCGCCTAGCTGCAGCATATTGAGAAAATACGAACCCCATAAAGCCAAGGAAATGCCTGCGACCGTATAGGGTACCATCATCGTCGCATCATCCCAGCTGCGCGCAGCCAGCCCGCCGGCCATCCACATGAGCGCGCCATGAACACGGTCACTATAAAAAATAAGGATACCCGAAATGCAGGCACTTAAAAACGCCGAGACCGCGACGCCGGCCAAAATAATTCGCACCGGCTTGATGCCGTTTTTCCATGCCAAGATGTAAATCAGCACGGCCGCTGTCATAGCTCCGATAAACGCCACGGGCGTAATCAAATACATCCATGACGGTACGACGACAAGGACGAACATGCCCATAATACCGGCACCGGATGAAATGCCGATAATATGCGGATCGGCTAAGGGATTTCGCATGACACCCTGTAAAATTGCGCCGGACACGGCCAAATCAGCACCGACCATAGCACCAGTTAATGCGCGCGGCAACCGCAAATTCCAAACGATTTGATCGGCCATATTTGCCGTCGGCGTTATCAGTATTTGCAGTACCTGTAGGATGGGAATCGACGCTGCGCCGACACCGACGGATAGTACTATGCCCCATAGGGCTAATACAGCAAAAACGATGAGCATTGCCCATCGCCAAGCTGTGCGGGAGATTCCCAATTGTATTCGATTCATTTATTGATATACCTCTGGATACACAAGTTTTGCCATATACGCTACGGCTTTAGGATAATCCAATCCAGGATTCAGCAAGAAATACTGTTCCGGCAGTACATATACGTGTCCTTCCTGTACGGCACGCAGTGTACCCCAAGCCGGATTACTCTTGACATCGTCTTGGATTCTCTTTTCTATTTTATCCTTTGGTCCCATGGATGTAAAGAAAATAATGTCCGGATTTTGTTCTACCAACGATTCCATACTATACGGTACTTTTTCAATTCCCCCTGCCTCTTGTTGTACAGACGCTGCCGTATTTTCAAAATGAAGAATCTGAGCAACATTACCGGCAATACTGTTGGGGAGCTGTACGGACACGGCACTCGGTGTAGCATAAACAATGGCTACCTTTTTCGTTTCCTTTGGCAATGTATCCGTAATCGCCGCAATGGCTCCATTCATTTCTTGGATCTTGGCTTTGACCATATCTTCTTTTCCGTATATCGTGCCGATGAGTTCTAAATCATGCGTTACGTCTTCATAGGATTTGCTCTTGAGGGTAACGACAGGAATCTGGTTTTGTTCCAATACGGAAATTAATTTTTGATGCTGTTTGGCACTGGCAATGACCAAATCCGGTTTCAATTCCAATATTTTTTCGGTACTAACATTATAGACCGGTCCCACATCAGGAACTTGTTGATACTTGTCGGCAATGGACGCATCTTCCGATTTGACCGTTGCTCTGCCGACGACATCGCCATCTACAGCCGACACAAAATTCAGAATCGACGTCGATAATACAACGACGCGCTGCGGCTTCTCCTTGAGCGTAACCGTGCGGCCCATATCATCGGTAATCTCAGCATATACACCACCTTTACTTTGCGAGCTATTGGCCGTCGTCGCTGCATTCTGCGGCGTACAGCCGCTGAGTCCTACAGCTGCCATGCAGATACAAAGACATAAACCCATCAACCATTTTTTCATATACGTTACCTGCCCCTTCCTGCCAAATCAGAAGAAGAAGCTATCGTACTAGACGACAGCTTTCTCCCATGTAATACTACATTCAGACAAACTTTATATGACAGTTTATCACTATCACCATATTGCGTTTTTCCTAATACTAGAAGGTGTATTTAGCACCAAACAACCAGCAGCGGCCGGCAGACGGATACGTATAATACATATCATAGCCTTCGTTGGTTAAGTTGCTGACTTGAGTATACAATGTCAGATTTTGGGTTACATCATAGCTGACATTAGCATCCCAGGTAATATACGAATCATGGAGATAATACATGTCATTGCGTCCCGTTCCGGCATTCATGAGCACATTGGCTTTCCATGCATCGTGATGGAAATGAAGTCCTGCATGATATCCGTTCGGACGATTGAAAGTCGTATCAAAATGAAGTCCCTTGCCTTCATCAATTTTGGCATGGATATAGGAATATCCCAGTTCATAATCCCAGCTGTCATTAATCGTCTTGTTCATGGACAATTCCATGCCCCGTTTTTCTTCTCTGTTCAAGTTTCTAACGGCAGCATAATTTCTTCCTCTATCCCAACGAATAGCATTGTCAATGCTGCTGCGGAAGAAATTAACAGTAAATTCTGTTTGGGGATCATACTGATACGAAAATCCGATGTTTTGCGTATAGCCTGTTTCCGGATTCAAATCCGGGTTGCCTGTTGACGTTTTATCAGGTGTCTGCAGCCAGTAATACAAATCATTAAGTTTCGGTGCCGCAAAAACCCGGCTCCAGTTTGCATACACGTTAAATTTATTATTAGCTTGATAATTTAACGCAATGCGCGGCGTTTTATGTGTACCAAACTGGCTGTTGTCATCAATACGAATCCCCGGCGTAACAGTAAGTTTTCCTGTTGTAATACTGTCTTCCAAATAGGCAGCTCGGTTGGTGCGTTTTTTATCTACATATCCGGCTTCCGCATTGGAACCTTCATCTTTCGTCCATTCCACACCGCCTGTCAAGATTTGATTTGTTCCTAATTTCCAACTATTTTCAGCCTGAATACCCTGTGTGCGGGAATGGAAATGATATGCCCAAAGATTAGCAGAATAATCATTAAAATATCGAATAAAACCAGGTGTTGCCGTATTTTCTCCAAAATGATAAGTTACATTATAATTATTATTCAGCCGTTCTACTTTTTTATTGCCAATTTTATACGGCCAAATAGGCACTGATTTATTTTTATCGCCTACTTTTACGGTTGTTTTAATAATGTTAGTCGCATGTCCGTCAAACTGGGTATGAACGACGTTAAAAGTAAGAGAACTGCTGTCATTCAATTTTTGATCAATACGAGCCGTCAGGAAATCTTTATTGTAATCGCCGCGGCTTTTGTCTGCAGTATATGCCGTATCGTTAAATTTATAATAATTGCGATGGCTTATACCACCCGTTACATACCATGACGTGTTTCCATGACTGCCGCCGTTTGTCAGAGTATAATTGTGTGTTCCCCAAGAACCGGTATTGACATCTAACGTCGTTTTGTTTTCCTGTCCTTTTTTAGTCACAATATTAATGACGCCGCCAACAGCTCCACTGCCGTATTTGACAGAACCACTGCCTTTGGTAACTTCAATATGATCGATATTTTCAGCTCCTGGCAATGTTTGTAAATCAGTCGTACCACGTCCGTATGCGGCACTTTGGGCATTCGTAATAGCCTGGCCGTCTACCAAGATTAATACTCGGTCGTCACCGTTTAATCGAATATACGCCGATGTACCCGGTACTTGTTCTGTCATTGTAACGCCATTGATATTTTTTAAAACTTCCTGCGCCGTCGTATAGTTATTCTTTTCAATATCTTTCGCCGTTACAACGGTCATGTTGGACTGCTGTTTTTGAATCTGCGTGGTGACAGGCAGTGCCGTTTGCTGCGGCTTAGGTGCTTCATACCGCTTTGCCGTGACGACAATCGTATCGGTATCATACTCTGTCGTATCTGCTGCCCATATGCCCAGGCTTCCTGCCATGGAAAGGCAAATGCATGAAAGTAATGCCTTGTTGCGTATCATAAAAAAAAACTCCCCCTTGTAATCGAATACTTAAATCTGATAGTCTATGGCAACTCATTGTAGTACAAACGGTATGCTCAAATTGCGTTCTGCCGCAACAGCTTCACCCTGTTCATTGCGTGCCGGTTCATACTGGCATTGGTGGGCAATCTGCACGGCCGCGGCATCCATCGCTGCATAGCCCGACGAACCGCTCACAGACGCACTGCTTACGGTACCGTCCGCCGCAATGACGACATGAACCGTGACGGTTCCGGTAATATTTTTCTGCCGCAAATCCTGCGGGTAATAGGAATTGACATCAGGCTGCGAAATCAAACGGGCCTTCGTGGCCGGCCGTCTGCCTTCGCTATGTTGGTCCCCATTCGGGTCACCGCCATGGGGATTGCCGTTAGCATCTGTTCCCAATCCCGGTTCCGCATCCGGGTTGTTTCCCGGTCCTTCTGTGTCACTGGGACCATCCCCTGCGGCAGTATTGCCTGCTGTAGTATCACCCGGATGATGATTGCCGGAAACAGCATCTGCTGTCGGCTTTTCGGCATCGCTTTGGGCCGCAACGACGGCTTTGGCTTTTTCTTCACTGATGCCCTGCGTTTGCATGACTTTTTTGATTTCCCGCTGTTCCTGTACTTCCTGCGTATAGGATTCACTAATCGTCGGCATGTTTTCCTGCGGCATATGATACGTTTCACCGCTGCCGCCACCGCCGTTAGAAGCGGGTTCGCCATTGCCGGCTGCCGGTGTATCATCTTGTGACTCTTCATTGTATACAGTTACATCCACAGGCGGCGCCTGAGAATGGCTTTGCAGAAAGGTGAACATGCCGCCGGCTGCCAGTAAGCCAAACACAATCACATGCAGGCCGATGGATATAGCGGCAGCCATCCGTTTATCCCGTTCTTCCTGCGTCACTTAGAACCCCCGCTTTCTGCGGCCAGACCAAAGCGGTTGATGCCGGCACCTTTCATTTCATCCAGCAGGGCAATGACTTTGCCGTAATCTAGGCCCTGATCGGCCCGCAGGACAACAGAAAACTGCGGATTGCGTCGCTGTTCAGCCTGCGCTTTTTGGAGTAACTCGTCTTTTGTAATTTCTTTATCTTCCAGCCATAGCGAGCCATCTTGTTTCATCGTTACCAAATAGGTCACGGACGTCTGCGTTTCCGCATGTGAGGCCTTAGGCAGATTGACGGAAACCGTTTTCATATCCACCATATACAACGTACTGATCATAAAGAAGACGAGAAGAAAAAACATGATATCTATCATGGGAATAATCATAACTTCTGGCTTCGTAAAAGAGCGCCTGTCTCGCAGTCTCATGCACTCACCGTCCCGTTTTTTCCTGCGGCATCCATTCCAATGCCGAAAAACACATTTCCATATCCGTAATGATGCGGTCCAGCCGCTGCGTAAAATAGGCATGTACGACAAGGGATAAAATGGCAACACACAAACCAAAGGCTGTCGCAATCAATGCTTCCCCTACACCGCCCGTAATAGCTACGGCCTGTCCGGATTGGACATTGAAAATACTAAAAGACGTAATCATGCCGCTAATAGTTCCCAATAAGCCAAGAAGAGGCCCCATCGTCACAATGACGCTCAAATAATACAGACGATTGCGCAATTTTGCAATCAAAATACCCGATTGTATTTCTACAAAGGCTTGTATCGTATCCGTCTGTTCGCTCTGCAGCGCATCACGCAGAATCATAGCCAAACCGCCTGTACCACTCTCTGCTGTTTGCCGTGCTTTATCATATTGTTTGAGTTTCATACATGTATAAAACTGATTGGCAAAGACGCGTCCCGAATCCATGCGCTTATAAAACATAGATCGTTCCGCTCCAATATATACGACAAAAAAAGAGCAGAGCAGTAAAATATACATGACGATGCCGCCCTTTTGAAACAAATGCAGCCCTTCCATTATAACGTCCATACGCTCCTCCTTCGATAACCTGCACGAAAAAAAGCCGCAAGAATCCCCTTGCGACTTTACGTTTCCCCAAAAGAATCTCCATTCCCATCGCTCGCAGGTCTATCGGTGATTATCCATCAGGCAGTTCTTCTGGCTCGGATTCATAGCCATACTGCGCCTTCCCATACCCACAAAGGGTACAGTGACATCATTGCAATACAGCTCCTCCCTACAGCGGCGGGACCGCGCCGGCATATAAACCGGACTTCTCTATTAAGTCTTGCGACACCTGATGTGTTGATATGTGATTATACTATATTACATAGTTGCATTTACTATAGCATGCTCGTTTCAGTCTGTCAATTATCTTCTCCACACACAATACCGCAAAGAATATCTCCTCACAGATACCCCTATTGGACATGCTCCCACCTTGGCAACTGACGCAAAAACCAACCATAGGCACCGACGAGAATCACGGCCGTAACGATCCAGCTCACAGGAAATACCATCATGAGACATTCAAACGTCGGATTCCCTGTAAAAACAGTATACACCCAAGTAACACGGGTACCGCAAATTCCAAATAAGGTAATGACAGCTGGAATCAGCGAATTGCCATAGCCTCGCATAGCACCGGATACAATTTCCAGCACGACTTCCACCAAGCAAAAGGCCTGTATATAGAATAACCGCGTATATCCTAAGGAAAGAACGGTCGCATCCGTATTAAACAAACACAATAGGGGCACAGCAAAGACAATCGTCAACACACCGCCAACGATGGCAACACCGCTATCTATGGCTAGACATAGCACAAAAACCCGTTTGCATCGCGACAATAAACGGGCACCGTAATTTTGACTTGTAAAGGTCGTGCAGACCTGCCCAAAGGCATTGATAATAAAATACGTAAAAATTTCGACATTAAATGCCGCTGCCGATGCGGCCATCACATCGGGACCCAAGCTGTTAATCGCCGATTGAATGCAAAGATTGGATAAACAAAAGACCATATTCTGCAATCCTGCCGGCAGGCCGACTTTCAAAATCTGTACCAATAATGCCTTATCAATCGCAAATTCATGCATACGTATGCGGATTTCCGTACGACTGCGACGTAAGAAATAAAACAACAACCCCGAGCTAATCATATTCGCCACAATCGTTCCGATGGCAACGCCTTCGGCAGACAGTCCCAACTGCAAAATAAAAAAGAGATTGAGAATAGCTTTGATGACACCGCCGGTAATCAAACAATACAACGGCGTACGCGTATCGCCTTGACTGCGAAAAATAGCCGATTCAAAATTGTACAAAAAAATAACGGGCAGGCCTAAAAAATAAATTCGCAAATACATTTCTGCCATATGACGAATTTCCCCAGGTACGGCCAAAAAATCGAGCAGTGTATTCGTCACCGCTTCCCCCAAAAGCGTCATGCCGACACCGCATAATACAGCAACCAAAATCGCCGTGTGAACACTTTTATGCACACTGGCCATATCTTTTTTACCAATAAACGAGGCAATAACCACATTGGCTCCCAAGGAAATACCAATAAATAAGCTCAATGTCGTCGCCAGTACAGAACTATTGCTGCCAACAGCTGCCATCGCTTCCTTACTGACAAACTGTCCCAGCATGGCAATATCCAAGGCATTAAAAAACTGCTGCATCATGCCGGTCAAGGCAAAAGGCAGAGCGACGATGAGAATTTTATCCCACAAAGACCCTTGGAGCATATTCATTTTCGTTGCTTGACTTGCCACCTAAACACCTTCTTTTTCGTATGTCTTGATATAAAAAGCCACACACTTATCGTAATGACAACTGTGTGGCTCTCGTATCACCTATGCGTCACGCTACAGCGTATGGCATAGGTATCTGTCCATCCTATTATTGTAAGTTCTTTGTCAACAACTGGTTGACAACGCCTGGGTTAGCGCGGCCTTTTGTTTCTTTCATAATTTGACCGACTAAGAAACCGATAGCTTTCTTCTTGCCAGCTTGATAATCGGCAACGGATTGCGGATTGGCAGCAATAATCTTTTTAACCAATTCTTCCAATGCACCCGTATCGGTAATCTGTACCAAGCCTTGTTCTTTAACGACAACATCGGCAGATTTACCGGTTTTCCACATTTCCGGCAATACTTTCTTAGCAATTTTACCGGAAATCGTTCCTTTCGCAATCAACTGCAAGAGGCCTGCCAAATCAGCCGGTTTAACCGGAGCATTGGCTGCGCTGACGCCTTCTTCATTGAGCTTCTTAGCAAATTCGCCGAGCATCCAGTTGGAAGCCGTTTTAGCATCGACGCCGTCTTTGACGATTTCTTCAAAATAATCGGCTGTCTGTTTTTCCAATGTCAGCAAGTTGGCATCGTATTCCGGCAGTCCCAATTCATCCATAAAGCGTTTACGACGGGCATCGGGCATTTCCGGCAGTTCGCTACGAACTTGTTCGATATATTCCGGCGATACTTCGATCGGAATCAAATCCGGTTCCGGGAAATAACGGTAGTCGCTGTCGCCTTCTTTGACACGCTGCAATACCGTAATACCTTTGGCTTCTTCCCAGCCGCGGGTTGCCTGCTGAATCGTGCCGCCTTCATCCAAAATTTGTGCCTGACGAACGGCTTCGTATTCAATCCCTTTCTGTACGCCGCTAAAGGAGTTGATATTTTTTAATTCTGTTTTCGTCCCCAATTTCGTGCTACCAACAGGGCGAACAGAAATGTTAGCATCGCAGCGCATACTGCCTTCTTCGAGTCGGCAGTCCGAAACGCCTAAATACTGCAAAATGGAACGAAGTTTTTCCAAATAAGCGCGAGCTTCTTCGCCGCTGCGCAGTTCCGGTTCACCAACGATTTCCAACAAAGGCACGCCTGTGCGGTTGTAATCGACGCATGTCGAATCAGACGTATCAATGGTCGCACCGCTGTGAACGAGTTTGCCTGCATCTTCTTCCATATGAATACGCGTCAAATGAATGCGGCGTTGTTCGCCATTGACTTCAATATCGACATAGCCGCCTTTGCAGATTGGCAGATCAAACTGTGACGTCTGGAAGTTTTTTGGCAAATCCGGATAATAATAGTTTTTACGGTCAAATTTGCTGAACGGCAAAATATCGCAGTGCAGTGCCAAGCCGGCTTTGACAGCAAAATGAAGCACTTCTTTATTAAGAACCGGCAATACGCCCGGAAGGCCTAAGCAGACCGGGCAAACATGGGTATTCGGTTCTGCACCAAATTCTGTACTGCAGCCGCAGAAAATTTTCGTTTTCGTTTTTAATTCGACATGGACTTCCAAGCCGATAACGGATTCGTATTTCATTAGAGTTCAACCTCCCCCATTGGCAACGGCTTACGTAAGTCCGTCCGATTTTGTTCAAATGTATAAGCAACGCGCAGCAGTGTTTCTTCATCCAACGCTTTGCCAATCAGCTGCATACCAATCGGAAGGCCGTTTTTATAGCCGCAAGGAATGCTGATGCCCGGAAGACCTGCCAAGTTTAACGTAACCGTGCAGACATCGCCCAAATACATAGCCAGCGGATTGTCACTGTTTTGACCAATCTTGAATGCCGTATCCGGTGCCGTCGGTGTCAGCAAGACGTCACATTGTTTCAAGGCTTCATCATAATCTTGTTTAATCAACGTACGAACTTTCATAGCCCGCAGGTAGTACGCATCATAATAGCCGGAGCTGAGGACATATGTGCCAAGAAGAATACGACGCTGTACTTCTGGGCCAAAACCTTCGGAACGGGTTTTGATGTACATATCGACAATGTCCTTGCCTTCCACGCGGAGGCCAAAACCTACGCCGTCATAGCGGGCCAAGTTGGAGCTGGCTTCTGCCGGCGCAATGACATAGTACGCAGCAATACCGTATTTCATGTGCGGCATGCTGACCCGTACGATTTCGGCACCCAGTTTTTTATACGTTTCAATAGCTTCTTCCAGTGATTTACGGCAAGTATCATCCAAGCCTTCGCCAAAGAATTCTTCAGGAACGCCGATTTTCATGCCTTTTACATCATTGACTAAAGCTTGTTTATAATCTTTTTTAGCCTGCGGAATCGATGTGGAGTCTTTGGCATCATGGCCGGCAATGGCATTGAGTACAATAGCGCAGTCTTCAACGTCGTTGGTAAAGGTACCAATCTGATCCAGCGAAGATGCAAACGCAATCAAGCCAAAACGAGATACCAAGCCGTATGTCGGTTTGAGACCGACAACGCCGCAATACGCTGCCGGCTGACGAATCGATCCGCCTGTATCAGAACCAAGAGCCCAAACGCATTCGCCCGATGCGACAGCGGAAGCCGAACCGCCGGACGAACCGCCCGGTACATAATCCAAGTTCCACGGATTATGCGTAATTTGGAAAGCCGAATTTTCCGTAGAACTGCCCATGGCAAATTCATCCATATTCGTTTTGCCAAGGCTGACATAATCAGCGGCCATCAATTTTTCAATAACCGTCGCATTATACGGTGACGTAAAGTTTTGCAGCATCTTCGATGCGCACGTTGCTTTTTGACCTTTAATACAAATATTATCTTTGATTGCTCCCGGAATGCCGGCTAAATCAGAAATAGCCGTGCCAGCAGCGATTTTTTTATCGACAGCAGCAGCTGCTTCCAAGGCAAACTGACGGTTATCCGACAAAAATGCCTGTACCTTGGGTTCTACGGTATCTTTATGAGCAAGAAATGTATTCGTCAATTCAACAGCAGAAAGTTCGCCTTTGACGAGTTTGTCATGCAATCCATGTATGGTTTCCACAATACCCCTCCTTAATCCTGAATTACTTTTGGAACCTTAAAGTAGCCGTTTTCCGGTTCCGGCGCATTCTGTAACGCTTTTTCATTCGATAAGGATGGCTGCGGTACATCATCACGCATTACATTCGACATCGATACAGCATGAGCCGTTGGCTTAACGTCCGTAATATCTACCTGGCTCATCAAATCCATATACGACAAAATGTCATTCAGCTGTTTCCCAACCGATTCAATCTGATCGTCTTTAATTTCCAATCGGGACAACAGTGCGATTTTCTTTATTTCTTCAGCACTGATTTTCATAGAGACACTCCTCGCAGAAAAAATTTTAATACTTATTTACAATACGTAATTATATCATAGGATTGCCAGAAAATCATCTTATTTTTTCATTATATATATTGCTTGGAGTCTGATAGACCTCATACTAAAAAACTAAACTTACTTTAGCTGTAATATATTGCAATATATAAATCTTCCCCCATAGAATCTGGAACTATTCTACGAATATAATATGGATAATCTCGAGAATAAATAACATTGCCATATCTATCATATTTTGTTGTCGAAAGTACCGCTAACCGTTTATCTGTAGTAACACGAATAAGACAAATCTCCCACGCACCATTTCTTCTAATAATTTTTGTCCATATATCAGCACACCCTTTATAATAATGAATGCTATTTCTGTCTACACAATAAACATTACCATGAATATCAGTTGATAAATATTTCCAGTTTGCAGCAAACACTGGCATGCTTATCATAAAAAATAACGTAACCAACAATACTATTTTTTTCATTCTCTTATTCCTCTTATATTATTGAATACATCATACTTTTGCTGTCTTCTGTATATATTTTTAACTATCTTTAATAGCCATCAATGCTATTCTCAAAGCCATCTCCAATATATTCCTGTCCTTTTCTGATAAATCAATACACTTCCCATCAAAGATAATTTATGACTGTGAAAAAAATTGATTCATATCGTTAGTTAAAACACTATCATCTCCCGTTTTTGATTTATTGCCCAAAAGAAAGTCAGTTGAAACATTAAGAACATGTGATAATAAAAGTAACTCATCGCTTCTTACTAATCTAGTACCTATTTCAATTCTATTCATGACGCTTTTATCTACCATAATTTTCTTTGCTAATTCTGCTTGCGTCATTCCCTTTTGTTCACGCAATTTTCTTATCCTAGTACCGATATTCATAATAACACCAACTTTTTACAATAAGATGCATATCGCGTTAAGAATTTACAAAAACAATAACATTAGAACCATTAAAAGATAGAACTACTGTAAAGCTATGACTGATCTAGTATGTCTATATAATATTATATAAGTGTTGTTATATATGTCTAACAAGCTGCAACGCATCACACAGACTCACCATTTTTAATAGCCATAAAGGCTATTTCTAAAGCCTGCCTAAGTATTTTCCTATCTTTATCGGACAATGATACAGTATGACCTTTAAATATGATGTTTGATTGTAATAAAAATTTATCCATGTCATTATCATTAATTACATTTCTTATACAAGGAGAATCAGCGCACCCTAAAAGATAGTCAGTAGAAACATGAAAAAATTTAGCCAATGCAATAATTATATCTACTTTAGGTGTTCTCCTGCTTTTTTCGTAATTAGCTAAAGTACTTTGCTCAAGGCCCAAAGATGCACATACTTCACCTTGCGTTTTTCCACATTTTTCTCTTAATAAGCGTATTCTATCACCAATTCTCATTAGTACCATCCTTTGTTTTATAATAATATTTAATTGCAACAAAAATCTTTATTCGTCTGAATTTATTATATTATCAAATTCGGCACAAAAAAGCCGTCGCATCAAGCGACAGGCTTTTTTTTTTTGAAATGATTAAAAGAAATCATCGCCACCATCATCATAGTCATCGGAACTGTCCGTATCACTATCATCATAGGTATCATCCGTATCGGACCAGTTGTCGTTTTCCGAATCATCATAGGATGTATCTGAATCAGTATCATCATAAGACGTATCATCTGTCGTGTTTTCATTATAGGCTGTATTATCTGATCCATCGTCAGTATCGGTGGTATCATTCGTGTCGTCGTACGTATCTGTATCCGGTAATGTATCGGCTGCTTCCGTCAAAGCAGCATCGTCACTGCGCATCAAATTGAGCATGTCATCGCTGGCTTGTACGTCATGGTGTCCTAGCAACGTATTGGCTACGGCACCGGTAACAGCCCCGATAGCTGCTGCTTTCATATAGGTTCCCAAATTGCTGTTACTCACTGCAGAGCTTCTGTTATCTATGGGCTGCTGCATACTTGGATTAGACTGGCGGTGTTCCAATAACGTATGCGGTGCCGGCTGCGCCGAGGAAGAGGCCATATGTTTTCTACCGATGTCATTTCCTGTCTCTGTCAGATGAGGCGTAGGCGTTTCGGTTTTCCCATAGGACTGACGCAGCATATCAATGGTTCGATATAGTTGATCCAACAGCATGAGCGTTTCCATCTTATTCGTTTTGATGCCCAATTTTTTGGCTTGTACCAGTTGTACCAAAGCCTGGGAATAATCGGGAATGGGTTTTGATGAAAGCAAAATTTGTTCTGCCTTTTCAAATGCTGCTTGCGCTGCCGATGATGTCGTGTCTACCGGTGCTGCCGGTTGTCCTGCATCGACGCACTTTGCACCGCAATGCATGCAAAACTTATCTGTATCTTCTAATTTACTGCCACAATGTATACAAAATTTTGACATATTTCTCCACTTCTTTCTGTTCGATGTATTTCCATCGATGCTTCTTGTATTATAGCACAGTTTAGAAACATTTCTTATAGGTTTTATAGCTAAAAAAAACTCCTGCCTTACG
This sequence comes from uncultured Megasphaera sp., assembly GCA_934202965.1. Lineage (GTDB taxonomy): Bacteria > Bacillota > Negativicutes > Veillonellales > Megasphaeraceae > Megasphaera. Next base: position 108,250 of record CAKPYN010000004.1, read on the forward strand.
AATGTAAGACAGGAGTTTTGGGTTGGTGGGCCCACCTGGATTTGAACCAGGGACCGACCGGTTATGAGCCGGGGGCTCTACCGCTGAGCTATAGGCCCAAATAGTAAGGCCTTTGAGCCTTACTAAATAAGTATACAATAATACCGGCTCATCGTCAAGGTGTATCTATTAAAGAAAATCTTTAATTTTTTCGCGTTTGCCCCAATTTCTCAATTTGCTGAGGGCTTTGCCTTCAATCTGACGAATACGTTCACGCGTAACGTTAAAGTGCTGACCTACTTCTTCCAGTGTGCGCGGACGGCCGTCTTTTAAGCCAAACCGTAAATACAGTACTTTTCGTTCTCGGTCGGTCAGACAGGAGAAGACATCTTCAATCTGTTCTTTCAGCAAAATAAAGGAGGCTGCATCATCGGGAGCGACGGCTTCGGAATCTTCAATGAAGTCACCTAAATGGGAATCTTCTTCTTCACCAATTGGCGTTTCCAACGAAACCGGTTCTTGGGCAATTTTCATGATTTCCCGTACGCGTTCAACAGGAATTTCCATTTTTTCAGCAATTTCTTCCGGCAAGGGTTCACGGCCTTTGTCCTGCAGAAGCTGACGGGAAATACGAATCAATTTATTGATTGTTTCTACCATATGAACAGGAATACGAATCGTACGTGCCTGGTCGGCAATGGCACGCGTAATAGCTTGACGAATCCACCATGTTGCATAGGTACTGAATTTATAGCCTTTGCTGTAATCAAATTTATCGACAGCTTTTAATAGCCCCAAGTTGCCTTCTTGAATCAAATCCAAAAACAACATGCCCCGGCCTACATACCGTTTGGCAATGCTGACAACCAAACGCAAGTTGGCATCAGTCAATTTTTTCTTGGCAATCGTGCCGGCTTTGATTTCTTCTTCTGTCGCATCTTCGGCATTGCCTCGTTCAATCGTTTTTGCCAGCGTAATTTCTTCGGTTGCCGATAGCAACGGCACGCGGCCGATTTCTTTTAAATACATGCGGACAGGATCATCGATATTGATACCTTCGGGAACGCTCAAATCGACATTGTGTAAATCCGGCACTTCTTCGGCATCATCATCGACTTCAATATCGTCATTATCATTCATCGAATCGTCTTCGCCAATAATATCAATCCCCTTATCGGCAAAGAGTTCATACATTTTATCAATCTGTTCCGGCGTTAATTCATCTTCTTCCAGAACGTTCATGATTTCTGTATAGGTCAGGCTACCTTTTTTCTGGCCCATCTGAAGCAGCTGCAACACATGCTGTTGGGCTAATTTCAAGCGTTCCTGCGGCGATAGCTGTTTTCCTTGTTCTTTTTTCTTAGTCGTTTTGCGTTTGCTGCTTCGTTTCGCTGTGCTCTTTTTCGTTGTTGTTTTTTTATCTATCATCATATCGGTATCGTTTGTTTTCGTCATGATATGCAAACCCCTTTCTGCTTGTTATGACCATTTCTTGATTTCTTCATTTATCTGTTTACAAGCTGCCAGTTCCGTGATCACACGGCTGTCATTCTCTCTGCTGTAGGCAGCTGCCCGCTTGCTGTGTTCTATATACTGTTTTTGCAGCTCGGCTAAGCGGAATCGTTTTACATAGTCCATGACTACCTGTTCATCCATTGGCACATCTTGCAAAATCATAATGCGTGCCACTTCCCCGGTCTCGTCAGGCGTTAACTGCTCTTGAATGTCCCCTTTGGTATAGGTTCCCTGTGAGGCATAGGTATCTAAAATAATTTGATAAATATGCCGTCTTCTCGTATCCGTAAAAAAGGCTGTATCGATTTTCTGCTGAATTCGTTCACATGCTGCCGGTTTTTCCAACAGAAACCGTAAAATATTTTCTTCGGCTACCGCCATAGCACCGCTGCCGCGAGCCGCCGCATTTTCATGGGCCACTGAAGCAGAAACAATGACTTGCTGTTGCCCCAATTCCGGATGCTTGGCTATATACTTATTAAATTCGCTGCGGACGGCATTATCATCAATTTTGAGCTGTGAAGCCATTTTACTCAAAAAAGCTTCCAGTACTACTCGATTGTCAACGGCTGCCAGTGCCGGCAGTACCATTGCCGTAATGGATGATTTTCCTTCCAGTGTTGTACTGTCAAACTGCCTGCATGCCGTTTGCAGCATATAATCCAATACATTCGGCGCGTTATGTACGGCATCTTGAAACTTATCCGGCCCGGCTGTATTGATATATTCATCCGGATCTTTGCCTTGAGGCAAGGATACTACACGGACTGTCAGGCTCATGCCGCGGACAATCTCCATCGCTCGCAGCGTCGCCTGCCTGCCAGCCCCATCCATATCATAGGAAAGGACCAGTTCATCAGCCTGCCGCTGCAGCAGCCGCGCCTGTTCCGGCGTAAATGCCGTTCCCAACGAAGCGACAACGTTATGAATGCCATGGTTATGCGCTGCGACGACATCCATATATCCTTCTACCAATACGGCACGTCCTTGTTCATAGATCGCTTTATGTGCCAAATCCATCGCAAATAGGAGACGGCGTTTATTAAAAATAGGAGTTTCCGGTGAATTTAAGTATTTCGGCTTGCTGTCATCTAAAACGCGACCGCCAAACCCAACAATACGGCTGCGCCCATTGCGAATGGGAAACATAACCCGATTGCGGAACGCGTCATAAAAATGACCATTCTTTTCTTTTGCCAAGCCTAAGCGTACCAAATCCTTGCCTGCTATGCCCTTTTTCATAAAGGCATCTGTCAGTTTATTCCAACTGTCTGGTGCAAATCCCAGTTTAAATTCACGAATCGTCTCATCTGATACATGGCGTTTGTGAAAATAAGCCAGACCCGGTTGTCCATAATGTGTTTGAATTAGACAATTATGAAAAAAATTTCCCGCCATTTCGTTGATGGTATACAGCCGCTGCATCAGCTTGTCCCGTTCGACTTCCTGAGCTGTTTTTTCCACAGCCGGCAGTGCAATATGGGCTCGTTCAGCCAGTCTGGCTACAGCTTCGGCAAAAGAAAGATTTTCTTTCATCATCACAAATTTAAAGACATCTCCCGATGCATGACAGCCAAAGCAATAAAAGAATCCTTTATCGGCTGCGACGCTGAAGGACGCTGTTTTTTCATTATGAAATGGGCAGCATGCCCAGAAATTTCGCCCTTGCCGCTTCAGTGAAACATATTCCGATATGACACTAACAATGTCATTGGCCTGTCGCACTTGTTCAATGAATTCGCTGGAAAATTTCTTCACGCCCATCACCTATACCTTACAAAATAATCTGACGTAATATATATTCTCTATAGTATCTATAAATTCCTTCTTTTCGTATACAATAAGTTTTTACGTTATACTTGAAATATAAGCTGCCCATTGTAAAAGCACATAACATTTCTATATTATACTATGCTTTGGGAATTGGTCAATATTGTTTCAACAAGTCGCATACGTTCTCAAAATGAAGACCTAAACAGGATAAATTATTTTGATTATGAGAAATATATAGATTTATTGTTCTGCATTCTGTATAATAGGGTTGTAATATGTACACAGCGAGGAATACATATGATTCATTTTACTGTAGGAAGAATAGACAAGCCGACATCTCTATTGGGTGCGTTGCGCCATTTTGGTGTATCGTCTACATTGCGTCGCCGCATCAAGCATCACGGCATCTGTATGATTAATGGGAAATCTGCGTCGACGCGTGATTTTGTCCATATGGGAGATGTTGTAACGGTTACGCTGCCGGAAACGAATCCGTTTACTCCGGAGCCGATTCCGTTTGGCATCGCCTATGAAGACGAATACTTGCTGGTAATAGATAAACCGGCCGGTTTGTTAATGCATCCTACATCCGGCGCACATACGGGTACACTGGCCAATGCCGTTGCTTATTATTATCAACAAAAGGGTCTGCATTGTGCCTACCATCCCATGCATCGGCTGGATAAAAACACATCGGGCTTATGCATGATTGCCAAAGAACCGCAAATTCAATCGGCTTTCGATAAAAAAGATTTAGGCTACAGCCGCACCTATCTTGCGATTGCCCGTGGGTATTTTCCCAGTGCGTTTGCAACGGTTCATGTCCCAATTGCCCGTTGTCCCGATAGTATTATTAAACGGCAGGCATCATCCGACGGTCAGTCCGCTTGGTCTGATTTTACTCGGCTGGCGGCGAATACGAACTGGAGTTTGCTGCAAGTCACGCTTCATACGGGCCGTACGCATCAAATTCGTGTCCACAGCAGTTATTTGGGCTATCCCCTGGCCGGCGACGATTTGTACGGCGGCTCCCAAAAGGATATCCAACGCCAGGCGTTGCACGCCTATCGGCTGCAGTTTATTCATCCTATGACAGGTCAAAGTATTTCCGTTCATTCCCAGCTTCCTGCTGATATGCAGCATCTTATCGTGCAGGCTGGCTGGCAAGCTCTATGCCAAAAGCTATAAACATATACATTAGGAGGAATGTCACATGCCATTAATTGGAACTACAGAAATGTTTAAAAAAGCGTATGAAGGTCACTATGCAATCGGAGCGTTCAACATCAACAACATGGAAATTGTTCAGGGAATTACAGACGCTGCCGCAGATTTGCATTCTCCTTTGATCTTACAGGCCTCTGCCGGTGCCAGAAGATATGCGCGCCCTGCCTATTTAAAACATTTACTGGAAGCAGCACTGGAAGAACATGATCTGCCGATTGCACTCCACTTGGATCATGGTCCAGATTTTGAAACCTGCAAAGATTGCATTGACGGTGGTTTTACATCGGTTATGATTGATGGTTCCCAACTTTCCTTTGAAGATAATATTGCCCTTACGAAACAAGTTGTTGATTATGCCCATGACCATGGCGTATTAGTCGAAGGTGAATTGGGTAAACTCGCCGGTATCGAAGATGAAGTCAAGGTCGCATCGAACGAAGCTTCGTATACACGTCCTGACGAAGTAGAAGAATTTGTCAGCCGGACCGGTGTCGATTCACTGGCCATTGCCATTGGTACCAGCCACGGTGCGTATAAATTCACGCCGTCTCAATGCAAACGCGATGAAAAAGGCGTACTCGTTCCGCCTATGCTCCGCTTTGATATTTTGGAAGAAGTTTCTAAACGCCTTCCGGGATTTCCTATTGTCCTGCACGGTGCATCTTCTGTCGTTCCGGAATATGTAAAAATGATTAACGACAACGGCGGGAATTTGGCTGATGCCATCGGCATTCCGGAAGATCAGCTCCGCAAAGCCGCTTCCATGGCTGTATGTAAAATCAATATTGACTCAGATCTGCGTTTAGGCTTAACAGCCGGCGTACGCCAGCATTTAGCTGCTCATCCCGATCACTTTGACCCGCGTCAATACTTAAAAGACGGCCGCCAATGCATTTATGATATTGTTGCACACAAAATCAAATACGTACTCGGCTCGGAAAATAAACTATAAGTATATCATGCAAAATTGATAAATTATCTGTATTTATGTATTGATTTTTATCTTTACATATGCTAAAATGCATTTTAGTGTTCTTGTAATTTAGGGAGGTGAACCAATTGCCGCAAATTAAAGCTAATATTAAATCCATGGAAAAAGACGCAGCTCGTCATGAAGCTAACTCTCAGGTAAAATCTTCTGTACATACAGCTATCCGCCGTGCAACAGAAGCTATCGCTTCCGGTGATGCTGCTGCTGTTAAAACAGCTTTTGATAAAGCCAGCAGTGTAATCGATAGCGCCGCTCAGAAAGGCGTTCTCCATAAAAACAATGCAGCTCGCAAAAAATCCCGTTTGGCTGCTAAAGTCAACGCAATGGCAAAATAATATATGCCACCAAAGCCCTGTCTCTGACGGGGCTTATTTTCGTATAAGAACGAATTGTTCCATCCACACGGAGGTAACCGATGCATTTCCCCCATGTATTTCAACTCAAACATTTTTTACTCTTATTTTTTCCCTTATTATTCACGCAAATGGCCCAAATCGGCACCAGTGTGTTCAGCAGCATTTTTAGTGGTCAAGCCGGTACAGTGGATTTGGCCGGCGTCGCCGTTGCTGTCAACATTTGGTTTCCCGTCTTTGCCGGTATTTCCGGTATCTTTTTTGGCGTATCCCCCATTATTTCACAGCTCCGCGGTGCCAACAAAACAAGTCGCATCCCCATATATATTATGCAAAGTATCTATATTGCGATTTTTTTTACGATTGTCACGATTGCCGCCGGCTATCTGCTGCTACCCCCATTTCTTGACTTCATGGAGCTGGAGCCGGCTGTTCATCATATTGCCAGTGAATACTTGTTTGCTTTGGCATTAGGCATATTGCCACTGTTTTTACAAGCTACGCTCCGTTATATCGTAGATGCTCATGGTATGACACATATTTCCATGGCGATTATTGTCACGAATATGGTGCTGACAATTCTTCTGTTTCGCCTGCTTATTTTCGGTGGTTTCGGCATCACACCCATGGGCGGTATCGGTACGGGATATGCCATTACGATTGCCGCTTGGATTTCACTGTTTCTATTTATTGCCGTCCTGCACTGGAAAGAGCCCTTTCGGTCGTATCATATATGGACTCGTCTGCGGCCGTTCCGCTGGGTATACTGTAATCATCAACTACAGCTGGGACTGCCTATTTTTATCGCCGTCTTTTGTGAAACGAGCCTGTTCAGCATCGTCGGCCTATTGATGGCTGAATTCGGCACAGTCTATTTGGCTGCCAATCAGGCCGCCATCAGCTACGCCACGCTCACCTATACGATACCTTGGAGCATCAGCCTGACGGCGACCATCGTCATCGGCTACGAAGTCGGCGCCAAAAATTTTATCGGCGCCCGGCAGTACGCCGTGCTCTCGCAGCTGACGGCCTTTACGATTGTCGTCTTTACGATTACGGCGACGTATCTGTTTCTCGACCCGATTGCCCATATTTTTACCAACGATGCCGTCACGTTCCAGGCCATTCGCCATTTTCTCCTGTTTGCTGTCATCTTCGCCTTTTTTGACGCGGCCGGCACGCCGGTACAGGGGATTCTGCGCGGCTATAAAGACGTAAAAATCATTACCTATATTGCCTTTGTGACGTATTGGCTCATCAGCATCCCTATGGGCTATGCCTGTGCTCATTTGACGTCGTATGGTCCCTATGGCTATTGGCTCAGTCTTGTTATCAGTCTGGCAATTAATGCCAGTGCCCTAAATTACCGTCTTTGGCGACACACTGCATTTGCCCAAGGATAATCATATACGAAAGGAAGGATTTCTATGCCAACAGAAAAACAATTACACGCTTATGCCCAAGTCTTATTGCAAAAAGGCATTCATTTACAAAAAAATCAAATTCTCGTCATCAATGCCCCTGTCGAAAGCAGCTCCTTTGTCACGATTCTAACCAAAGAAGCCTACGAATGCGGTGCCTCTCAAGTCGTCTGCAACTGGCGCTGCGACGATATGGCTCGTCTTCGCTATGAATATGAATCGCAAGAACAGTTCGAATCCCTGCCGGACTGGCGTCGTGATTTCAGCCTGCACTATTATCATCAAGGGGCCGCTTTTTTGAGCCTCATTTCTGCCAATCCCTATTTGATGAATGGCATTGACACGAAAAAAATATTTGCTTGGCAAAAAGCACAAAATACAGCTTTAAAAGAATATATCGACGGCATGATGGCCTCTAAGACGACCTGGCTTGTTGCCGCTGTTCCCAGCAATGTTTGGGCAGCGCTGCTATATCCCGATGCGTCACCGGAAAAAGCCTATGAATCCTTATGGCAGCAAATTCTGCAATCATCCCGTGCAGACAGTGAAACCCCATTAGCCGACTGGGATGCCCATTTAGCAATGCTTGCCAAACGCCGCCAATGGATGACAGAACAGCATTTTACGAGTCTGCATTATACCAACGCGTTGGGCACAGATCTTATCGTTGGACTGCCAAAACATCACATTTGGCAGGGCGGTGCTGAAGAATCGGGCAGTCATATCTTGTTCAATGCGAATATTCCAACAGAAGAAGTATATTCCGCTCCCCAAGCAGACAATGTAAACGGTATCGTATACAGCACGAAGCCCCTTGTGTACAATGGCAACGTGATCGACAAATTCCATTTGATCTTTAAAGATGGCAAAGTCATTGACGCCCACGCTGAAGTCGGCGAAGAGGTACTTAAAAAGCTGATTGCGATTGATGAAGGCGCCTGCCGTCTCGGAGAAGTCGCGCTGATTCCGTATCACTCCCCTATTTCGTTATCAAATATTCTCTTTTATGAAACCCTGTTTGATGAAAATGCCTCGTGCCATTTAGCATTAGGAGCCGCCTATCCGACTTGCCTCGCCGACGGTGCGTCGATGTCCAAAGAAGAAACACTGAAAGCCGGTATTAACGACTCGATGATTCATGTGGACTTCATGGTCGGTTCAGCCGATTTGACAATTGTCGGCACTAAAGAAGAAGGCACAACAGTTCCCGTATTTACAAACGGCGACTGGGCATGAAAATAGCGCATACTTCGTAGTATTGTTTGTTATCGTAGTCATTACATGATATAATAATGTGGTGCGTGTCAAATGGCATGCACCACATTATTTTTTTTATAAAGGAGTTATTCCAATGGCAAATCAAAGCAAGACCCCTGCAGCCTCCCCGAACCAAGTCGGAGGCTTCCTCGGCTGGATTGAACGAGTCGGTAATAAAATTCCCGATATTACGATGCTCTTCATCGCCGCATTCTTTATTACCTGTATCGTTTCCGCTATTTGTTCTACCATTCATTTTGGCTACCTGCATCCGACGACGGGAAAAGAAATTACCGTTACCAATATGCTTTCCCCCCAGTCTTTAGTTACGCTCATGACCAAAATGGTTTCCAACTTTGCCGGTTTCCCGCCGCTGAGTATGGTTATCGTTGCTACCCTCGGCATCGGCATTGCCCAGGGATCCGGCTACATCGGCACGGGCCTGAAAAAGATTTTGATGGTCACGCCGAAATTCCTCATTACGCCGATCGTCATCCTCGTCGGCATGCTCAGCCATTTGGCACCGGACAGCGGCTATATGATTATTATTCCGATTGCCGCTTACTTATTCTACGCGTCGGGAAAACATCCCCTGGCAGGCGTTGCCGCTTCCTTTGCCGGTATCGCCGGGGCCTTTGCCGCCAACTACACGCCGTCAGCCATTGACCCGGTTATTCAGGGCTTTACACAAATGGCCGCACAAATCATCGACCCATCGTATGAAGTCAATGTACTGTGCAATTATTTCTATGCTGTCAGCTCTACCTTTGCCGTCATCGGCAGCTGCTGGTGGGTTACTGAAAAAATCACGGAACCGTGGTGCCGTAAAGCCTGCCCTATTGATGCAGACATCAACGTATCCGGTGAAGCCATGAAACCGATTACGCCGCAGGAAAACAAAGCCTTTTATATTGCGTCTGCTGTTCTTATTATCATGCTTATCGGCCTCTTTTTGTCCCTCGTGCCAACAGATTCCCTGCTCCGTGACCCGGACGGCAACATTGCCAGCTTCAAAGCGCCGGTTATGCAGTCCATCGTAGCCATTATCTTTTTACTCGTCGGCATCCCCGGCATCGTCTACGGCATCATCAGCGGTACCTTCAAAAGCTCTAAAGATTTCACCCATTCCATGGAAGAAATCACGCACACGCTGGTACAGCTGATTGTCTTCTATTTCTTTGCCGCTCAGTTTATGTATGCCTTCGGTGCATCCAACCTGGGGGCGCTCATTGCCGTTGCCGGCGCGGATTTCTTAAAATCTCTGGCCCTGCCGCCGCAAATCACTATATTCGGCATCATTGTATTCGTTGCCCTCTTAAATCTGATTATTACATCGGCATCGGCTAAATGGTCCATCCTCGCACCGATTTTCGTACCGATGCTCATGTCCGTCGGCATTGCGCCGGAATTGACACAGGCCGCATTCCGCGTCAGCGACTCGGCCGTCAACGTCTGCACGCCGATGTTTGCCTTTTATCCGCTGATTATTATTTATTGCCAGAAATACTACAAAAAAACCGGCGTCGGTACCTTGAGCAGTCTCATGCTGCCCTATACGATTACCTTACTGGTCGTCTTGACGATTATGCTCTATGTCTTCTGGTTCCTCGGCATTCCCCTGGGCTTCCAGGCAGACTACATCTACCCGCGCCAGATGTTTTAATGTAACTGTGTTACCGTAAAGGAGTCTTACTCATGAATGATGTCCAACAAGAATTAGTTACGCGGTTTTACCGCTATGTGCAAATCCCGTCCCAAAGCAAAGGAAACGGCGGCACCGTCGTCCCCAGCACAGAAAGCCAGTGGGACATGGCCCATCAGCTGCAGCACGAATTGGAAGAGCTCGGCCTGACCGATATCAGCCTGAGCGACAAATGCGTCCTGACAGCCAAACTGCCAGCCCATCTGCCCCAAGGCGAAACCAAAACCGTTCCTTCTGTCGGTTTCTGCACGCACATAGATACGGTCGATGTCTGCTTATCGCCTGTCGTGCATCCGCAGACTATTTCCTATACAGGCGGCGATATTGTTCTAAACGAAACGCAGCATATTGTCATGACAGAAAAAGAGCATCCGGAACTTGCTACCTATAAAGGACAAGATCTTATCGTTACCGATGGCACCAGCGTATTGGGCTCAGATAATAAAGCCGCTGTTGCCAACGTTATGACAGCACTCGCTACCCTTGCTCATGACCCATCTATCTATCACGGCGACATCTACGTCGCTTTCGTCCCCGACGAAGAATGCGGCCTGTACGGCTCCAAAAACATGGATTTCAGCAAATTCCCCGTCGATTTTGCCTATACCATTGACTCCTGCGAACTGGGAGAAGTCGTCTATGAAACATTTAACGCCGGCAGTGCCACCGTCACGATTCACGGCGTCAGCGCCCATCCCATGAGTGCCAAAGGCGTCCTCGTCAACCCGACGCTCATTGCCGTCGATTTTATCAACATGTTTGACCGCAGCGAAACACCGGAATGCACAGACGGCAAAGACGGCTACATCTGGTGCCAGGAAGTCCATTCCAACCAATCTACGGCGACGGTCCATCTCAACATCCGCGACCATCACAAAGACTTATACGAAGAAAAGAAACGGCGTATTGCCGAAAACGTCAAAAAACTGCAGGCTGCCAACCCCCGCGCCGTCATCGAATGCACCATTTCCGATACGTACGGCAACATTGCCGACGCCATTACCGATGACAACCGCAAGGCCATCGACTATATTTACGATGCCATGAACGCCCTGGACATTACGCCCAAAACGATTGCCATGCGCGGCGGCACAGACGGTTCCTTCATTTCCACCAAAGGCATTCTGACACCGAACTACTTTACGGGCGGCATGAACTTCCATTCCCGCTATGAATTTTTACCGATTCCATCACTGGTAAAATCCTACGAAATGACAATGAAATTGATTCATCTCATTTATACAGGAAAATAATTGCTTTTTTATTTTAAGGTTAAACCTTAAACTTAAACGTTTATTGCGTATTTTAACAAAAAACTTTATCTTTTCTACTTGACACCCCTATACTCGTATGCTATTATGTCATCATCAAACGTCGTTAAACGTGATGACGCAAACCAGTAAATCCAGCTGGATGTTTCAGAGAGCTGTCGCGGGGTGCAAGACAGTACAAAAAGCGGATTGAACTCATTGCCGAACGGAGAAGCTGAATGAAGTAGGCTGCTACGGGAACTCCCGTTACAGAGCATGGATATGGCACTGCCGTATCCGAGAGCGCGTCTTCGGACGAATCAGAGTGGTACCGCGGAAGGTTATACGCCTTTCGTCTCTTAGCTAACCAGCAGAGAGACGAAAGGCGTTTTCGTTTCTCTTAAGACTTATAGTTCCATCTTGAGGGAGGATATGTATTATGAAAACACCATCTACCATCAAAGCCGCATCGATCAGCATGTGCTTTTCCGTCGGTGCCGTATTATTTAGTTCACACGCCGGCGGCGGTTTTGCAACCGGCAACCAAGCCAACGTATACTTTATCAGTCTGGGCTGGCTCGGTCCGATTACCGCCATCATCACCATGCTTCTTTTGACACTGACCATCAAAGAAGCCATGAACATGTACAACTCACGTCACTTAACCAGTTACAGACAGTTGTTCCATAATTTGTACAGCCCTTTTAAACCGGTAGAATATTTATTTGAAATCTTCTTTTATATTATGGTTCTCATGGCCGTTTCCGCAGCGATTTCCGGTGCCGCTTCGGCTTTGCAAGATCAAATCGGTTTAAATTATTACTTGGGTATTTTAGTTGTCGGTGCCGTTGTCCTCGTTCTGACAATTTTTGGGGCTGGTTTAGTCCGCAAAGCAACGACCTATATGGGGATTGCTATTTTAGCTACATCCGTATTTATTTTTGCTATCGGTATCTATATGGCTGGTGACGTTGCCGGTACGACAACGGTTATGCAGGCCATGGCGCAGGATTTTGAAATCAACGGCTTCAGCAAACTGCCGCAGGCCATTCTCCACGCCGTTACCTACTCCGGCTTCCAGTGCGTCGTCATCCCGACCATGATTGTCGTCGGCATGCCGCTGGCAACCCGTAAAAACTGTGCCACATCCATGTGGTTCTCCTTTATCATGAACGCCGTCGCACTGACTTTATCCGTCTGCATGCTCTTAGGCTGGACCAACATCTATGGCAAATCGCCCCTGCCGACACTGACCAGCTGCCAAGGAATGAACATGTCCTGGCTGACCATCGTCTACAGCATCTGCCTGCTCTTATGCCTGATTTCCACCGGCGTTACGACCGTATTCGGCTTTACGGCCCGCTTCTCGGAAACCAAACCGCTGAAACGCATCTCTAACAGCTCCGTCGTTCGTTCCAGTATCGTCACCTTAGCCATCATCGTCGTATCCATGACCATCTCCATCGTCGGTCTGACCAACATCATCAAATACGGCTACGGCTACTGCGGCTACCTGGCCATCGCCATCATCATCGTACCGTTCCTGACCGTAGGCTACTACAAAAACAAACGCTACGAAAATGACGCAGCCTATCGCGCACGCATCGATGCCATGAACGAAAATCCGGATGCCGAAAAAGTAACAATGGCAGTAAACGTAGAATCGATGCACTAAGAAATAACCATTTTTACAATCTTATATGGCAACAAAAAAGATGATTTTCTATCCACGAAAATCATCTTTTTTATTTTTCTCTAAATTGCAATAACAAGTTGGACACCTTCCACTAGGCAGTAATTTGGTAAATTCGATCAAGTTCTTCCTCGAAGA
>CAKPYN010000005.1 GCA_934202965.1 uncultured Megasphaera sp.
GAACACAGCAGTTAAGCCTGCAAACGCCGAAAGTACTTGGGGGGAGGCCCCCTGGGAGGATAGGAAGCCGCTGATTTTTATAGGGGCATAGCTCAATTGGTAGAGTAGTGGTCTCCAAAACCATTGGTTGAGGGTTCGACTCCTTCTGCCCCTGCCAAAACGCAGAGGGATTTAAGGAAACTTAAGTCCTCTACATGACTCGGTAGCTCAGCTGGATAGAGTGACTGACTACGAATCAGTAGGTCTAGGGTTCGAATCCCTACCGGGTCACCATAGGACAGCTCATACATTTTGTATGAGCTGTTTTTTTTGTAAAAAAAAATAAATAGTTTTACTTTTTTGCGTATTTCTATTAAAATATATTCATAATTCAATGTCTAAGTAAGGAGAAAGACCCATGAAAATTTCTGATATTGGTGAATTTGGATTTATAGATGCAATAAAAGATAATACAATTTTTAATCCTGATTCAATTACCGTTGGTATTGGCGATGATGGTGCTGTATATAAAACGACGCCGGGAATGGAGCAAATAGCTGTTATTGATACGATGGTAGAAAACAGTCATTTTATCATAGGCAAGACTGCGACCTGGTATGAGGTTGGTTATAAAGCTGTGGCATCTAATTTAAGTGATATTGCAGCTATGGGAGGTATTCCCACCCATATTGTCCTATCAACAGCGATTGTACCTAGCATGGAAATTGATGATTTACAGTTGTTGTATAAGGGAATCAAGGATATTTGCCAACGATATCATGTCAATATTATTGGTGGTGATACGGTAATGGCAAAAGAAGCGATGGTTATTACGGTTGCTGCCTTTGGAGAAATCGAAGCAGGAAAGGCAATTTGCCGCAGCGGCGCCCGGCCGGGAGATGTGATTGGCGTATCCCATACCATTGGGGATTCTGCGGGTGGTTTAGATGTATTATTACAAAATGCGTCTGGATTTTCTATGCTGAAGAAAGCGCATCAATTACCGAAACCGCAAATTTCATTGGGACGATTATTGGTGCAATTTCATGGACACAGTTTGAATGATATTAGTGATGGGCTAGCAAGCGAATCAAATGAAATAGCTCAAGCAAGCCAGGTAAATTTCGTAATTGAACGAGATGCAATTCCCTGCAGTGAGGAATTAAAACAGTGGTCTGACAAAGCAGAAAAAAATATTTGGTCTTATGTATTCAACGGCGGTGAAGATTATGAATTGATTTTTACTATGGCGCCTGCGGAGTTTGAAGCATTGCGGCAGCAATGTGCCTATATTACATGTATTGGTCATGTAGAAACAGGAGAAGGAGCGGTGTATGTCATGCATGATGGCATGCGGACGGTGTTGCCGAAAACAGGATGGAATCATTTTCAGTAAGGAGATAGAATATGATTGATATAGCAACTCATTCAGAACAAGATACGATTGCCTTGGGAAAGGCCATTGGAAGTGTATTGCAGCGAGGCGATGTATTGGCTTTGCAGGGAGATTTAGGAGCCGGTAAAACTCATTTTGTTCAAGGGATTGCCCAGGGAATGGGGATTCAAGAACCTATCGTTAGTCCTACGTTTACGATTTTAAATTATTATGAACATGCGATTCCGTTGCAGCATTTTGACTTTTATCGATTAGAAGAAGACTATGAATTGGATGACTTGGGCTTTGATGATTATTTGCCAGATGGCGTTACGGTTATTGAATGGTCTGAGAAATTCCCAGACCGACTTCCCAGTGATGCAGCCATTATCCGCATAGAAAAAACAAGTCCTACAGATCGCATTTTTCATATACAACTTGATCATGCGCGATGGGATAAAGTAGAAAAAGAGGTAGAAAAGTATGTTGTTAGCGATTGAAACATCGAGTTTAGTTTCTAGTGTCGCATTATTACATGACGATACGTTAAAGGCAGAGCTTACGATACAGGCACGATTGACTCATTCTGAACAATTAATGCCGCATATTGCCGATATGCTGGATAAGGCATCTGTATCTAAAACACAAATTGATGGTGTTGCCGTAGCCATTGGCCCTGGTTCATTTACGGGATTGCGTATTGGCTTGGCAACGGCCAAAGGGTTGGCCTTTGCTTGGAATATTCCTATTATTGGTGTAGAAACACCGACAAGCTTGGCTTGGAATTTTGTCGGTGCTTCAGATTATATTTGTCCATTAATTGATGCCCAAAAAGGCAACGTATATGCTTCATTATATCAGTGGCAGCACGATACATTGCAACAGATAGAGGATATTCATATAGCACCGTTAACAGATGTTTTGACTGCGTTAGAAGCCAAGGGAAAATCGGTAGTCTTTTGCGGAGATGGTGCCTTGCTGGGCAAAACGAAAATCATAGAAGAATCACCGCTTTTCCGTATGGCACCGCCGACGATGTGCATTCCTCGTGCCGGCAGCGTAGCATTAGCGGCTCAAAAAAGATGGCGCGAAGGCGATGTAGATGACTGCATGACCCTTACACCTGCGTATAAACGGCGCAGTGAAGCAGAAGTATTATGGGAAAAGCGACACGGTGGTCAGAAATGTCTGTAATAGTTCGCAAAGCACGTTTGGAAGATGCGGCAGGAATTTATGCTGTAGAGCAGGAATCATTTTCTATTCCTTGGTCCTTATCGTCTATTCAGCATGAATTAGCGCACAGTGATTTAACGATGTATTATGTATTAGAAGATGACAGTGGAACTATTGCAGGCTATGCTGGTTTATGGCATGTATTAGATGAAGGTCAAATTACGAATATTGCACTGTTAAAAGCATATCGCCGACAAGGATATGGAGAACTCCTTTTGCGTGTTTTAATGGAAGAAGCATGGAAGAAAAAGTGCATGAATATTTTTTTAGAAGTGCGATTTTCTAATATAGCCGCGTTTGCTTTATATCAAAAGTTGGGGTATGAAGTGATATCTGTACGAAAACAATATTATTCTAAGCCTGTTGAAGATGCCTATGTGATGGGTTGTAAAAAAGAAAAGTATCAACAGTCTGGACAATAAAAAAAAGGATGATTATATTATGTATACGTTAGCATTGGAAACGAGTTGTGATGAAACATCAGCAGCTGTTTTGAAAGATGGACGACAGATTCTTTCCAATATTATATCAACACAAGTACCTATTCACCGGAAATTTGGCGGTGTAGTGCCGGAAATAGCATCTCGTCAGCATATAGAATATGTAATGCCGATTATTAAAGAAGCATTGGATACGGCTGGGATTACATTGCAGGAAATTGATCATATTGGTGTTACCTATGGCCCTGGGTTAGTAGGGGCGTTGTTAGTCGGCGTAGCGGCAGCAAAGGCAATCAGCTTTGCTTTAGATAAGCCGTTGGTTGGGGTGAATCATATGGAAGGCCATATTTTTGCTAATTTTTTGAGTCACCCTGAATTAGAACCGCCATTTTTGGCATTAGTTGTTTCAGGCGGTCATACGCAGCTTGTAAAAATAGAAGGGTACAATCAATTTACGCTGTTAGGACAAACACGGGATGATGCAGCTGGTGAAGCTTTTGATAAAATCGCCCGTGTGATGGGCTATCCCTATCCAGGCGGCCCGCAGATTGATGCCTTGGCTAAAACTGGCAATCCAAATGCCATTTCATTTCCCAAGGCTCTTCATGAAAAACATAATTTTGAATTTAGTTTTAGTGGTTTGAAGTCAGCCGTATTAAACTATCTGCATACGCAAGATCAGCGAGGCCAATCGTATGATGCCAACGATGTAGCAGCAAGTTTTCAAAAGACTGTTGTGGAAACATTAGTTGAAAAAACGATGGATGCAGCGCAATACTGTGGCATGAAGACCATTGTAGCGGCCGGCGGCGTATCGGCTAATAGCGGACTGTCTGCGGCTATGGAAAAAGCTTGCGCTGAACATGGATATACATTTTATCGGCCGGAACCTATTTTATGTACGGATAATGGCGCTATGATTGGCTGTCGGGCATATTACATGGCATTAGACGGACGTTTTGCTGATTTGACATTGAATGCGAAACCGGCATTGGCAATTACATTGCAACAATAAGCAGAGGTGAAACCACATGGCTTCTATGGAATCTATATGCCGCACAAAGAGTGCCTTATCGGATGTACAGATTCATATATTAAAAAACAGCGAAGAACTATTGCAGTTTGCTAGTGATTTATCTCATCGCGAATTATTAGTTTTTGTACCGGGGCGACAGGCAAATACACTCGTATTAGTGGCCCATCGTTCGCCTTTTTTGCAGCAGGCGGAAAATAAAGAACAGGCAATGGTTCCGGGAAACGTCTTTGCTGGATATGAAGAACCGATTGCATTAGAAGTACTAAAGAGCGGTCAGTTTGTACAAGGGTGCAAGGAAGTAGATTATGGTCGTATTGAGCCATTATTTGCCTATCCATTTGTTGACAATGGCGGCTTGACTATGGCAGTTATTGTATTCATTGGTAAAGTAGAAGCTAATCGAGAAATATTGACAGAGACTGCTTTTTTATCACTGCAGGTTCCGATTACAAAAGACAGCCGTGCCTTATATAACCGGCTGTCGTTGCAAGATGGAGTTGTATTGATTAACTGTAATGGTGTCATTATTTATGCAGATGAAATGGCCGAGAGTATTTTGCATATGCGAGGGTATGCCGGTGCACTAACAGGATTTAATATTTACAACAGCCAGACGAATTTGACAGGAGCTAAACAGGCTTTGGCGACATGTGAGGGATTCATTGAAAATGTAACTGTTGGCGACGTAGTTTTTACACGGCGAGTCATTCCTTTACTGCAAAGAGGAAAAGTACATCGGGTCATTGCTATCCTAACAGAACGGACAGAACTATATCGCAAAGAAGAAGAATTGATGATTAAGACATCTGTCATCAAAGAAATTCATCATCGTGTTAAAAATAATTTGCAGACTATTGCCAGTTTGCTGCGCATGCAAATGCGTCGAACTGATAGTCAAGAGGCCCAAAATGTATTAAAAGAAAGCTTGAATCGTATTTTGAGTATTTCGTTGGTTCATGAAATTTTATCGCATCATGATGAAGAAAATATTGATATTTCTGATGTAGCTAAAAAATTATTGGAACTATTGACGCAGAGTATGGTCAGCGCAGAGTGCCATGTGGATGTTCAGTTCGAAGGGAATCCATTGCTTCTTCCTTCAGATGCGGCTACATCGTTGGCGTTGGTATTGAATGAGTTGATTACCAATGCGATTATTCATGGATTTGAAGGACTCCAGAAGGGTGTACTAGCTGTACGTATTCAGCAACGTGCTCAAGAATGTGTGATTTGTATACGAGATAATGGGGTAGGAATGAGTCACATGCCGGCGATCAAACAGCCTGGTAAGCGAAAACATTTAGGTTTGGCGATTGTACGTACGTTGATTGAAAAAGATTTAAAAGGAACATTGCAATTTCAAGACGCAGAACCACAAGGAACAGAAATTATGATTCAATTTCCATTGATTGAAAGGGGATAAAACAATGGGGTATCGTGTTGTTATTGGTGATGATGAATCTATTATTCGCATGGATTTAAGTGAAATGTTGGAAGAAGCCGGTTATACGGTAGTGGGAGAAGCGGCAGATGGCGTAGAAGCATTGGAATTGGTGCGAAAAGAAAAACCAGATATTGTGTTATTGGATATCAAGATGCCGCGTCTTGATGGGATTCATGCAGCTAAAATGATTGGCCATGAACAAATTGCACCGGTATTGCTGCTGACAGCCTATAGCCAGCAAGATATTGTAAATAAAGCGAAAGATTCAGGCGTATTAGGGTATTTAGTCAAACCCATTAGTCCGGTTAACTTATTTCCGGCGATTGAAATTGCGATTTCCCAATTTAAGCGGCAGCAGGAAGTAGCACAGCAGTTCAATGAAATCAATGAAAAAATGGAAATCCGCAAAGTCGTAGAACGGGCAAAAGGATATTTAATGGATTTATACCATATTTCTGAAGATGAAGCGTATCATCGGCTGCAGCAGTATAGCATGAAGAATCGCAAATCCTTAAAAGATGTCGCTAAAGCGGTTATTAGCAGCGCTGAAAAGCTAAAAAGACAAAAAAAATAATAATGCCTACGAAAATCAAGTCAAAAGCCTTGACTTTTTTACCTTTCGTAGGTAATATATATATTGTAGTTAGCACTCATGCATAGTGAGTGCTAATAAATAAAAGAGATTGCATCATCATTGAGGAGGAATATAAAATGTTAAAACCCTTAGGAGATCGCGTAGTTATCCGTGTATTAGAACAAGAAGAAAAAACCGCCAGTGGTATCTTTTTGCCGGATACAGCAAAAGAAAAACCAAGCCAGGGCGAAGTTATTGCTGTAGGCCCAGGCAAATTGCAGGATGACGGCAAACGCGTTGCTTTGGATGTCAAAGTTGGCGACAAAATTATTTTCTCCAAATATGCCGGAACAGAAGTTAAATTCGAAGGCGTTCAGTATTTAATCGTTAGCGAACGTGACATTTTAGCTATTATCTAATCAAAAATAATACGTAATTATATTAATATACAGGAGAGTGTTCTATTATGGCAAAACAGATTTTGTTTAACGAAGATGCACGTCGTGCTCTTGGTAAAGGTGTAGATGCTTTGGCTAATGCAGTAAAAGTTACATTGGGACCTAAAGGCCGTAACGTAGTATTGGATAAAAAATTCGGTGCACCGACTATCACCAACGATGGCGTAACCATTGCTCGTGACATTGAATTGGAAGATCCCTTTGAAAACATGGGTGCACAGCTCGTCAAAGAAGTAGCAACGAAAACAAATGATGTAGCTGGCGATGGCACGACAACAGCAACGATCTTGGCTCAGGCTATGATTCAGGAAGGCATGCGCAACGTAGCTGCCGGTGCTAACCCGATGATTTTGAAACGCGGCATTGAAAAAGCAGTTGCTAAATTGGTTGAAGAAATCAAAAAACGTTCTATCGCTGTTTCTGATAAAGCTTCTATCGCACAGGTTGCTTCTATTTCTGCCGGTGATGAAGAAGTTGGCGGCTTGATTGCTGACGCTATGGAAAAAGTTGGCAAAGACGGCGTTATTACTGTTGAAGAATCCAAAACAATGGGTACACAGCTTTCCGTCGTAGAAGGCATGCAGTTTGACCGCGGCTATATTTCCCCGTACATGGTAACAGATCCGGATAAAATGGAAGCTGTTATGGCAGAACCGTACATCCTCGTAACAGACCGTAAAATTGCTTCCATCCAGGAAATGCTCCCAGTACTTGAAAAAGTAGTTCAGGCTGGCAAAGAACTTCTCATCATTGCTGAAGATGTAGAAGGTGAAGCTTTGGCAACATTGGTTGTCAACAAACTTCGCGGTACATTCAAAGCTGTTGCAGTTAAAGCTCCAGGCTTTGGCGACCGTCGTAAAGCAATGCTCCAGGATATTGCTATTTTGACAGGCGCTACGGTTATTTCTGAAGATGTTGGCCGTAAATTGGACAGCATCACCATGGAAGACCTCGGCACAGCTCGTCAGGTTCGCGTAACGAAAGACGAAACGACTATCGTTGAAGGCCACGGCGATCCGGCTGCCATCAAAGATCGTGTTGCTCAGATTAAAGCACAGATTGCTGATACGACTTCCGATTTTGATAAAGAAAAATTGCAGGAACGCTTGGCTAAAATGTCCGGCGGCGTAGCTGTTATCGAAGTTGGCGCAGCAACAGAAGTTGAATTGAAAGATAAAAAATATCGTTTGGAAGATGCCCTCAACGCTACACGCGCAGCTGTTGAAGAAGGTATCGTAGCAGGCGGCGGCACCACATTGATTGACATTCTTCCGTCCTTGGATGAATTCAATGAAGAAGGCGACGTTCAGACTGGTATCAACCTTGTTAAACGCGCTATCGAAGCTCCGCTCCGTCAGATTGCTGAAAATGCAGGCTTGGAAGGCTCCGTTATCGTAGCTAAAGTTAAAGCTGCTGAAGACGGCGTTGGCTTCAATGCCTTGAAAGAAGAATACACAGACATGGTAAAAGCTGGTATTGTTGACCCGGCTAAAGTTACACGTTCTGCTCTCCAGAATGCGGCATCTATTGCTGCCTTGGTATTGACCACAGAAACTTTAGTAGCTGATAAACCAGAACCGGCTGCACCAGCTGCACCGGCTGCACCGGCAATGGGCGGCATGCCTGGCATGATGTAATAGGAACTGTATCCTATTGATATATCTGTTATCGTAGACAGTGAGGTAAGACTCATATAAAAACAAAAAGAGACTTTTGGTTCTTGATGAACTAAAAGTCTTTTTTTGCAATTATTTTTCTTGATCTTTATGCGAAATTTGTATACTATAATAAAGTTGCTAAATAGAGAGAAAGGATAGCGATATAGTATATGAAAACAAATAAAATCCCATTACGGCAATATATAGCAGTATTAGGCATTACCATAGCGGCTTTTATTTTTAATACATCTGAATTTATGCCGATTGGTTTGCTATCTGATATTGCAAGTAATTTCCAACAGACCGAGGCGGAAACGGGCATTATGATTACAGCCTATGCCTGGGTAGTTGCTGTATTATCATTGCCATTAATGCTGATGGTTACTAAAATGGAATTAAAGAAATTATTAATTGCAACAATAACGTTATTTTGTATTGGCCAAATTGTATCAGGGTCAGCTGTTAATTTTATTATGTTGCTGGCTGGACGAATTTGTGTGGCTTGTGCTCATTCTATTTTTTGGTCTATTGCAGCGCCTATAGCTGTACAACTTGTATCGAAAGAACATCGCTCTATGGCGCTGAGCATGGTAGCGACAGGAACGTCAGTGGCAATGATTTTTGGACTTCCTTTAGGACGTATGATTGGATTGTATTTAGGATGGCGCATGACGTTTATGATGATTGCCGGTACTGCATTTTTGACAATGGTATATCTGTTTTTCGTTTTTCCGTGTCTTACCAATCAATCGACATTTTCAATTGATGAACTGCCTAATTTGTTAAAGAATCCGGTTCTTATTAGTATTTATGTGCTTACAGCGTTGACTGCGACAGCATACTATACGGGATATAGTTATATCGAACCATTTTTATCACAAGTTGCTCATATATCAGATCATTGGATTACTATGATATTGACTATTTTTGGCGTATCCGGCTTATTGGGGAGTTTCCTCTTTTCTACGTTTTACGACCATTATCGGTTTCGATTCATCCGCTTTAGTTTTACAGCTTTAGCTATTGCGTTGTTATTGCTGCAAACAGCGGCTGTTAATTTTTATGCTATGATTGCTCTTTGTATCTTATGGGGCATTGCTTCAATGTCATTTAACATTACGCTGCAATCTGAAGTAATGCAATGTGTGCCTATTCGTGCGAATGCGGTTGCCATGTCGATGTATTCAGGAATTTTCAATCTAGGTATTGGTTCCGGAACATGGTTTGGCGGTTATGTAACAACCCATTATACCATTGGCGATATTGGGTATGCCGGTGGAGGAATTGCTGTCATTGCAGTAATATATTGCTTGTTCCAGGTAATTACTCAGGTAAAACGCCGAGAACATATCTACACGACGTGATGCTTATTTAAATTCAACCAATTAAATATAGGAACGTATACTATCCCAAGATGGACAAATTACACTGTCTGTCTTGGGATTTTTTGTATAGAGGATTGAGCGAATATAAAATTAAATATATCTCGTATTCGTTTTAGAGATACCCTATTCAGTGAACTTGTCTTTTACGGCATGTTGAAAACGTAATGTATACTGAATGTGTTACGAAAATGGAATACATCCGTTGCTCACAACGCAATGTCTTCTGGAAAAACACATGTAAAAATAAAGGCAAAGTAAATATATTGAAAAATACAAATATAATAGCATAAAAATAAGCAAAAAGCACCATATTGCTAAACAAAAACAATAAAAAATATGAATAAACAATAAAAACAACAAAAAGATAACAGTCCATTGACAATAAACACAAAAGAAGGTATAGTAAAAATGCAATACGGGAATACACCGTAATAATTACTTTTTAGGGTGTGTTTGCCATTACGATTCGGATATATAGTTATAAGGAGGAATGTAGTATGAACAAAGAACAGGTAACATTACAAATGGTGCAGGAAGCCCAAGAACGGTTAAAAGGTGTAGCCCAAAAAACGGGATTGTCGTATACGAACTCGGTAAGTGATTTGGCAGGCTGTGATGTATGGCTCAAATTAGAAAATTTACAGCGCACCGGTTCGTTTAAACTCCGGGGTGCCTATAATAAAGTGGCTTCACTGACGCCGGAAGAAAGGGAAAAAGGCGTTATTGCTGCGTCTGCCGGCAATCATGCCCAAGGCGTTGCATTAGCAGCAAGTGTGTATGGCTGTCAATCTACGATTTGCATGCCTAAACATGCGCCGCTGACCAAAGTTGCAGCGACTCGCGGCTATGGAGCCAACGTAGTGCTGCATGGCGATTTCTTTGATGAAGCAGCAGCGAAAGCCGTAGAATTGACAAAAGAACACGGATATACCTTTGTCCATCCATTCAATGATCCGTTGGTTATTGCCGGTCAGGGTACGATTTCGTTAGAAATTATCGAACAGCTTCCGGATGTAGATGTCATTGTAGCGCCTATTGGAGGTGGCGGTCTGATTTCTGGATTGGCTGTAGCTGCTAAAAATGTGAATCCGAAAATCAAAGTGATTGGCGTCCAGACAGAAAATATGCCGTCTATGAAAGAATCTATCGACCAGGGACATATCTTGACGGTAAATGGCAAAGCCAGTCTGGCAGACGGCATTACCGTAAAAACGCCGGGTGATGTGACGTATGAAATTTGTAAGAAGTATGTCGATGATATTGTAACAGTGGATGAAACAGAAATTGCAGGAGCCATTCTTTGGTTGATTGAACGTGTTAAAACGGTATCGGAAGGTGCTGGTGCTGTACCAGTAGCCGCATTGATGAACGGCAAGATTTCCGGAATTCGCAATAAAAAAGTAGCAGCCTTGGTGAGCGGCGGCAATATTGATGTAAACAATATGACTCGGGTTATTAACAGTGGGTTGCTGCGGTCGTGGCGTAAGGTTTTCTTTGAAACGGTGATTCCAGACCAGCCGGGTGAATTGGTCAAATTACTGACTCTTATATCCGACTCCAATGCCAATGTTCTTTCCATTACGCATGAACGGAGCCAGCATGGCATCAGCATGGGCTATACGGCAGTGTCTTTTGAACTAGAAACGGCGAATGAAAAACATGTAGAACGGCTCATGGAAATACTAAAAGATAATCACTATCATGTTACGTTAAAATAATGATAGATTAGGGAGGATAGACTATGGAAAACGGGAAAATGGAACGGGGACTCAAACCGCGCCATGTCGAGATGATTGCGTTAGGCGGCACGATTGGTGTTGGCTTATTTATGGGGTCAGCCAGTACGATTAATATTGCCGGCCCGTCTGTATTGCTTTGTTATGCCTTAGCTGGTCTAGTTATGTTTTTTATTATGCGAATCATGGGGGAAATGCTTTATTTAGAACCGGTAACGGGATCCTTTGCAACGTATGGTCATAAATATATTTCTCCCTATGCAGGATATTTGACAGCCTGGTGTTATTGGTTCTTATGGGTGACGGTAGGGCTTTCAGAAGTAACAGCTGTTGGGATTTATGTAAAGTTCTGGTTCCCCCTTGTACCGCAGTGGGTATCCGCAATGGGTGGTATGATTATTGTTACCTTAGCCAACATGGCAGCTGTAAAATATTATGGCGAATTTGAATTTTGGTTTGCTATCATTAAAGTAACAACGATTGTCGTAATGCTTTTTGTAGGAGCGATGGTTATTTTATTTGGTCTAGGAAATGGTGGCGTTCCTTTAGGATTCTCTAATTTGTGGTCTCACGGTGGTTTCTTCCCCCATGGTATTGGCGGTATGCTAAGTGCTATGTGCGTTGTAGCCGCAGCGTTTCAGGGTGTTGAACTTGTGGGGATTACAGCCGGCGAAGCACAAAATCCAAAAGAAACCTTGCGCAAGGCGACGAAAAATATTGTTTGGCGTATTCTTATTTTCTACATTGGGGCTATTTTCATTGTCATCACATTGTATCCGTGGGATCAATTAGGGATGCTAGGAAGTCCTTTTGTTACGACTTTTGCAAAAGTAGGTATTACATCGGCAGCCGGCATTATTAATTTTGTTGTGTTAACGGCAGCTCTTTCGGGATGCAACAGTGGGATTTACAGCTCAGGCCGCATGTTGTATACATTGGCCGAAAACGGACAAGCACCTAAGTTTTTTGGCAAGCTTTCTGATAAGGGTGTGCCGCAGCATGGTATTATGATTACGTTAGGGTTCTTACTTTTTGGTGTTATTTTAAACTATTTGATTCCCGATTCTAAATTGTTCCTTTATATTTATAGTGCCAGTGTATTTCCGGGCATGGTAGCATGGTTTGTATTGGCATATTCACAGAAAAATTTCCGTAAGTCCTGGGGAGAAA
Organism: uncultured Megasphaera sp.; assembly: GCA_934202965.1. Classification (GTDB taxonomy): domain Bacteria; phylum Bacillota; class Negativicutes; order Veillonellales; family Megasphaeraceae; genus Megasphaera. Next base: position 12,489 of record CAKPYN010000005.1, read on the forward strand.
AGACGATGGCAGAACATCCCTTCAAATCTCCTTTATATCCCTATGCAAATTGGTTCTGTCTCGTATTTTTAGGTTTGGTTACAGTCGGTATGTGGATTAATCCGGATACGAGAATGTCACTGATTGCCGGTTGGATTTTTATTGCTGTGGTGACTGTCGGATATTTCTTGGCAGGATATCATAAGAATACCTATGATAAAGACGGTAAACTGCAATCTCGCGACTAAGATAGGTATACGGTATGGCAGCATGAATAGGAGAGTCTCAGGGCTCTCCTTCCATGCTATAAAAAAATTCAAAAAAATAAAAAAAGTACTTGCTTTTTTATAAGGTTCCTAGTATAATAAGTCTTGTTCCGATACGGAACACATGAGATTCCTCAATAGCTCAGTTGGTAGAGCAATCGGCTGTTAACCGATTTGTCGTAGGTTCGAGTCCTACTTGAGGAGCCATGGCCCCTTGGTCAAGCGGTCTAAGACATCGCCCTTTCACGGCGAGAACATGGGTTCAAATCCCGTAGGGGTCACCAATTATGGGCGATTAGCTCAGCTGGGAGAGCGCCTGCCTTACAAGCAGGATGTCAGCAGTTCGATCCTGTTATCGCCCACCATATATTAGGACTACTTATTCAAATGAGTAAGTAGTCCTTTTTTTACAGCACATTGTCTTTTTATACGAGACATGCAACTAAAAATGATTAAAATCTAAAATGAGTACTGTTTAGTTATTGCTAAAAAACGATGAAAAATAACAAAAATATAGCAATATCGGTTAAAAAATAAATAATAAATAATAGAAAAAATGCAAACTGTATAATCTATTGACAGTGGACAATGAAAGAGGTATAGTAAAAACAACAAAAAAGCAATAGGATGTAAGGGGGAATAGAAATGAGTACAGAGCAAGTAACATTGCAAATGGTGCAGGAAGCTCAAGAACGGTTAAAGGGCGTAGCACAAAAAACAGGATTGTCGTATACAAACTCGGTAAGTGATTTGGCAGGCTGTGATGTATGGCTTAAGTTAGAAAATTTACAGCGCACCGGTTCGTTTAAACTCCGAGGTGCCTATAATAAAGTAGCATCATTGACTACGGAAGAACGGGAAAAAGGAGTTATAGCCGCGTCTGCCGGCAATCATGCCCAAGGCGTTGCATTAGCAGCGAGTGTGTATGGCTGTCAATCTACGATTTGCATGCCCAAACATGCACCATTGACAAAAGTAATGGCTACTCGCGGCTATGGGGCTAATGTTGTTTTGCATGGAGATTTCTTTGATGAAGCGGCAGCAAAAGCCGTAGAATTGACAAAAGAACATGGATATACCTTTGTTCATCCGTTCAATGATCCGCTAGTTATTGCCGGTCAGGGCACGATAGCTTTAGAAATTATCGAACAGCTTCCGGATGTAGATGTCATTGTGGCGCCCATTGGCGGCGGTGGTCTGATTTCCGGATTGGCCGTAGCGGCTAAGAATGTCAATCCGAAAATCAAAGTGATTGGCGTCCAGACAGAAAATATGCCGTCTATGAAAGAATCTATCGACCAGGGACACATCTTGACAGTAAATGGCAAAGCCAGCTTGGCCGATGGTATTACCGTAAAAACACCGGGTGATGTGACGTATGAACTCTGTAAAAAGTATGTTGATGACATTGTGACAGTTGATGAAACAGAGATTGCTGGCGCAATTTTGTTGCTTTTAGAACGTGTTAAAACGGTATCGGAAGGTGCTGGGGCAGTACCGGTAGCTGCCTTGATGAACGGTAAGATTTCCGGAATTCGCAATAAAAAAGTAGCAGCTTTGGTGAGCGGCGGCAATATTGATGTGAACAACATGACCCGGGTTATTAACAGTGGGTTGCTGCGGTCGTGGCGTAAAGTCTTCTTTGAAACGGTGATTCCAGATCAGCCGGGTGAACTGGTTAAATTATTGACCCTTATATCCGATTCAAATGCTAATGTCCTTTCTATTACGCACGAACGGAGCCAGCATGGCATCAGCATGGGCTATACGGCCGTGTCATTTGAACTGGAAACGGCTAATGAAAAACATGTAGAACACTTAATGGAAACATTGAAGGATCATCATTACCATGTCATCTTAAAATAGAAAAATAATCATAGATCGTAACGTAGGTTATCGCCAAAAAGGATAATATACGTTATAATAAATTTAACAGTTAGAATATAACCAACAAGTATTTGTAAAGGAGTTGTTTTGAGTATGGCAGTAGAAATCATTAAAACAGACAAAGCCCCAGGAGCCGTAGGCCCATATTCACAGGCAATTAAAGCAGGAGATTTCCTTTTTGCATCTGGCCAAATTGCTATTAATCCGGAAAAAGGCAAATTGGTTGGCGGTGGTGTAGAAGCACAAGCTGAACAGTGCATGAAAAATGTAGGTGCTATTTTGGAAGCAGCCGGCCTTACGTATGATGACGTTGTCAAAACGACGGTATATTTGACAAATATTAGCTTTTTTGGCACAGTAAATGGCGTATATGGCAAATATTTTCAAAAAACGTTGCCAGCTCGTTCTTGCGTAGAAATTGGTCAGTTACCATTAGGTGCATTCGTAGAAGTTGAAGTTGTAGCATATTGCGGCAAATAAATCATAAGCTATAAAATGATTATAAAAAAAGGGGAGCCTTAGCTCCTCTTTTTTTGTAAAAAATACTTGCATTTTATTAGAAAATAGGGTAACATATATTATGTGCTTTGAAGAAAATATAGATATGGACCATTAGCTCAGCTGGTAGAGCACCTGACTCTTAATCAGGGTGTCCAGGGTTCGAACCCCTGATGGTCCACCATAGTAGCTGAAAGAACTGTTTATCTTTAGTCATAAGGATAAACAGTTCTTTTTTCTTGCTTTTATTTATATAGAAACGGTATAATTAGACTGAGATAAAAGATATGACGTATGGTAGTATCGAATATGTATCTACATAGAGGAGAGAATTTATATGATTACTTGCAACAGTAACGGCAGTATGGATGCCATCGCTGTCGGGGTTGATAAACGGATGATGGCGTTATCGCGTCTTCCGAAAGAAGACGGTGCCTTAATTCAGGCGTATGCAGAAAAACATATTCACGTGTTACATTATACATCCCTTCATGTACTGCATTGTGTTTCTGAAGGACGGCTTAAAACATATTTTTTGATAGGATTGGATGATAAACCGATTCGCTATTCTTTACAGGAAGATTTTCTCATGGCAAAATGCTTGATGGCGGCTGCTATGAAAGAAGGTGTTTCGGATCTAGCGGTCATGATTGATACGTTGGAAATGGACGTAGATGCGTTGATTGATGGATTGTTATACCGCAATTATGAGTTTACGCATTACAAAAACCATCGGTCGTCAAAGACAATTCGCAATATTAATTTAATTACCTCAAATGTTAAAATTAAAGATTTCAACACGCGTTGTTATGTTTATTCTGCTGTATATGAAGGAATTTATATGGCACGTGATTTGATTAATATGCCGCCCAATGAATTAACACCACGAAAATTTACAGATATTATTACATCAACTATTAAAGGAGATAATATTTTAATTGAATCCTTGAATAAATGGGCCATTGAAAAGAAAAAAATGGGCGGTATCGTAGCAGTTGGCAAGGGCAGCATGAATCCGCCGCAATTGGTGACGATCGCTTACCAGGGCGATCCGGACAGCAAAGAGGTGTTGGGAATTGTCGGCAAGGGCGTTACCTATGACAGCGGCGGCTTATCCATCAAAAGTCATGCCGGGCAGGAGTTTATGAAAGATGATATGGCAGGAGCCGCAGCCGCTGTAGGCGTCATTCGGGCCTTGATGCTGCTTAAATATCCGGTGAATGTGTTGGCCGTATTGCCGTTGGTAGAAAATATTCCGTCCAGTATGTCTTATCATGTTGATGATATTATAACAATGTATGGCGGCAAAACGGTTGAAGTGAAAAATACTGATGCCGAAGGTCGTCTGATATTGGCAGATGCTGTTACGTATGCGCAAGAAAAAGGCGCGACCCGCTTGATTGATTTGGCAACATTGACGGGAGCTTGCGTAACGGCATTGGGAACGGTGCGCTCCGGCATGATTGGCAATGATCAGGAATGGATGAATCAATTCTTTGATATTTCCACGCAGGTTCATGAAAAAATTTGGCAGCTGCCGGCCGATCGGGAATATGAAGAGCTTTTAAAAAGCGAGATAGCCGATATGAAAAATACCGGCGGTCGTGACGGCGGCGCAATTACTGCAGGGCTGTTTATCAAACAATTTGTAAAATCCTCGGTGCCCTGGATTCATTTGGACATAGCCGGAACGGCGTTTTGTGAACAAGAAGATGAAACTGGGTATGTAGGAGCTACGGGAGTAGGTATCAAATCTATTTTGAAATTACTCCAAGGAGGGTTACAATGAACGTAGATTTACATATGCATACGAATTGTTCTGATGGCATGTATTCGCCTGAAGAATTAACAGCTATGGCTGTAAATGCAAAAATTCAAGTTATGGCAATTTCTGACCATGATACGGTAGATGCGTATACGAATTCCCATTCTTTTGCTTCGGGAGTGTGCGTGATTCCTGCTATTGAAATGAGTTCGGAATATGAAGGCGAAGATGTCCATATTCTGGGGTATTATATTCAGACAGATCAATCAGATTTGCAGGCGTATTGTGCGCAGTTTAAGAAGCGGCGAAAGCTGCGGGCGATGGAAATGGTTGAAAAATGTCAACATCTTGGCTATACAATAGATACGGAAGCAATAGAAGACGTTTTCAAAAAGGGCGGAACCATTGGCCGTCCCCATATTGCCCGTATGTTGGTACAGAAAGGCTATTTTTCGACAGTTCGAGACGTATTTGATAAGCTGCTCTATCGCAGCGGGCCAGCGTATGTACCCTATCAGCGAAATACGATAGAAGAATGTATTCAGATTATTCATCAAGCCGGCGGGTTGGCGATACTAGCCCATCCCGGATTGATTCATCATGGCTTGGATGCCATATTACAGCGGCCGTTTGATGGACTGGAAGTGTATCATCCGCAAAACAAAGACCACTGGCCGATGTATCTGCAATTGGCAGAACAACGCCATTGGTATATTAGCGGTGGCTCGGATTTCCATGGCGTAAAGGGAAGATTTCCAGAACAAGTTGGTTTGTATACAGTTGATAGTAAGAATGTAGAATCACTCATAACGTATGCGAAAAGATAGGTGAGAAACCATGCAGGTTATTGGATTTATTGGTGCCAGCGGTACCGGCAAAAGCCATCATGCCTTAGTAGTGGCGTATGATCATCATATTTCTTGTATTATTGATGATGGATTACTGATTTATCAGAATCGTATTATTGCTGGACAATCGGCGAAAGATGAAACAAATAAGATGCGGGCTGTTCGCTGTGCTATTTTTTTGAATCCTGACCATGCCCAGTCTGTCAAACATGCGTTGGCGCAGATTCATCCGGATAAACTGCTCATTTTGGGGACCTCGCGGCACATGATACATCGGATTTGTGAATCCTTGGGGTTGCCGCTGGCGTCTTCATATATTCATATTGAAGACATATCGAGTCCGGAAGAAATCGCCAAAGCCCGTAGTATTCGGCAGCAAGAAGGCAAGCATATTATTCCGGTGCCGACGATGGAGTTAAAACCACATTTCCGCGGCTATTTGTTAAAACCGATTCGGCTGCTATTGTCCAGACACAGTGATAAGAAGACATCCGATATCGAACATGCTGTTGTGCGGCCTATTTTCAGTTACTATGGCAAATTGATTTTCTCTAAAAAAAGCTTGGACCGTTTAGTACAGCATGCCTTGCTGTCCATCGATGGTCTTGCTAAAATCGATCGCATGAAAATTGAAAAGAACTATTATACGGATCGAGGACTGGCAATTATTTTATCGGTAACGATATACTATGGAGAACCTATTAAGACAATCATGCAGCATATTAAACAGGCCCTGCAGAAGGAACTGGAATATACGACGGGGATGTCAGTGGAAATCCTGCGTATTACCGTGCGTGCTGTGCTACCCCGCTGAAATGCGGCGGGGTGCAGCATTGACAAATGTCGCAATAGGCTTGTATAATACAACTATATCATGTAACTGACGGAAGTGGATAACCACAGGGAGCATGATACGTATACGCCGACCGTCTGGGCAAGAGTTCCAGAAGTGTCGGTTTTTTTGTATAGTATATCTTATGTCATCGTTTTCAGGAGGTAATTTGATCATGAAAGAATTGCAATTGAAATACGGCTGCAATCCCAACCAATCATCAGCAAGAGTGTATATGAAAAACGGCAGTGACCTTCCCTTTGAAGTCATGAACGGCCGTCCCGGCTATATTAATTTGCTGGATGCCTTCAATAGTTATCAGCTCGTCAAAGAATTGAAAGAAACAACGGGGCTTCCCGCAGCAGCTTCCTTTAAGCATGTCAGCCCGGCTGGTGCCGCTGTTGCATCGGACATGAGCGATACCCTGAAAAAAATATATTATGTCGATGATTTACAGCTTTCTCCATTGGCGACAGCCTATGCCTGCGCCCGTGGTGCCGACCGCATGAGTTCGTACGGCGACTTTGTGGCGTTATCCGATGTCTGCGATGTAGAAACAGCAACGCTTCTTAAACGGGAAGTATCAGACGGCGTCATTGCACCGGGCTATACGGAAGAAGCCTTGGCTATCCTCAAAACCAAGAAAAAAGGCAACTATTGTGTATTAAAAATCAATCCGGATTATGTACCGGCTTTGGTAGAATCGAAAGAAGTGTTTGGCGTAACGTTTGAACAAGAACGCAATAATGCCAAAATTACGACGGATTTGTTCCAAAACCGTCCGACTAAAAATAAAACAATTCCGGAAGCGGCACAGCGAGATTTGATGATTGCCATGATTACCCTTAAATATACCCAGTCTAACTCTGTATGCTATGTCAAAGACGGCATGACCATTGGCGTTGGTGCCGGTCAGCAATCTCGTGTACACTGCACGCGGCTTGCTGGTAATAAAGCAGATATTTGGTGGCTCCGCCAAAATCCGAAGGTATTGGCCCTGCCTTTCCGCGATGACGTTCGCCGGCCAAACCGCGATAATGCCATTGACGTTTATATTTCCGATGATTATGAAGACGTGTTGGCAGATGGTGTATGGCAGGACTTGTTTACGGAAAAACCGGAACCTCTTACGAAAGAAGAAAAGAAAGCATGGATTGCGCAGCTGCACGGTGTAGCGCTTGGCAGTGATGCCTTCTTCCCCTTTGGCGATAACATCGAACGAGCTCATCGCAGCGGCGTCGATTATATTGCACAGGCAGGTGGTTCTATTCGTGATGATAACGTCATTGAAACGTGCGATAAATACAATATTGCCATGGCAATGACGGGGCTTCGCTTGTTCCATCATTAATCAATATTAGGATTTATTTGATATAACAGAAAACGCACTGATGAAAGAGTATATTGTTCATCGGTGCGTTTTTTTTGTGTTATAATCTATACGCATTAAAACCTGCCATTATCAATAGAAAAAGAGAATACACTTTGATAAGCAAGGCATACAAATTATAATACATTTACGAATCGGTATCTTTTAGGATTGGCTATAGCATTTGTATAAGCGTATGACCTATGAAGTCAGAAATAAGGTGTAATCATGAAATATAGCATGGTAGCAATAAGTAGTGTGATGATTCTGTTTTCCACAGTAAGCATGGCAGAATCACCGCTTCCGACCTTCCATAAAGAAGCTATCACGGAACATCCGCAGCAGCGGATTGAACAACAAGAAAATTCCATAGACACTAATGCAATGGACCGTAGGTATTTGGGAAATACAGGTACGGCATCCTGGTCGGTATTTTATGTGCAACGTATTATCATAGATAGCAACTTGCCTAAGACCAATACGATGAATCCCCAATTACAACATATTTTGAATTCCTATCGTCATCGTAATGTTTCTGTAAGTGAATTCCCGAAACTGATTGCTGATGTAACAGCATACTATCGCACACAGGGATATACGGCACCGCAGGTTTTTATTTCACAGCAAGATATAAAAAATAGTATCCTTCGCATTCATGTTTCTATGGCGACATACGGTACGATTATATTGGCTAAAAATGAATCCGATGTCAAAGACAGTATATTGAAACGGTATATTCGCAATCTAAAGGCCGGTGAAATTATTAAAGATAAGCCATTGGAACTTGCCATACAGAATCTCAATGATTTACCGGCTTTGACGGCACGAGCCGTTTTGCAACCGGGCACTCCAAGCGGGACGACTAAATTGGGCATTGAAGTCATGCGGCAGCCTGTATGGAATAGCTATCTATTTACGGATAATAGCGGCGGATATTATTCCGGTAAATATCGCTACGGGTTTCATACGGAAATCAATAATCCAACTCATGAAGGCGATACCATGATCGTTAACGGGACGCTGACCAGTCATAATGTAAAAGATTATAGCGTCAACTATGAAATGCCCGTAGGAATAGATGGTACGCGCTGGGGCGTTGGCTGGAGTCAGTCCAGTTATGAATTGCATACGAATAGTTTATATGATTCCTTGGGACAATCACAAGGTATAAGTTGGTATGGATTAACCCCTTTATATAGCGGAAAACAAAAACGTGTGTCCTTTATTTACGGATACGATCATCGAGATATTCAGGATAGCCTTCGGTTTCATGTGACATCCGAAATGGATAATGAAACAGATAAAATCGGCAATGTTTGGCATATGGGAATCAGTGGCAGTCGGTCTAAACCGCATCAGGATATACAATACGATGTTACGTATTGGTATGGTCACATACATACAGAAGATACGATGGGAGATGAGACGCCGTCTGATGGAATATATCATAAAGCGACGGGGGATTTCCTTTCTGTTTGGTATGAAAACCAATGGAATTATCGTATCAGTGCCAGTGGGCAGGTATCAAATCGTTTTCTGGATGGCAGCGAACAATTTTACTTGGGTGGTATGGATGGTGTACGTGCTTATGGAGCCAGTGACGGTTATGGTGACGCAGGCTATTTACTTAGCGGTGAAATTCGTCGTCAAACAGGTATCAAAAACTTGGAAGCCGCAGCCTTTATGGATACATCCGGTGCCAAGCTGCGCGGCAGTGACTCGTCATGGGATCATTTGTCCGGTTGGGGGCTAGGCCTTCACTATCAAAAGGATAATGACTGGGATATTCAGCTTGACTATGCTTGGAAAATCCATGCCCGCGATGACCGAACAGAACCGGGTAACTGCAATGGTCGACTTTGGCTACAAGTATATAAAATGTTTTAACAACCTGTATATAATAAAAAACACGGAAGCCTATATAGACTTCCGTGTTTTTGTATTTACCATTCATAGGTAGTTCCCGGTGCCACGATTTGGACAGGGACGTGATATTGTGATTCCGTTTGTTTTTTATAGGATTCAGGATCTTTGTCAATAATCGGCCATGTTTTGTAATGAACAGGGATGACAAATTTAGGAGCAATCCAAGATGCGGCCAAGGCAGCATCTTCAATGCCCATCGTGAAATTGTCACCAATAGGAAGAATAGCACAATCAATCGGTCCGAATCGATTGAGCAGTTTCATATCCGAAAACAGTCCCGTATCTCCAGCATAGTAGATACGTTTGCCGCCAAATTCGACAAGAATGCCGCAGGCAAGTCCGCCGGCAATGCCGGATCCATGAAATGCAGGTGTTAGGCGGACTTTGCCAAAGGGCATATCGACGCTGCCGCCGATATGCATCGCATGTGCCTTACAGCCCGCTGCTCCGGCTTTACCGGCTACTTCAGCCGTGCTGATAACCGTAGCATCTTGGGCTTTGGCAATGGCTTCGGCATCGCCGTAATGGTCACCGTGTGCATGGGAAATCAAAATATACTGACAAGCAATATCCGTAGGACAGACTGTTGTCCAAGGATTATCGGTAATATATGGGTCAAATAACAACGTTGTTTGGCCGTCGCTGAGTGTAAATGCAGCATGACCATAATAGGTAAAGTTCATAAGGGTCTCCTTATTTCGTGCTCCATGTTTTCCATTCATCAATCCAGCTGCGAATCGCGTTTAAGGGAGCTGGTGCGCAAAGTGTCGATTTTAAAGACTGGCGAAGTTTTGCTTCATCTTTCAGCGGGTATACCATTTTATATTCATCATAAACGCTCCAAAAATCACGCATGTGGAGGTTGGCATAGGTTTCGCCATAAATTTTAAAACATGAATCACATAACGTAATAAACACAGCTTCTTCATCATGTTGTTTGGCATCATCAAAGGCGCAGCAGCGCGTATATAAATGAATATTGCCAAACAATTTATGTAAATAGTCATATACTTCAGAAACCATAGTCGGTTCCAGCTGCATCAGCCGACAGCCCGGTGCAAAATAAATGGGATATTGGGCAATGTTATCAAATGTATCCATGTGAAACACCTCTCTTGACAATTAAAAATGGCAATTAATAAATAATTGTTATTTATATTATACCATAAGAGGATGATTTTTGCAACGGAGAGAACAGATGTGTTGCTTTCCTCTTGTACTTATAAAAGAAATCTTGTACAATACATGGTGGAGAGTGATAGCATGCATATCGTAATGGTAGAACCGGAAATTCCCGGAAATACGGGCAATGTAGCTCGGTTATGCGCAGCAAATCATATAACGCTGCATTTGGTAAAACCTCTTGGGTTTTCCATAGATGATAAACATCTGAAGCGGGCTGGCTTGGATTACTGGTCCCTTGTTGATGTACAAATTCATGAAAATTTTGAAGAAGTACTGGAAAAATATAAAGGCCATCGCTTCTTTTATTTGACAACAAAATCAGAACAATGTTATGCCGATATACAATTTCAATATGATGATATACTGGTGTTTGGCAAAGAAACCAAAGGCTTGCCGGAAGAATTGTTGAAAAAATATCCAGAAAGCTGTTTCCGCGTTCCCATGATTGACAAGGCGCGCAGCTTGAATTTGTCTAATACAGTAGCTATCGTATCGTATGAAGCATTACGGCAGCTAGGATTTCCTGATATGGCTAAAAGTGGTATAGGAATTAAAAATTTAAAATAATGAGGTGTGACGATTGGAAATTTATGATAAAGCCCATGAACTAGCGGCATCCATTCAGACCTGCAAAGAATATCAAGACCTTGTAGAGGCTGGAAAAACGCTGGCTAAAGACGAAAAAACCACTAAGTTGGTTCGTGAATTTTTGTTGTGGCAGACTCAATTGGCATATGCCCAGTCGATGGGAGATAAACCAGTTCGCAAGAAAATTGAACAGCTGAATCGGTTGTCAGAATTGGTAAAAAACAATCAGCTGGCTGTCGATTATTTGCAAAAATATAATGCATGGCAGTCCATGGCTGGCGAAGTATTTCAAATTATCCAGCAATCTATGGCAGAAGGAATGAGTATTCTTGATCAATAAATACGCATTAACGAGTTTTATATCCCAGCTGTCTGTATCGATACCGGCTCAGCGCATGCTGATGGATGAACCGATGAGCGAACATACGACATTTGCTGTTGGCGGCCCGGCTGATATATTGGTATTGCCGCAATCTGTTAAGGAAATGTCGTTGGCTATTCGGGCAGCTCGAAGCTTGGAACTTCCTGTCACCGTCTTAGGTGGCGGTTCAAACGTGTTGGTGCGGGACGGGGGAATTCGCGGTGTCGTGATTCAGTTGAATCAGATGACTAAAGTCTTATCCTGCAACGGGACCAAAATTTTGGCCAGTGCCGGTTATATGCTAAAAGATGTGTGTCAATTTGCGCAACAGCAAGGACTGACAGGCGTTGAATTTGCCTGTGGCATACCGGGAACATTGGGCGGCGCCGTATTTATGAATGCCGGTGCATATGGCGGAGAAATGAGCCATGTCGTATCGCGGGTGCGTACCGTAAACAGTACGGGCGGTGTACATACGTATAATGCTCCGAATTTAGGATTTGCCTATCGCCAGAGCCGTTTTCAGAAGTCTCAGGAATTTGTCGTTGAAATTGAATTGACTTTGCGGCAGGGAGATAAGAAAGAAATTCAGCAGGCAATGGACGATCTGATGCAGAAACGACGGAGCAAACAGCCGTTGGAAATGCATAGTGCCGGCAGCACCTTTAAACGGCCGCCGGGATATTTTGCCGGTACATTGATTGACCAAACCGGTTTAAAAGGATTGTCTTGCGGTGATGCTCAGGTATCTACCAAACATGCCGGATTTGTTGTTAATACCGGCCATGCTTCCGCAAAAGATGTATTACAGGTCATTCATGAAGTACAAAAACGAGTAGAAAATGCACACGGCGTGCATTTGGAACCGGAAGTTCGCATTCTTGGTGAAGACTAATGCAGAAGTAGTTAGTGATGAATGATTGCAGAAGGTAAAAAAACGATAAAATTAAAGCCTGTCTGTCAATTACTATTCACTAACTACTTTTTTTGTGGTATACTAACAAAGTTACATATATAAAAATATATTCTTTATGATTAATAGGAGAGAGGACATTAGATGGAACGCAAAGATATTCGTAATATTGCAATTATTGCCCACGTTGACCATGGCAAAACGACATTGGTTGATGCCATGCTCAAACAGAGTCATGTATTCCGTTCAAACGAAAAAGTAGCCGATCGAGTTATGGACTCCGGTGATATCGAACGGGAACGCGGCATTACAATCTTGTCCAAAAATACATCGGTCATGCATGAAGGTGTCAAAATCAACATCGTTGACACACCGGGGCATGCTGACTTTGGCGGCGAAGTTGAACGTGTATTAAACATGGTTGACGGCGTGCTGCTTTTGGTTGATGCTTTCGAAGGTCCTATGCCGCAGACGAAATACGTATTGCGCAAAGCCTTGGAACAGAAATTGAAACCTATTGTTGTCATCAACAAAATTGATAAACCTGGTGCTCGTGTATCAGAAGTAGAAGATGAAGTACTGGAATTGTTCATGGAATTGGATGCTACAGATGAACAGCTGGACTTCCCAGTTGTATATGCGAACGGCCGTGATGGTATTGCTAAATATTCCATGGATGATGAAAGCGATAATTTGGAACCGCTCTTTAAGACGATTATCAAATACTGCCCGTGCCCGAAAGGTGATTCGGAAGGACCGCTTCAGTTTATGGTCACGACATTGGATTATGATGATTATGTTGGTAAAATCGCTATTGGCCGTATCGTTCGCGGTAAAATGCGTCCGAACCAAAACATCGTTGTTACTGATGGCGAAAGCCAGCGTAAAGCTAAAATCGGCCGTGTCTATACCTATGAAGGCCTTAAACGTGTTGAACAAGAAGAAGCAGCCATGGGTGAAATTGCCTGCATCGTAGGGATTCCTGATTTAAAAATTGGTGAAACCGTTACGGACCCGCAGAATCCGGAAGCATTGCCGAAAATCAACATTGACGAACCGACGTTGTCCATGATTTTCTACGTTAACGACAGTCCTTTTGCCGGTCAGGAAGGCGAATTTGTTACGAGCCGTCATCTTCGCGACCGTCTGTTCCGTGAAGTACAGACCAATGTATCCTTGCGCGTAGAAGAAACAGACAGTGCCGATGCGTTTAAAGTATCCGGCCGTGGCGAACTTCATATTGCCGTATTAATTGAAGAAATGCGTCGCCAAGGGTATGAATTGCAGATTGGCAAACCAAGCGTTATTACGAAAGAAATCAATGGCAAAAAATGCGAACCGTTGGAAGCTTTAACAATTGACGTTCCGCCTGAATTTATGGGTGCCGTTATGGAAAAATTAGGTACACGTAAAGCAGAAATGGTCAATATGACCGACGTTTCCGGCTATACACGTCTTGAATTTATTATTCCGGCTCGCGGCTTGATCGGGTTCCGCAGTGAATTCCTGACAGCGACAAAAGGGAATGGTATTATGTACCATGTATTCCACGGCTATGCACCTTGGAAAGGTGAAATCCCTGGCCGTACACGCGGCAGTCTGGTTGCCTTTGAATCCGGTACAACGACTGGTTATGGTATTTTCAACTTGCAAGATCGCGGTGTTATGTTCATCAAACCGGGCGAAGAAATTTATTTGGGCCAGGTTGTTGGCGAAAGCAATCGTGATGTCGATATCGATGTTAACCCTTGCAAGAAAAAACATCTTACCAATACCCGTTCTTCCGCTTCTGATGAAGCACTCCGCCTCGTTCCGCCACAGGATATGGGCTTGGAAAAATCCTTGGAATGGATTAACGATGACGAACTTGTTGAAGTTACACCAAAGAGCATTCGTATCCGTAAAGCCATCCTTGACAAACATGACAGAAAGAAAGCTATGCGTAAAGCACAGCAGTAATAGACATATTGCAAAAATACGCCTTGAGAATCTCTCAGGGCGTATTTTTTATACACAAAGTACGTTATTTCCATTGACGTATTATTTATGCCAATGCTAAAATACGTGTAAAAGAGGTGATTCCCATGAAAATTCCAGAGATTACCCATTTAAATCGACTGAATAATGTATTCTTTAAATCGTTATTGGGTTCAGAAGAACGTAAAGCATTGACGTTAAATTTTATCAACTCAATTTTAGATCGCGATGAGAATAATGCGTTTATTGATTTGATTTTCGCAGATAAGGAAGTAGTACCACAGCGGATTCATGGTAAACTCTCTTTATTGGATGTATTAGCAGAAATGAATGATGGAACACGCGTTCACATTGAAGTGCAGGTGTTATTGGACGAATGTATGGCCAATCGTACGTTGTATTATTGGGGACGAATATACGGTAGAGAATTGGAAGCGGGAGAACCGTATCAGCACTTGCGACCTGTTATTACGATTGATTTGCTAAATTATAATCAATTTCCCCAATATGATGCTTATTCGCATACCTATCATATTGCGAATGATCAAAATCATGATATATTGACAAATCATTTAGAAATGCATTTTATTGAATTGAAAAAAATTCACATCAGCGATATAAAAAAGCTGAAACGGGCTGATAGATGGATTGCATACTTTTCACCGCGATGCAGTGACCCAGAAAGGAAGGTACTGGCAATGAGTGATACAGCAATAAAAGATGCGTTGACTTATGAAAATCAATTTACCAATAATAATGCATTAAAATCTCAGTATTGGGATTATGAAAAAACAATGCGTGATATTGCATCTGTCAAATTGAGTGGAGAAACGATTGGAAGGGAAAAAGGTAGAAAAGAAGGTAGAAAAGAAGGCCGGAAAGAAGGTCGGAAAATACTAGGAATTCTTATCCAAAAATTGATGCAGGAAGGACGCATGGATGAAATAGAAAAAGTATTAGCCGATGAAGTATATCAAGAAAAATTATTACATGAATATCGACTGATATAATATTGTTGCACGAAACATAACAATGTCATTTACTGCTAATAAAATGGACCATGTATGATGAGATACGTTCATACATGGTCCATTTATGTTATATTATCGTGATATCATAGCGTTTACTATAAAGCAGTATTCTTACTTTTCATCACCTTTTAAAACGGTAATTTTTTGTTTTAATGACATAGCATGGTCAAATTCGTCTTGAATGGCCTGACAAGGTTCACGATCTAATTTGCTGACAATATAAATAGCAAGGAGAGAGAAAATAAAACCAGGGACGATTTCATATAAACCAAACCACGCAAATTGTTTCCAAATGAGTACCGTAAGACCGCCGACAATGATACCGGCTAACGCCCCGTTTTTGGTCATCCGTTTCCAATACAGGGACAACAAAATAGTCGGGCCAAAAGCGGCACCAAATCCGGCCCAGGCATAGGAAACCATGGTCAGAATGTAACTATTCGGATTGAGAGCCAGCATGATAGCCAGGGCAGCTACGACGAGAACCGTAATTCGGCTGACATAAATCAGTTCTGTGTCGCTGGCGTTTTTGCGAATAAATGTATGATATAAATCTTTAGAAATAGAAGAAGCCGTAACGAGAAGCTGCGAAGCGGCGGTACTCATAATAGCAGCTAATACGGCTGATAAAATAAGACCTGTAGCAAACGGTGGAAATAGTTGCTGGCTCATGACTAAAAAGACTTTTTCTGTATCCGAACCAGTGAGTGGTATGTTTAGTACGACTTTACCAACGAGTCCGACGAGGACAGCAGCTGCCAAAGATATAACAACCCAGGTCATGGCAATATGCTTAGATTTTTTCAGTTCTGCCGGATTGCCAATCGCCATGAAGCGCACTAAAATATGAGGCTGTCCAAAATAGCCGATGCCCCAGGCTAATGCGGAAATAATAGCAATGATGCCGGTAGAGCTGGTATCCGGTGCCATGTCGAGAAGCTGTGGTGCTGTAGTTGACAAGCGGGTCATGGTTTCCGTAAAACCGCCGGCGACGATCATACCGACGATAGGTACGAGAACAATCGCTAAAAACATCATGCATCCCTGAATAAAATCAGTCCAGCAGACAGCCATAAAACCGCCTAAAAAGGTATATACGACGACGACACCGGCGCTGAGAAGCAAAGCGGAAAAATAATCCATGCCAAAGACGGCTTCAAATAATTTGCCTCCCGATACAAATCCGGATGACGTATAGATTAAGAAGAAAATCAAAATAAAAATAGCAGAAATGATGCGGATAATATTGTTGTCGTCATGAAAACGGTTTTTTAAATAATCCGGCATGGTCAGACTATTGTTTGCGACTTCTGTATAATTTCGCAGTCGCTGAGAAATAAACTGCCAGTTGAGATACGTACCGATAGCAATGCCGATGGCAATCCACGATGCAGAGACACCGGTGGCATAAGCAAAACCGGGAACGCCCATCAGCATCCAGCCGCTCATATCGGATGCTTCGGCACTCATGGATGTAATCCAAGGCCCCAGGCTGCGTCCGCCGAGAATATAATCGCTGAGTCGTTGCTGCGAGCGAGAGTAATAGATGCCAATCGACAGCATAGCCAGCAAATATAGCGCAAAGGCTGTGAGAATTGGCACATTTATGTGTTCCATGTATAAATACCTCCCTATCATGTATAGAAATATAAATAAAGGATGTTCTTATTGTACTGTACTTTTGCACGCCAGGCAAGGGATTTATCTTGATAAAGTAAAAGTTGCGCAATTAAAAAAGATATGATAGGGTAAATACATAATTATTACAGAAAGAAGCAGAGATACTGATGAATATACTTACCCTAGAACATGTAAAAAAATCGTATGGCCTGCGGGTCTTATTTGATGATGTCACATTTGCCGTCGATAGCGGGCAAAAATTAGGATTAATTGGTTTAAACGGTGCTGGTAAAACGACGTTGTTAAAAATTATTGCCGGACTAGCCGAAGCTGACAGCGGTGAAATTTGGAAGAATCAGAAAGCACGCATTCATTTTTTGCCGCAGGAACCGGTCTTTCAAGCGGGACATACTGTACTGGAAAGCGTACTGGACGGCGATTTGCCGGTCATGCGTCTGTTGCGTCGCTATGAAGAAGCTGTAGAACGCAGTGATGACGAAGCGGTCGTCAAACTGACCGAAGAAATGGATGAAAAGCATGCTTGGGAATTGGAACAGCATGCTAAAGTCATTTTGCAGAAACTAGGGATTCACAAACTTACACAGGTCGTCGATGAATTGTCCGGCGGCCAGCGCAAACGCTTGGGATTGGCACGAGCTTTGATTATGCCTTGTGATTTACTGATTATGGATGAACCGACCAACCATTTGGACGATAAAACGATTATGTGGTTGGAAGAGTATTTGCGCGACAGCAAGTCGGCATTGATTGTCAGTACCCATGACCGGTATTTTCTGGATTCTGTCGTTCATTCGATGTTGGAACTCGATCACGGTCATGTGTATACCTATGAAGGCAACTATGCCAAGTATTTGGAACTGCGGGAAGCACGGCTTGAACAGGAAGCAGCATCCGAAGAAAAACGACGCAATCTCATTCGCCGCGAAACGGCCTGGATTAAGCGCGGTGCCCAAGCTCGTTCGACCAAACAAAAAGCACGAATTGCCCGTTATGAAGAATTATGCGCCATTGAAGCAGGCAAGCCGCTGCATGAAGTAGAAATATTTGATACGTCTGTCCGGCTGGGAAAAACAATATTGGATATAGATGACGTTGCCTTTTCCTATCCGCAGGGACAGCCGTTGTTTCAGCATGTGACCTATCATGTCGTCAAACATGACCGCATCGGTATTATCGGTGAAAACGGCGTGGGAAAATCGACACTCCTCAACGTTTTAGCCGGTCGATTGAAGCCTACTGACGGTACGCTGACGATTGGACAAACCGTGCGAATCGGATTTTTTACCCAGCAGCTGCCACAATTTGATGAATCCATGAGGGTCATTGATTATGTACAGGAACACGGTCATTTTGTAACCAATCAATTTGGGCAGCGCATTTCCGCCACACGCTTGTTAGATCAATTTCTCTTTACCGACGACATGCAGTATACATATATTGCAAAACTGAGCGGCGGCGAACGACGCCGGCTGTATTTGTTGCGCCTGCTCATGGACCAGCCCAATGTCCTTATGTTGGATGAACCGACCAATGATTTGGACATTCCGACGTTGACCGTATTGGAACGCTATTTAGATACCTATCAAGGTGTTGTCCTTGTCGTATCTCATGACAGATATTTCTTGGATCGCGTCGTTGATAAACTCTTTGTCTTGGAACAGGGAACGTGGAAGCGGTATTATGGTGACTACAGCCAATACATCGAAGAAAAATATGCCGGCCCTGCAGAAAAAACAGAAAGCCATACAGCGTCTGTCAAACCGGTACAGACAGAAAAAAATACAAAACAGACCGTTCGTCCTGTCAAAAAAGGCCTAACATCTCGACAAGAAGAAGAACTCAAAAAAATTACTACCGAATTACCGCAGTACGAAGCCATGCTCAAAGGTCTCAATGCAGCCATAGCCGCAGCCGGCAGTGATTACGACCAAGTCGAATCGCTCCTGCAGGAACAAAAAGAAACGCAGGAAAAAGTAGATGCCATGACTGAACGTTGGTGCGAACTGGAAGATTTGAAAGGGGAATAGTCGCGAGTTATATAACGCTACCAATTGAACTTTACGAATATTGAACTAAAGGATAACGATATCTAGAAAATAAAATAGATGCGTGATAATATCTTTAGATTGGATTTAAAATAGTTAAACAATAGATAAATTTTACATTATTGTCACAATGTATATGAATATGATACAATAAAATACATAGTTAAGAAAATAGGTGGGATGTATTGTGTTAAATGTATATAGTATGAATATAAGCGTGAATTTATATACACAAAAAAAAGAAAATTAATGCAATATATTTAAGTTATGCACAATTACATACCCCGTATTTGCATGCAAAAGGACAGTATAGGAATATACTGTCCTTTTTGGCGTGTAAAAACTGATAAGGAAGTGGCTATATGAATACTGGTTTTATAGAGATGCTTATAGTTTCTGTAGTAGTAGCTGCAGGTGTATTTGGATGGTATGGAAAATGTTTTAAAAACAAAGTAGAGCAGAGAAGAAAAGGGTTGCAGCAAATAATAAAAGTTTTAAATTCTGCAATATCTGTGTTAAATGATGGAATATCTGCAAATACGCAAACATATGCAGAAATTAGTAAAGTCTTTACTACTAATGAGGTATTTAAGACGACATGGAAACAATACGAAAAAAATATAATCATGGTGTCTATAGATGAAAACAGAAAAAGGGCTACCGTGGAAGCTGAAAGTTATTTTACTGTTTCTGTGTTATTATGTGGGTTAAAAAATGATTTTTGGAAAAATTTAGCTGGTATTTTTACTGGCTTAGGCATATTAGGAACATTTTTGGGATTGACATTTGGTTTGGTGGAAATTGATACAAAAAGCACAGCAGGACTGCAGCAGGGAATTAGTCAATTATTGAACGGAACGAGTACGGCTTTTATTACATCAATAGTGGGGATTTTTTGTGCTATTGCATTTAATTGGCTTTACAGTGATTTGATGAAAGGAGTGCATGCTGATATAGATGTACTATGCAGCACATTAGATGAAGTATTTCCCTTAGTTACAATGGAAAGATTGATGGTGATGCAGCTGGAAGAATCGCAGGAACAAGGAGCAACATTAAAAACCTTGAGCGGTGATTTGGGAGATATTATGGGTGAAACGTTGATGAACGTACAGGCTGCTTTGGAACAATCTATTGATACTAATTTTAAACCTTTATTTGATGAGTTGCTTACTACAATGAAAGCATTGAATAACGGCGGCATGTCGGCTATAGCTGATTCGTTAAATGAAGGTGCCGGTAAGGAAATTGCCAGCTTTGCCAAAACATTGACGGGTATGGAACAAGGTATGAAAGAAATTATGGAGCAAGCTCGTATTGCCAATGAAACGAGTATGAATCAACTGCGGCAGTCTATAGAAGAACTGACCGATAAAATGAATGCTACTATTTCTTCTTCTGTAACGGCCAACAATGAAGGAGCGGCTAAAAATCAAGAAATCTTGACGCAGCTGATGGAAGATATTAGTACAAAAATGACGGGAATTGTATCGGATATATCAAAGGCAAGCAATCAGAGTAATGCTGAATTTGCTGATATGATGAAGAATGCGGCTAATCAGGTACAAGTCATGGTTGATACGATGCAGAAGGGAATGACATCGCAAACAACAAGCTTGCAGGAAGAAATGGAAAAATTCATGAAGCAGGCTTCTCATGCAAGTGCTGAACATATGGAAAACTTGCAGCAGTCTATGGATAAATTGACTGCAAAGATGAAGACTACCGTAGAAGAATCTACAGAAGCAAATGCTAGAGAAACGGCTTCTAATCAGAAACAAATACAACAGCTCCTTGAAACAGTACAAGCACAAATGACAGATACAGTGCAGGCTATTACTACAGTCAGTCAGGAAAGTAGTCAGCATGTAGCCCATACTATGAAAGAAGCGGCGGCAACAGTTGAAAATTTAACGCTGGTCATGAAGCAGGAATTGGAAGAATTGACAGGTACTATGCAGGCATCTCAAGGCCTTATTACACAAGCCGGTATGACAGCCGATAAATTTACGGATGCAGCCAAGCCTATGCAGCAGGCAGCTCAGGACGTATCTGGGAGACTGACACAGGTTATTGATGCGACAACAGCGTTTAATCAGCACGTAGGAAGCAGTTCAGCTCTTGTCAATGCATCGGTAGAAAAGCAGACAGCTACGATAGCTTATATTCAAGAGGCAATTCAGCAAATGGAAACGGCTTGGAAAGCGTATGAAACGAATTTTGGCAATGTGGATAAGGCACTGCAGGAAACGTTTGCTATTTTACTTAAAAATACGAATGATTATACGGCTATAGTGGGCAGAGGATTAGAAGATAATTTGAAAGCATTTGATGAAAGTGTAGAACATACAGTAGGAATGGTTGGTACGTTAAATGACAACTTAGTGGAATCTGTAGAAGATTTAGCGGATGCGATAGAAGAATTGAAGCGCAATTTAACGGGCACTAAGCAATATACACAGAGAAGATAGGGGTTAGCATATGCGGAAAATACGATTGCAAAAAGAGCCGGAAGGGGCAGACGGCGATGCTTTTACGCTGTCAATCAGTGATTTGATGGCCGGCTTATTGGCTATCTTTATTTTAGCATTGTCTTATTTTATGCTTAATTTAGGAGAAGTAACGAATCAATATACAGGCAATACAGAAAAACGCAATGAATTATTGAAAAATATGCAGCAGGACATGGCGAATCGAGGTGTAAAAGTAACGATTGATAAAAAACAAGGCGTACTGCGCATTCCTGAAAGTGTGTTATTTGCGCAGGGGGAAGCTGTTATCAAACCGGAAGGACAATATGCAGTGAACAGCTTAAGCCAGGTTTTGTATGAAACGCTGACAGAAGAAAAATATGCCCACGCTGTAGAAACAGTATTTATTGAAGGCCATACGGATAATGTACCCATTGAAACGCCGGAATTTCATTCCAACTGGGAGCTTTCTACGCAGCGGGCTATTAATACGTGGAACCTCATGAGAATGGACCAAGAGGCTTTAAATACGATAGTTAATGCCAATGATCAGCCTGTTTTTTCTTGTTCCGGATATGCTGAAACGCGCCCGATTACAGACGATCCCTATGATGAAAATTCGGAAGAAGGGCGGGCAGCTAATCGGCGCATTGATATTCGGGTGACGATGATGCCACCGACTACATCAGGAAAAGAATGAAGGTGACGAAATATGATTTCGTTAGAAAAATATGTGCAAAAATTACAAACGGCAAACATGGAGATGGCATTGGCTAATAAGCGAGGCTATGTACCGGTGAAGCCTAAAAAAACGGAAGAACTGCGGAAAAAAGTATTGGAAAAAGTATCCAATAAGGATATAAAGCCTGTGAACCCATTTGATGCGGGAAAATTGTTTCAGAAAGCGAAAGAAAAATTTGTTGGTCAGCGCAATGACGAATTTACTAGGAAAGAACGAAGAATGCTGCTGGCTATTTATATGTATGCTGCAGAAATAGAAGGCATGCATGCCTGGGTATTGGATCAAATTGATTGGCAGAAAAGTTCTTCTTGTCGGAAGGCTTTGTTTATGTACTTTAGAAATTATCAGGGAAAGAATAATTTGACTATATTATTAAGAGAACGGATATGCTATTGTCTTCAGGAACATTCTAATTTTGCAACCCGTTTTCCCAGTTTACAAAAAGCAGCCTTTTTATTGGACGAGAATGGAGTGCATGTATTTGCCGAGCATTTAACGAAAGGAATTCAAGAGTATTTAAGACAGATTATATTCCCCGTACCATTATGGACAAGCAAGTACGTAACAAAGGCGATTCAAGAGCTGTTTGCTTCTCCTGCTGTACCTGCAGCTGATAAATTAGAACGGCTACGGGAGACACAAAAAGCCGTGTTGTGGCAGAAAGGGAAAAGAATATATTTATATAAAAACTTAATACGTTATGTAGCATCTTCGCTTATTTTTGCTGTAGATAAAAGCAGAAACGGACAACAGCAGGAACAATTGATACAAATTTTACAGCGGGAATTGGGAGATCCACGGGCAAATAACAGTAAATGGCTGCAAGTAGATAGCCGGGCTCTTGCTATTTATAAAAAATGGTTGTGTCGTGTAGATTTTGAACTGTTTTTTTCTATTTTTGATGCGACGGCAGATAGGTCTATGTGGGAACCAAGAAAGGATTTCTGGAGTAACTATGTAAAATATATGGACGACACATGGCCTATATTAGGACCGGATGCGGTTTGGAAAGCAAGAGCCTTAAAACGAGAAAATGTAGATGAAAAACTAGATCATTTAATGTATGGCACATTAAAGGGGAGCGGCCAAGCGAATAAAAGTTTATTTGTATTTGCTATCGGCAAGTATATCTGTTGTGAAGGAAGCCATAATACAAAAATAAGGGTTTGGAAAGAGGAAAATAGTCCTATAAAGCGGAATGATTTTCATACGAGAAAGACGATAGAATACAGTGATATTACTGGACATGGTGGATGTGAAACGATTGGAACCCAGTATGATGGGCTTACACATGATCCGCATGCAAAATGGAAAGATCGGATGAAAAAGTGGCTGCAAAACTATTGTGGTATTTGATGAAAAGGACGAATCAAGGATGAACGATACATGGTGGCAAGTGACGGCGTTGGGATATGTTTTTGCGCCGCCGGAAAAAGATATAGCTAGCAGTCAGTGGCACTGCATGAAGGATATGTTGGAAGAACTGTATATGGACGATGCAGCTGATGTATGGGGCAATGGCTACAGCATGACCCATGATCAGGCTGTTAAATTGACTTATGAACAACGTGAAACATTGCAACTGCCACCGCTGTTCCCTTATACAATGTATTTGAAAAGCAGCGGTGATATGGGGCATAACAATTTTCGCTACCACATAGAATGGAAGACAGATAAAGATGTGTTGCAGGCTGAGTATAAAAGAATGGGTTCTTATATTCATTTTGCAGACGAGAGTCAATTCATGTTTAATGAAATACAATACAAAATTATACGGTTGACAGAAATGTGTAATGAACAGATTCAACATCTGACACGGTCAGAATTGTCCCAATTTAATTATGAACAGTTTGCAGAGATAAAAAAATGTGCGGAAAACGTAAATCTGCAAATGGATTCCTATCTAACGTCACTGCAAGTTATAGTACCGGATAAATTAAGTATTCAAATACAGAAAAAAGCAGATAATGTATATTCCATCATTCCTGTTTTTTTGGAAGAAAAGTCAGATGTGTTCCAGCCGATTATAGAAGAAAAACTGTATAGCCAAGTGAATAGGACAAAACAAGTGAATGCAGTCTATTCCGTAGGCATGAGGGAAAATAGAAAAAAATATGTTATTAAACAGGATGTGCGTGAAGGGCTAGCTGAAATCAAGAAATATAATGCTGTAGATGAAAAAACGATTCAGCAAATAGCTGTAGCTCCACAGGAAATATTTGATACTCCTGTATTTGAAATAGATGATTCAGCATATTCTGACCGAGTAATTGGAAAGGGAGAATTTATTCGCAAGGCAATTCCTTATCTTAAATTAATCGATGCATCCTGGCTTCCAGAAGAAGGGACAGCGGCCTATACGGATACCAAAACGGAACAGTTAATTATTACGCCGGATAATTTAGAAGAAGTACAGCAAAAGGTTTACATTGCTCAAGAAAAAAATCAAAATACAATTGTTATGCAAGATAAGACGTATCCAATTACGCCGGAATTACTGATAGATATCGAAAAAACAGCCTATAAAATAGAATCGAACGAAAAGGAAGATGAAAAAAAATCTAAAAAAGAAATAGCACTGATTATTAAAGATAATATTGATGATTTAAGCTATACGGCAGATGTGCGTAAGCGTAAAGTAGACAGGACGTTGTGGGCAAAAGAAAATCTAGGGCTTAAGGAAGAAATACAGTTATATCCTCATCAGGCAGAAGGAATAAAATGGCTTAAGAAGCAATGGAGTGACGGATGGAAAGGCGTATTATTAGCCGATGATATGGGATTAGGGAAAACCATGCAGACCTTTGCATTTATTGCAGCGTTAAAAATGTGCTATAAAGGAGATATGCCGCCTGTTTTAATTGTAGCTCCTGTATCATTATTGAAGAACTGGCAGGAAGAGTATGCAAAATTTATACATTCCCATGTATTTACGAATATTTTGGCTCTATATGGAAAAAATGAGAAAATCTTGACCGAAGCTCGTCTGAAATCGGCTGATGTGAATGCATCATTGACCAAACAATATATGAATCAAATTGTGCTTACGACGTATGAAACATTACGCAAACGGCATATATCATGGGGGCAAATTCAATGGTCAGTGATGATATTGGATGAAGCACAAAAAATTAAAAATCCGGGCATTGCAGTTACCAATGCAGTCAAAGCGATGAAATACGATTTTGGTATTGCCTTAACCGGTACGCCCGTAGAAAATTCATGGATTGATTTGTGGAGTATTATGGATTTTGCTGTTCCTGGCAAATTAGGAGAGCTAAAATTTTTTAATGAACAGTATCCTAATAAATTGAAACAGGTAAGACAGGATGCGTCTGCTCTTGAAGAACTAGGAAAACAATTACAGAATCAATTACAGCCTGTTTTTTTGCGACGATTAAAAAAAGATTATTTGGAAGGACTGCCGCAGAAACGAATTATTCCGTTAGAACAACCTATGCCGGATATACAACGGAACGCCTATGAAACCGTAATTCGTGAGGCAAGAAAACAAAAAGGAGCAAGTAAAAATACAATACTGAAAACAATTGGCATGCTGCGTGATATTTCGTTGTGTCCGGATTTAAGTACATATAATAGGGAAACCTTGTATAGTATGGATGCAGATGCAGTTATTCAATCATCTGCACGACTGCAGGTAACGTTTGATGTATTGAAAGATATTCAAAAGCGGCAGGAAAAGGTGCTTATTTTTGTTACAAGTCGGAAAATGCAGCAGTTGCTACGATATTTGTTGATTAAGAAAAAGTATTGCAAGCAGATTTTGCCACCTATTAATGGAGAATTATTCAGTGAACGACGCCAGGATATCGTTGACCAATTTAATCAAACTAAAGGATTTAATATACTAATATTATCAGCAGAAGCAGGTGGTGTGGGATTTACGATTACATCGGCCAATAATGTTATTCATTTGAGCCGCAGCTGGAATCCTGCTAAAGAAGATCAAGCAACGGACAGAGTGTATCGAATTGGTCAAACTAAGGATGTTAATGTATATTTACCTATTGCGTATGATGCAGCATATCCCAAAGAAGCTTCGTTTGATGAAAAATTAGATCAATTACTGACGTATAAACGAGCATTGAGTGAAAGTGTACTGTATCCGACAGGCGATTCGGAACAGGATGGCACGCGCATGTTTAATGATATTATGCAAAACACGGTGGAAGCTGATAAGGAAAAGACAGAACCTAAAGCATATTGGTCGATAGAAGATATGCAGAATATTGAAGGCGTTGTTTTTGAAAAAATTATTTGTGATTTATACAATCAGATACCAGGCTATACAGCAGAAAAAACAAAGGATTCTTATGATAATGGCGTAGATGTGATTGCTTGGGCACAGCAGGAAGGCGAAGAAAATTTACTTATACAATGCAAACAGACTGCATCTGATAAGAATATGGGAGCTAGAGGCCTGGAAGCAGTAACAAGTGCGGTAAAATTTTATGAAGGGCTATATCCGCATAAACGCTTTAGCGGTGTAGTGATTACTAATGCAAATGATTTTACGACGCCAACAAAATGGCGTGCAAAAATAAGTCAGGTCCAGTTGGTTGCAAAAAAACAATTGGAAATCTTGATGCAGCAGTATCCTTTGGTTAAAAAAATATACTATGTATAAGCGGATAGTAATAAGATAGGAGTGATTGTATGGATAGATACAATCCAAGAGGTAGACATGGCGGCGGTATGCACATAAAAAAATTATGATAAAAGTAAAGGGACTATAGAAATGTTTACTGATATATTTAAATGAGAAAGGAGAAACTAATATTATGCGTTTTTATAAACAAAAAATTTTTTTAATATTTTTTCTATTGATCTCTATAACAACTCCTAATTTGCTAACAAGGGCAGCGGCAATTGATAAAACTGGGGCTAAAACAATAATCATAACAAAAGGGATACCAATTAATCATCATCTTCCTACACTTTCATTTGTATCGTTAAATTTAGGTGAGTACCTTGATATTTTAAGTGCAGAGTATTTACTTGGAAAAGCGTTGGATTCTAGCGGACCAGTGAGACAGGGAAATTTAAGAATTGAACAAATAACTTTTGAACACGGTGTTATCATAACTCGGCAATATAAAGTTTGGAGTATTCGAGTTTTTAATGGCAAAACATCACCGATTGTTAGTCCCTTGATAGATCAAGGAGGAATAAAAATAGGTACTAAGGAATCGTCTATAAAAAAATTCTACGGTGAACCGCAAAAAATAAATCAGAATCTTCTGGGTCAAAAAGAATTAATATACACCAATGGAATAAATTATATTATATTTGATATTTCAAAAAACACCCATAAAGTCGTTTCTTTTGAAATAGGCCTGCTATAATATAACAATAAATAAAAATCGTAGAGATTTACGGTGTTGCCAAGGATGGATTTATTTTGAAATATTTGGAAGGTTAAAAACGACAAAATAAGACAATAATTTATCTTCTTTTGATTTTTGGAAATAGATAATTTAAAGGATAGCAGATAGCTTTGACAGGTACGTCATAAGAATATTGCATATACACAGAAAACCCCGTGGAGTAATCCGTTTGAATTGTTTCATGGGGTTTTGTATTTATAATTACGACTGGGATTGTTCATGGGCTATTTGTTGAATCTCTGCTTCCGAACAAGACGTAATCGTAGCTATTACAGAAATATCGATTCCTTCCCGCAGCATGCCTAGGATATTTGCTATTTTTTCCTGCTGCACACCTTGCGCTATGCCTGTCTCTATGCCTGCTTGTTTAGCCTCATCCAATCCTGAATAGTAATCACGGATGGCTTTTTCCCGCAGCATGTATTTATAGCGCATGGTTTCATCACTTGTAAAGGCATTTTCTGCTTTGGCTACGTCTTTCATGATTGTATTATTCATGGTCAACACCTCCATTTCTTTCTCATCACAGTTAGAAGACTAGGCGTCAGTTTTCTAATATGATCCTATGACTCCATAAACATGCTGTTTACATCTCTTATATGCTTTTTCTTTCTGTGCGACCAGAAAGAAAAAGCATCAAAAAGAAAGAAGTCGCCGCCTAGAACGGGCGAGCCTTACTGCGTTTGCTAATGACGGCGCGGCAAATTCGCTTCGCTCAGACGCCGCTTGATTCCGTCATCAGCAAACTTCGTATCCGATTTTCGACCGGTCGGCACGCCCGTAATAGGCGGTACGATTCGTCATGTATGAGAAATTTCATACAATTAAAAATATATAAACCTGTAGAATGCCTCAACACTTGAACTTCTATGTTAATCTGCATTTCTTCATTTTCATACAGTACATCATTTAAAAACTGAATCGTCAAATGCTTGCGTTGTTCACTGCCCAGCAGATACTTGAAATAAAAATCATTCATTCGGTTAATCTTGAGGGTCTTCATCGTCGCGTTTCTCCTTGTATTGTATCATATTTATCGTGCCGGCACTATATGGGCATAGTATAGCATAGGAAGATTAAAATCAAATGAGAATACGATTAGAATTTGATGAATACGCATACATAGGGCAGGTATCTTCTTATAGAGTAGGATGCGGCATTTTTACAATACAGTGAAAGGGGCTATCGCATAAAGCGATAAGCCCCTTTTGTGCTGTACTAGCGGTATATTTTGTTTGTTGTCTAAAACGACCGCTTCCCTAACGTAGGATGGCAGCATTTTTTTAGTGTTAAGTGGTCTACGAGGTAGCCCGCTTGGTCTAAATCGACGTCTTCTTTGGTGCCGTCGTGTTCAAATACGCAGAGCGGGTGGTCTGTGCCGACTTCACCGCCGGGAAGGTAGATGTATTCACCGGTTTCGGTATCGCCGAAGATAATGCCGGCGAGGAGATGTTTTTTTGCTATTTGGCTCATAATGATTCCTTTGTGTTGTTAAATGTGATTTCCAGTAGTTTGCAGTCCCGATAATCTGCTGAAACGAGCTGCAGTAAGGTTCCGTTGTAGTATCTGGGGAACATGGTATTAGGCTGCATGCCGTGCAGATGGCCAAAGACGCAAAGGGGAACATGATATTTTTCTAGGAGTTCTGTAAAGCCGCTTGGTTTGGTTAAATCGCAGACAGGCGGGTAGTGAAGCAGAAGGATGGTATGCTGGCAGCCTAGTTTTTCTGCTTCCTGCAGCGTGCGTTCGACACGCAGGAGTTCGCGGCGGTATGGCTTGGCGTCCCGTTCTTCTTTGTAATGAATGTCGCCGGGGCAGACCCAGCCGTGGGTGCCGCAGATGGCAATGCGCCCGTTGTCAATGACGGTCGTCGAGCCGTAGAGATAGTGCATGTTGTTGGCAGCGTCCATGCGGTTGAGTTTGCCGGCACTTTCCCACCAATAATCGTGGTTGCCGCGGATGATTATTTTTTGTCCCGGCAGGGCTCTAATTTCGTCTAGGTCTCCTTGGGCGTCTTTCAGGTGCATAGCCCAAGAGGTATCACCGGCGATGAGAACAATATCTTCATCTGTTACCCGGCTTTTCCAGTCGTCCTGAATACGCTGCCAATGATTTTTCCAGCGCGCCCCAAAAATTTCCATTGGTTTTTTGGGAGGATGACCGGATAAATGTAAATCTCCGATTGCAAATAAACGCATAAAACAATCCTTTCGTGTATAAGTAGTATTTCGGTTACAGGAAGGTGAGTTTCCTGCAGGCTACATACATATCAGTCCGAATCAAACGGGCTGTTTCAATTTTTTTTGAAGTTTTTGAATGAATAAATCCCGATGTTTGGGATTGGATATTTGAGGAATCATGTATCCGACAAAAAGCGGATTCGTCAGGAAGCGGGGAATGATTTTAACGTATATAGTATCATTTTCAGGAAAATCGTAGAAGAAAATATTATAACTGTCGTTATGTTTAATGAAATCATTCATGAAATACGAAGCTGTCTTTTGCATGTAATTGACAAAGACAGGTAATTTTTTCATATCACTTAACATAAGATTGACTTCGTAAAAACCAATAATCGGCCGCTGGGATAAGTTGATTTCTATGCCTTCTTCTTGTAAAATAGGCGTACCGACAAAATGATATAATTGAATATCTTCGTGATAATCGTAGTCTTTAAAACCGACAATTTGGGAATGGGGGTGGTGAATCGTGCCGCCGGACATGTAGCCGTGATTGCGGTAAAATACGACCGATTTGAATTTGTGCATATCCTTGACTTGCTGCCATTTTTCTAGGCCAAAACGAATCAGCTGTACTGCATATGCCGGGTCATAGGTTGAAAAATCGCCGTCGCAGTCGTCCGTTTCAATGATGAGTGTCTGCCAAGAGTCGCGCAGTACAGGATAGGCGTTTTTCAGCCAAATCATATGCTCTCTCGTTTCCATCACGTTTTTGAGATGGGCTACATCGCAAAAAGGACAATACGTTTCGTCACGATGTACGGTATCGGGTTTGGTTTTGCCAATATCCAAGTTGTATTCAAGAATATGTGCTAATGGCTGTTGTTCCATAGTAGATGCTCCTTTGTGATGCCTGTATCTATTGTAGCATATAGGGGGTATTTTTTGTAGACAAGGCAGTAAAAAGGCATTAGAATGGATACGCATGCTGTATTGAAGGCGTGGTAAAAAAATAGCAGCATAGGATAATTATGGCCGGAATTCCCATAGAAAAGGAATCAATTGAAGCCGACAAATAGGATAATAGGCGTACTATTATATAGTAATTAAGATATAGGAGGAGTTTTTGATGTATACCGTAACAAAACGATTGGAAGTATCAGCTGCCCATCATTTGACATTGGATTATGAGAGCAAATGCCAGCATTTGCATGGACATAATTGGATTATTTATGTGACGTGCCAGGCTGAAACGTTGAATGCGAATGGTATGGTCATTGATTTCAAACAAATAAAGGAAATTGTTCAGACAAAAATGGATCACCAAAATTTGAATGACGTATTTCCGTTTAATCCAACGGCTGAAAATATTGCCAAATGGATTTGTGACAATGTACCCTATTGTGTCAAGGTACAGGTACAGGAAAGTGAAGGGAATGTAGCTGTATATGAACGATAAGTTGCTGGTGAATGAAATTTTTGACAGTATTGACGGCGAAGGTAAGACGGCAGGGCAGTTGGCGACGTTTATCCGCCTTTGTGGGTGTAATCTGCGCTGTTCGTACTGCGATACGACCTATGCCTTTGCGGAAGGGCGGCCAATGGCTGTTGAAGATATCGTGTGTCGTGTATCCTATCCGCATGTGACCGTAACAGGCGGCGAACCGCTGTGCCAGGATATCCATACACTGCTTCAAAAATTGCAGGGTCATAGTGTGAATATTGAAACGAACGGCAGTATGGATATTACGCCGTATTTTGCGTATCCTCATGTTTGGTTTACGGTAGATTATAAAAGCGTGTCGTCGCAGATGGCAGACCGCATGCTGGCGAAAAACTTTTCCGCCCTGCGGCCCCAGGATGTGCTGAAATTTGTTGTCGGAAGTACGGCTGATTTGCAGCAGGCTTGGGATGTCTGCCGTACGTACCGGCCGGCTTGTCCGATCTATGTTGGCCCGGTATATGGACAGATAGAAGCGGCGCAGATTGTCGAGTTTATGAAAACCCATCGGCTTACGTCATGGAAACTGCAGCTGCAGCTGCACAAATATATTTGGGACCCGAATCAGCGCGGCGTATAAGAAAGAGGCAGCATGATGAGCGAAACGAAACAAGCAAGCAAAAGGTACTGGGCACCGGTGCTGCTGGCATGGTACCGGACTCATCAGCGGGATTTGCCTTGGCGGGGCGAGTTTCCCCGCAATCCCTATAAAGTATGGGTATCAGAAATTATGCTGCAGCAGACGAAAGTGGAAGCTGTTAAACCCTATTATGATAGTTGGATGACGCAATTTTCTACGATGCAGTCTTTAGCGGCGGCTAGCCCAGATGATGTACTGCGACAGTGGCAGGGATTGGGCTATTATTCCCGAGCACGCAATCTGCATGAAGCGGTACAGGAAGTTGTCAAATCCTACGGAGGACGTGTGCCGGATACGAAAAAAGAAATCTTATCGCTGAAAGGCATTGGCGAGTATACGGCCGGGGCGATATTGAGCATGGCATATGGTGAACCGGAAGTGGCTGTTGACGGCAATGTACTGCGTGTATTTGCACGCTTGTATAATATTGCCGGAAATATTTTATCTACGCCGGTAAAAAAGCAAATTACAGCGTTGGCAAAGGCTCAGATGCCCAAAGCGCAGTCTGGGCCGTTCAATGAAGCCTTAATGGATTTTGGTGCGATGGTCTGTATTCCCAAAAGTCCTCGTTGTGATACATGCCCGCTGATTGATTTTTGTTGTGCTAAACAAGCTGGAACAGAAAAAGAACTGCCCTTGCGTATTACTAAAAAGCATATTCCTACAGAGCAGATTGCCGTTTGTGTGTTGTCATATCATGGATGCTGGCTCGTCCATCGGCGCCCTGCTAAGGGCCTGCTGGCATCGATGTGGGAATTTCCCAATGTTGTCGGCAGCGGCGAAACTGGACGAACGGCACTGCAGCAGCTGTTGTCATCTGTCGGGCTGCGTGTTGACATGGACCCGGCTCCAACTGGTACGATAAAACATGTCTTTTCCCATAAAATATGGCAGATGACTCTTTATGAAGGCTGTTTGATAGACGGCACATTACAGACAAAGGAGGATTGGCAGTGGCTGCCTAAACAAGCGTATATGTCTGTGCCTTGGGCCGGACCGCACGGCAAAATCACTGCTATGGTAGAATGAAAGGCCTTTTCTTTATCAATTTTATGATTGTCATGTCCTGCGTGGCTGTTTTTTCACTGATGCTATGGAACTATATCATGCAGACGAGCCACAAATGGGCCGGTATTATTGGCGGACTGGCTGCGACCCTGGTTGCCGTAGGCGAACTGGCGTATTACGGTGTATTGTTTCCCCAATGGATAGGCAGTCCGTGGAAAGATGTGTTGTTTTACGGTGCGCTTGCTTCAATTAGTTGGTTGTTTATCTTTTGGCTGGCGTTTCCCGTGCTGCTGCTGGGAGCGATTGGCGTCTTTTTTTGGCGGAAAAAACATAGATTGTACGAGCAGACAGGCCGTAGAATACAGACCGCGGCAGTCCGTCCGCAGTTACAAGTATCGCGTCGCACGTTTCTCAAAGGCGCGGCCGCTGCCATTCCCGTGATTGCCGCCGCGACGAGTACCTTAGGCAACGTCGCAGGGGAAAGCTATCTGGATGTATCGCTTCACCGCCTTTCATATAGTACACTTCCGGATTATTTGGAAGGATATAAAATCGGACAAATTTCAGATGTTCATATGGGCTTATTTTTTAGCCCGGAACGCTTGCAGGAAGCCATAGATGCGTTAGTGGCGCAAGGCGTACAGCGATTGGAAGTAACTGGCGATTTGATTGATGAATTGTCACTATTGTCGGCGTGTCAGCATGTTATTGAAAGCAACGCGTCCCGTTTTCCTGATGGTATTGATTTTTGTTACGGCAACCATGAATATTATCGTAATTTACCGGCTATTCGCGATATGTTAAAAGAGACGCCTGTTCGTATTCTTCGTAATTCGCATATACAAGCCAGTCCCGGTCGGGGAGACGGTTTGATGCATTGTACGGGCCATGACGACAGACCGTTTTATATTGCCGGCGTCGATTACAGCTTTGCCAAAGGAGAAGCTGCATTTGCAGCCGAACGAGAATCGTTCGTGCAAAAGGCGTTGGATGGGATTCCTAAGAATGCTTTTGTTATTATGCTGGCGCATCATTCGGCATGTATTGATGAAGGCTTTGCTCATCACATTCCCCTTACCCTTTGCGGTCATACCCATGGCGCACAGTTTGCGCCGATCGGCCCTATTGTAGAAGCTGTTGGCTTTAAATATCTGCGGGGACTGTTCCGTCAGGGCGAGTTTGTCGGCTATGTCAACCGCGGGACTGGCCATTGGCTGCCGCTGCGGGTATTTTGTTCGCGCGAAGTCAGTGTGTTTGAATTACATAAAGCATAAAGGAATGAGTAGCATATGATGATACAGAAAGCAATACTGCATATTTTGGACTTTAATACCAATATGTGCATTTTGTCACAGAAAGAATTAGATTTTTCCAGCGATATTGTTTATGAATATGTAGACAAACGTATTACCCGTATATTGGCCGATGCCAGTCAGCAGAGCGGCGCATTTTATGCGACAAGTCAGTATCAGGTGCTGCTGCAGCAGCTTCTCAGTGAAGATATTTCCTTTGCTGATTTTGCGGCGCAGACTGCACGGTCGTTGTTTGATATATTGGCACACTGTGATGTACCGGAATCGCTGGATTTGCTGATTGTCGATTTTCAGGATGAAGAAGATAAGCGGCAGATAGGCATATTGCTGCTGAACAATAAGACAGCATATACTCATCAGATTATGGATGAAGACGGCGCGGTATACAATAAACTCATTAAACACCATGCTATTTTGCCGAGTACGTCTCAAAAAGTAGAAGCGTATGCATTGATACGATGCCAGGACTATATGATTCGCTTTGTCGATACGAAACGGCAGATGAACGGCGAAGATGTCTATATACTTCCTGATAAATTACTGCAATGCACCGCCGTCATTTCAGCTAAAGACGCTGTGAAAATTGTCAGTAAAATCGCGGCAAAAGTAGCAGAAGATCATGGCAGCAGTACCGTAGAAGCCTTGTCGAAAGCAAAAAATTACTTGGCTGAAAATGCAGAAACAGCCGATACTTTTTCACCGCAGGAACTAGGAAAGGATATTTTTGCCCATTCACAGGCGATGCAGCAGGAATTTAAAGAACAGCTGCAGGAAGCTAAAATGCCTGATGATGTAGCTATTCAAAAAGAATTTGCCCAACGAACCGGACGCAGCCATAAAATTAAGACCGATACGGGCATAGAAATTACCTTCCCGTCGGAGTACGTAGAAAACACGGATTATATCCAGTTTATCAACAACCCGGACGGCACCATTTCTATTGAATTAAAACATATTGGCAAAATTACCAATAAATAAGTAGTGTCAAAAAAGAGGATGTACCGTCCTCTTTTTTTTGGACTATAATGGATAAAATTCATAATAGATGATAGAAAGGACGATAATATATGAAACGATTTTCTGTTAGTTTAGCTGCAATGATTATGATGGTAAGTATGGTTTCTGTACAGGCTGATACGGTACGCAATCCCCAAAATCAAGATACTGTATCTAACTATGAATTCAGTTCCGTATCGTATGGCAGTAATGCAGACGGAAATACATACAGCCGGGTTGTTACGATGCATAATGGTGTTACTGATTCCGATATAACGACCGTAAATGGCGTTGTCAGTAACGTACTTTGGGATAAAAATTCACAAGGTAAGTACGCACCCGGCTATATTCAGGGGGTAGGGCTAAAAGACGGCAATCTTACTGCCAATGGTGTCCAAACGAAAAATATTCAGGCATTGTCCGGGACTATTGGTAACTTGTATGGTAATCGGTTGACGGTACCGATGGCTGCTGTAGGAGATGTCACCTTTAGCGGTCATGGCAATATATCCGGCGTACAGACTAATAGCAATGACCCGACGGCAGCCGTCAGTGTGCAATATCTGCAGGATTGTTTGGCTGTCGGATCAAGCAGTACGGGGGCACAAAATGCAATAGTAAAGGCCATATCTGAGTTGCAAACGAAAGTAGCTCGGCTGGAAACGGAAAACAAGCGGCTAAAAGAAAAAATAGAATCATTAAAAAAATGAAATAAAATCTTAAAAATATTTATATAGATAAATGGAAAATAAAAAAAATAAAACCTATGCCAAAATAGCATAAAAAACATATCGAAATCAGCAGATAAATTACTGAAAAGCAATGGAAATTAGTAAGGTTTTGTATTATTCTATAGATAAGTTTGTGACAGAAGACTACAAATTGTTATTATGTATTATCAAAGGAGAATACTATGCCTGATTTCCAGTCCCGTTTTAAAGAACTCTCTCGTCGAGTTCCTATTGATGAACACAATTGTGCCGTGAAATTTGATGAAACAAAATGCAAAAACTGTACGTTATGCCGTCGTGCTTGCGCCAATACGCAAACGATTATGGATTATTACAATCTTTCCAGTACAGGGGATATGCCGATTTGTGTTCATTGTGGACAGTGTGCGTCAGCATGTCCATTTGGTGCCATTACAGAAGTAAACGATGTAGATAAAGTGAAAGCTGCTATTGCGGATCCCAATAAAATTGTTGTATTTCAAACCGCTCCGGCTGTTCGTGTCGGCTTGGGTGAATCCTTTGGCATGGATCCCGGTACGTTTGTAGAAGGTAAAATGGTATCGGCTTTGCGGTCGTTAGGCGGCGATTATGTATTTGATACGGACTTTGGCGCTGACTTGACGATTATGGAAGAAGCGACGGAATTACTGCATCGGTTGCAGTCAGAAGAAATTCCTATTCCGCAGTTTACCAGCTGCTGTCCGGCATGGGTAGAATTTGTAGAAACCTTTTATCCGGAATTGATTTCTCACTTATCTTCAACGAAGAGCCCTATCAGTATTTTGAGTCCCGTAATCAAAACATGGTTTGCCAAGAAGAATAATATTGACCCGAAAAAAATAGTCAATGTGTGTGTTACCCCCTGTACGGCGAAAAAAGCTGAAATTCGTCGTCCTGAATTTAATAGTTCTTCTATGTATTGGGATATACCGGAACTGCGTGATACCGATATTTGCATTACGACCCGTGAATTAGCAGCATGGATTCAAGAAGAAGGTCTTGATTTTACCAATTTAGAAGACAGTGGATTTGATCGTGCCTTTGGCGAATCGTCCGGCGGCGGCAAGATTTTTGGTAATTCCGGCGGCGTTATGGAAGCGGCTATCCGTACGGCATACCATATGTTTACAGGGCGTCCGGCACCGAAAGACTTTATCCCATTTGAACCGGTACGTGGTTTGGAAGGCGTAAAAAAAGCAACTGTTGTATTTGGTCATTTTGTGATTCACGTTGCGGCTATCAGCGGGTTGGGAAATGCTCGTAAGTTTATTGATGAACTGATTAAAAATGAAGATTTTGAAAATTATTCATTTATCGAAGTTATGGCCTGCCCGGGCGGGTGTATTGGCGGCGGCGGACAACCGAAAGTAAAACTGCCGCAAGTTAAAAAAGTACAAGAAGCGCGTATCGCTTCATTGTACAAATCAGATGAAGAAACGGAAGTAAAGGCAAGTTGGCAAAATAAGGAAATTGATGAATTGTACAACGATTTCTTAGATGAACCATTGTCGGAAACAGCAGAATGGATACTGCATACGTATTTCTCTGATAAATCCGATCTCTTGGGTAAGATGAAAAATTTGACGCCGGAAACCAATCCGTCTTCGAATCGTTTCAAATCGGTACAGGATTTGAATGTATAAGGACAGGTACCATTAGGAAAAAGGACATGTCGCATAATGCGATGTGTCCTTTTTGTGTTGTATGTATTGAAAATTCTTGAAGAGCTCCTCTTTCAATCATTATTTTTTATGGTCTATACAGAAATAAATGAAAACGATAACTTATTGTAATGATAAATTAACTCAATTAACTTGACAAAACCGATATACATACGATATAATTTTCGTGGTGTAAAAAAGTTAATTTTGCACATACTTTCTTTTAAGTATCGCATGGGTATGACATCAATCCTTTAGTAAAAGAGAGGAAACTAGGCACACTCGTCAATGAACTTGGTGAGAATGATACCCATACACTGCGCTGAGAAAGGAATATATATTATCATTGAAAGGGGTATTCTTACCATGAAATCAAAAGTATTAGCAGCACTCGTTGCAACCATGGCCGTAGGCGCAACTTGCGCATTTGCAGCCAATCCGTTTGTTGATGTACCGTCCGACAGCTGGGCATACAAATCCGTTGTAGAACTCGCTGACGCTGGCATTATCCAGGGCGTTGACGGTTCTTACTTCCAGGGCGAACGCAACATCACTCGTTACGAAGCCGCTGAAATGGTAGCAAAAGCCATGGCTCACATGGACAAAGCTTCCGTTGAACAGCGCGCACTCATCAACAAACTCGCTGATGAATACGCTGCAGAACTCAACAACCTCGGCGTTCGCGTCGCAGCATTGGAAAATAAAGTCGGCAATGTAAAATTGACTGGTGATGCACGTATCCGTTATCAGCACCAGAGCGATAATGCTGATTATAAAAATGACAATGCTTGGGATTATCGTGTTCGTCTTCGCGGCAATGCACAGGTTAACGACCGCACGACCGTAACCTATGGTATTAGCACGAACGATATGAATTTTGGCGATAATGATAAAGCGTCTGATGGCAATAAAGTATTTACGGATGATGCAAAAATTGATACGCAGCTTGGCGCACATCTCACAGCCAGCGTAGGCCGTACAGATACATACGTACTTGGCGGCGACAATGCCTATGGCTTCCAGTATGGCGATGTATTTGACCGTGCTGAAATGAAATATGCTACAGATAAATTTGCTGTAACAGCTGGTTATGGTAAATTTAAAGAAGGCGATGACCTTTTGGCAGCTAAAACGGGTTATGGCGAATTAGAAGGCTTCTTCGGTAACGGCTCTGCTGTAGGCGTATATTACAACTCTTTTAATAAAGCAGATAGCACAACAACAACGAATGCAGATGACCTCTGGGGTGCATATGCTTCTGTCAATATGGGTTCCAAATGGAATGCATTAGCTAACTATGAACGCGTCAGCCTGCGCAACGACAGCGACAAAAAAGATGTTTGGATTGGCAAACTGACCTATGGCGGTGCTGATGAAAACGTCAAAGGATCTTGGGACGCATGGGTTGAATACTTGGATACCGATAAAGGTTCCTTGCTCGGTGGTGCAACTAACTCTTGGCGTGACAACAGCGTCCTCGATGGTGTACGTTCTTGGGGCGTAGGTGTAGATTACACGTTGGCTAAAAACGTCATCTTGACGGCTGCTCAGTCTTTTGGTACCAGTGCCAAAGGCAATGCTAAAGACCCGAACGAATTCACAGACGTTGAACTCAACTTCTTATTCTAAGTAAATACTGTACGAGGGGGCTGTCGCTTGATGCGATATGCCCCTTTTTTATGCGATTTGTTGACTGGCTGCAGGGTTGATGCTATGATGATACGAAGAAAACTTTATTGTGATAAAGTAAGGGAGGCCCTTTCATGGACATACGATATATCAAAGCAGATCCCAGTGGGAATACGACCATTTTTGTACTAAATCCGATAGCTCCGGCACAGCGCAGTACATTAGCGGCGACGTTGCTGTCTTCGGATTGCATCGGCGCTGAACAAGTAGGATATTTGACGATGGCGCAGGATGAACCGATTCGTGTGGACATGATGGGCGGCGAATTTTGCGGCAATGCCTCACGGGCTGCGGCCGCCTATGCCTTGATGTGTTCTGGTAAAAAAGAAGGCGATTATGCTGTTTCCTGTTCCGGCTGTGACCATGTGCTGCAGGCCCATGCCGTACAGCGAGAAGATAATCTGTATGATGCGTATATCGAAATGCCTCTTCCCCTTGCCGTCGAAGCGGTGTTGATGGATGTAGGTGGATTGCCGAGTCGTTTCTTTCGGGTTGATTTGCCGGGAATCGTTCATTTTGTCCATTTTGTCGATGATATAGCATTGGCCGATAAACAGATGTTTTGGCAAACCGTACAAGACTATGTATCCGATGAAATGTTGGAAGCCTATGGACTCATCTTGTTTTCACCAAAACAGCTTCAGATGATTCCGGCTGTATATGTGACGGCAACGGATACGTTATATTGGGAAAATAGCTGTGGTTCCGGTTCGGCAGCAGTCGCCGCGGCGTTGGCTTGTATGGGCAAAAAAGACGTATCCTGTACGATACATCAGCCCGGCGGTACGATTGATATTATGGCCCACGTCGAAGACGGACAGCTTCGCCGCATCGTCATTGGCGGGCCTGTGGGATTTGAAGCAGAAAACGTCATGACGATGGATTAGATATGAAAATTTCCGTAAGGATTGTAACATAATTTTGCTATGATGCATCATGCTCTTTCCTTAAAAGGGTTTAGTTTGAAGAAAATGAATCGTAATGCTGTAAACGCTGCACTTAAAAGTGTATAGTCAAGGGACTGTAACGCAATGGACTAACAATTCTCATGTTGTTGCAGTCCCTTTTTGTGGTGTCTTTTTACGATATATACGTTTGCATACTAGCAGTATGACGCCGGTTTTTGCTATACTAAATGTAACAGATAATGGGATGAAGTATAAAGGAGACGCGTATGTCATTTTATACGTATGCTTTTATTGAAAATCAGGCACATATCAATAACATGGTGCAGTATGCCCTTTCGTTTTTGATTCTAGTAGGGCTGTTTGTTGCCGGCGTCAAGTATTTGGAAAACCGCCTCATGACGAAATACCGTGATTTATGTATTATTCTCGTACTGGTGGTTATTTTTTTCTTTGGCATCCGCTGGGATGATTATGCGCGGGACCAGGATACGA
This sequence comes from uncultured Megasphaera sp., assembly GCA_934202965.1. GTDB lineage: Bacteria > Bacillota > Negativicutes > Veillonellales > Megasphaeraceae > Megasphaera. The sequence continues at coordinate 53,340 of CAKPYN010000005.1, forward strand.
TGGAAGCCAATTCCCGTATGGTCGTGTTTGTGCAGGCTGTCAGCGAGACGCTGCGCGTTCCCAAAGAAGCCGTGGCCGTCAATTCTCGGCAGCTGAAGCAGGGCATGATTGTCAAATACAGAGATTCGTTTTATAAAGTAGATTTTGCCTCTGATTTTGCGGCGTATCGGCTGGAGCGGATTTACTTGATTCATCAAGATATCAAGATCGTTGACAAAGAAGAAGGGAGATGAGGCCATGCTGATGTATTATGCCCTGATCTTTGCCAAACTCGGCCTGGGGCTGGTAGCGCTCATTTTGCAGATTAATCTGCTGGGCAAAGGCAACCTGGCGCCTACGTCCGCTACGGACCAAGTGCAGAACTACGTACTGGGCGGCATTATTGGCGGCGTGATTTATAATGATGCTGTCGGCATTGTCCAATTTCTGCTGATTTTGGTTAGCTGGACGCTGCTGATTATGCTGCTGAAGTTTTTGAAAATGAACTCCCGTCAGGCTAAAATATGGATTGACGGCAAGCCGGTCATTTTAATTGAAAAAGGCGTCGTTCGGGTAGAAGCCTGCATGCGCTACGGCGTGCAGGCCTATGAGCTGCATCTCAAGCTGCGCACAGCCGGTGTCTACCGCGTGCAGGACGTGAAGAGGGCCGTGCTGGAACAAAACGGACAGCTGACTGTCGTCCAATATGGGGAACAAAATATTCGGTTTCCCCTTGTCTTGGACGGACAAATAGACGAAGACGTGTTGGAATTGATTGGCAGAAATGCGGCGTGGCTGGGCAGTGAAATCGCGCGGCAGGGTTATACGCTGCGCGACGTGTATATTGCTGAGTATGTCGAAGGCCGCGTCATCCTCTATCCGTACGTGCCGCATACGCAGGAGAAGTCGGCATGAAAAAGGAGTTGTGACATACCGATTTTTGCTGTCGTGTATCATGCGCTTCCTTTAAACGGTTTTAGTTTGAAGTTTGAAGGATAATACTCCAAACTATACACGTAACTATAGTAAAAGGACTGTAACAAATGAACTAAAAACGCTCATGTTGTTACAGTCCCATTAGCATGTAATGTTTAGTTTATAGTGCTGGCGTTATGTGTCTAGCCTATCCATTTCCAACGATACCCTAATAAGAAATAGATGGAGCATGGTGATGAAATCTTTTATGCGGGCCGACAGCATCAGCCGTGTAATTGGTCCAGCAGATGATGCAGGCTGTCAATCTGTGCGGCGGCTTCTTTCCGTATGGTTTCCGGATCTACGGTGATGCGGGCTGTGCCGCTGTCCATGGCGGCTTTGGCAACCGCTGCAGCGACTGCCGGGGCAACGCGTTTGTCAAAGGAGTCGGGAATGACGTATTCATCGGTCAATTCGTCGTCTTTGATGAGAGAGGCAATGGCATGCGAAGCGGCGAGCTTCATGTCTTCGTTGATGCTGCGGGCGCGAACGGCCAGGGCACCGCGGAAAATGCCGGGGAACACCATGACGTTGTTGATTTGGTTCGGTGAATCGGAACGGCCTGTACCGACAACTCTGGCACCGGCTGCTTTAGCCGACTGATAATCCGTTTCTGGAATCGGATTGGCCATGGCAAAGACTACGGCATCTGTATTCATAGACGCAATGATGTCTTTGGTGAACAAATGCGGCCCCGATACGCCTAACAGCAAATCTGCGCCTTGTACGGCATCAGCCAGGGTGCCATGCTGTTTCGTTTTATTGGTTAAGGATGCTAATTCAGCTTGTACTGGGTTCAGTCCATACATGCCTTCATAGAGAATGCCTGCTTTATCAACCATGGTTACATTGGATGCGCCGGCCCGAACGAGAAGACGACCGATAGAAGCACCGGCTGCACCAGCTCCATTGATAACGATTTTAGCGGTTTTCAAGTCTTTATGGACATGACGAAAAGCCCCGATAACACCGGCGAGAGCGGCAATGGCGGTACCGTGTTGGTCATCATGAAAGACAGGAATATCCATTTCTTTTTTTAAGGTAGTTTCGATTTCATAGCATTTTGGGGATGCAATATCTTCTAAATTGATACCGGCAAAAGAAGGCTGCAGCAATTTGACCGTTTCGATAAATTGTTTCGGGTCTTTGGTATCCAAACAAATAGGAACGGCATTGACGCCTCCAAAAATTTTAAAGAGAATCGATTTACCTTCCATGACGGGCATGGCAGCTTCCGGACCAATATCTCCTAGTCCCAAGACGCGGGTACCGTCCGATATGACAGCAATCATATTGCCACGGCAAGTCAGATCAAATGACAAATCCTTGTCTTTGGCAATTACTCGGCACGGCTGCGCGACACCGGGAGTATATAGGGTACTCAGATCATCGTGGGTCTTGAGAACCGCCCGCGGCATCGTTTCCAGGATACCTTGTTTGCCACGGCGTACTTTCATGGCTTCTTCATCAAAATTCATGGCATAGTCACCTCTCATCAAAATATAAACACACTGTCTATTATATAAAAATTGCTTCCTTTCGACAAGACGGCGGTTTTGCATTGACAGAACATTGGCAGGTCTTGTATAATAAAACCGTAATCATGTGACTGACGGAAGTGGAGTATACCACGGGGAGCATGATAGATACCAAGCCGACCGTCTGGGCAATTTCCAGAATGTCGGTGTTTTTTTATGGACAAAATAAGGAGTGAAGCAATTCATGGCAAAGGTATTAAGCGATATTGAGATTGCACAGCAAACAACACTGGAACCGATTGTAAAGATTGCGGAACAAGTCGGTCTTTCTGAAGATGATTTGGAATTATACGGTAAATATAAAGCGAAAATTTCATTTGACGCGATTAAACGGCTTTCTAAGCAAAAAGACGGCAAACTCGTCTTGGTGACGGCCATTACACCGACGCCGGCCGGCGAAGGCAAGACGCTGACGACAATTGGCTTGGCACAGGCTTTGAACCAAATGGGACATAAAACGGTCGTCGCGCTCCGTGAACCGTCGCTGGGCCCGGTATTCGGTATCAAAGGCGGTGCAGCCGGCGGCGGCTATTCCCAAGTCCTGCCGATGGAAGACATCAACCTTCATTTTACCGGCGATATGCATGCCATTACGGCAGCCAACAACTTGCTGGCTGCAGCGATTGACAACCATGTACATCAAGGGAATGCATTGCGCATTGATGTGCGCCGTATTGTTTGGAAACGCGTTATGGATATGAATGACCGCGCTCTGCGCAATTTGGTAGTTGGCATGGGCGGTAAGGTATGTGGTTTTCCGCGGGAAGATCATTTTATGATTACCGTTGCGTCGGAAATTATGGCAGCCCTTTGCCTGGCCCATGACTTAATGGATCTGAAAAAACGTATGGGTGATATTACGGTTGCCTATGATTTGGATGGCAATCTCGTTACAGCTCGTCAGCTCGGCGTAGAAGGTGCCATGGCGATTCTCATGAAAGATGCTATCAAGCCGAATTTAGTGCAAACGATTGAACATACGCCGGCTCTAGTACATGGCGGCCCCTTTGCAAATATTGCACATGGATGCAACTCTGTCGTTGCGACCAAACTGGCCATGAAAATGGGAGATATTGCCGTTACAGAAGCCGGATTCGGTGCCGATCTCGGTGCAGAAAAATTCATGGACATTAAATGTCGTTTTGCCGGCATTAAACCGAATGCAGTTGTTATTGTAGCGACTGTCCGTGCTCTCAAAATGCATGGCGGTGTCGATAAAAAGAATTTACAAGAAGAAAATGTAGAAGCCCTCAAAAAAGGCTTTGCAAACTTGGCGAAACATATCGAAAATATGCGGCAGTTTGATGTACCGGTTCTTGTGGGCATCAATAAATTTAGCAGCGATACGGATGAAGAAATCGCAACACTGCGCAGCCTTTGTGAAGAGTATGGCGTAGAAGTTGCTCTTAACAACTGTTGGGCTGAAGGTGGTAAAGGCGGTTTGGAAATGGGCGAAAAAGTGGTACAGCTCTTACAGCAGTCGCAAACATCGTATAAGCCGCTTTATGATGTGAATGATACGATTCCGCAGAAGATGGAAACCATCGTCAAGAAAATCTATGGTGGCGACGGTGTCATTTTTGAAAAAAATGCACAAAAACAAATTAAAGAATTAGAAAAGTTTGGTTTGGATAAGATGCCGATTTGCGTAGCCAAGACACAGTATTCCTTGTCTGACGATCCGACTTTGTTAGGTGCACCCAGCGGATTTACCGTTACAGTACAGGATGTTCGTGTCTGCACGGGTGCCGGCTTTATTGTCTGCCAGACCAGTAATATTATGACCATGCCGGGATTGCCGAAAGTACCAGCTGCCAATCGAATGGATATTGATGAAAATGGCGTCATTACCGGATTGTTCTAAGCCCGATTTCAGCCATTTCAAATCCATGCCGCTGGATGAACTCTTGGAAGCGGCGGCATCCAAAGAACCGGTTCCCGGCGGCGGCGGTATCGCTGCGATGACAGCTGCATCGGCAGCAGCTCTCGTAGAAATGGTAGCGAACCTGACAATTGGCAAAAAAGGCTATGAAGATGTAGAACCGCAAATGAAAGACATTCGGAAGCAGGCCCGGACACTGCGCGCCCATTACCTCAAAGGTATTGAAGAAGACGCGGTGGCCTTTGACGGCGTCATCCGGGCAGTGCGTCTGCCTAAAGACACGCCGGATCGGACGGCTATTGTACAGCAGGCCTTTAAGGATGCGGCAACGATTCCCTTTACCTTGGGGAAAGATATTTTTACGCTGCTGCAGCTGGCAGCCCAGACCGTACAATACGGCAATGCCTGGGTCATCACAGACGGCGCCATTGCCGCCATGAATGCCCGCTCGGCCATGCGGTCTGCCTTTTACAGCGTTCGCATCAACCTCAAATCCATCAAAGACCAGGCATTCGTCGATACGATGATGCAGTCTGTTTTGGATATAGAAGAACAGGCTCGGCATGTAGAAGAACAAGTAGAAACATTATACGCCAGTCGATAACATACGAGGAACTGCAGCATACGGAAAATGTCCTGCATGCGCAGTTCCTTTTTTTTGTAGTTGTGTATCGTAGTGTTGTAATATAGTAATATCTCTTCTGTACGTTGTATGGTAAACTTGAAAATGGGGGAAATAGGAATGACTGATTATAAAGAATATATATATGCTGTATACCAAGAAAAAAGTTTCTCCAAAGCTGCTAAAAAATTATATGTATCGTAGCCATGGCTTAGTGCGACAGTAAAAAAAGTGGAACAGGAACTGGACGTACGGCTTTTTGACCGCAGCACAACACCCATTTCGTTAACAGAAGCGGGAGCATATTATATTCAGCGTGTAGAAGAAATTCGACGCATTGAACAAGATATGATTCAGCATTTTCAAGAATTGCGCAATGCACAGCATCGCGTATTGCATATTGGCAGTTCTATGTTTTTTTGTACGTATGTCTTACCGAAACTATTACATGAATTTCGTGCCAAATATCCTCATGTAGTCATTCGATTTGAAGAAGGAAATAGCCAAAATTTATTACAGCGTATGCTCAATGGCAAACTAGATGTTATTATTGAAGCAGAACAGCTTTTGAATGAACAAATCGTACATGTGCCCTGGATGCAGGAAGAAATCGTATTAGCTGTACCAGCTTCGTATACCATAAATAAAAAATTGGCAGCGTATTGTTATTCGTTTGAGGAATTTTTACATAGGGAAACAATCTACAAAGAAGCTGTATCTCTACAGAATTTTAAAAATGAGATGTTTTTATTGCTTACGGAGGGCAACGAGAGTTATACAAGGAGTATGCAGTTATGTGAACATGCAGGATTTATACCTCATGTTTCCATGTATTTAACACAGATGATGACGGCGTATTATTTAGCTTGTGAAGGACAGGGGATTGCTTTTTTGCGTTCGACTATTCCTGCTTATGTTATACCAACCGATACAGTCGTATTTTACCGTTTGTCTGATTCATTAGTATTTCGGCAGACCTATATTCATTATCCGCAAAAAGGTATTTCAGCTATCCAAAAAGAATTGATTCAGTTTTTGCGTGATGCGATGACTGGTCCAATAGAATGAATATGTTTTTATAATAAAATGGCAGTTCACCAATATATATATAAACATATGGCCTATATATTCTTTCGTATTTTACGGACTCGCCGCAGGTAGGATATACTAATACATGAAAAAAGTATGTATATATTCATAAAAATAGAGGCGAGGGTATATGAGCAGCATGATTTCGAAACGAATGAATCAAATGATACCGTCAGGCATTCGCAAAGTAAATGAAAAGGCGTTGGCAATGGAACGAAACGGTGTATCCGTATTACATTTTGAAATTGGACGTCCTGATTTTGATACACCGGCATATATCAAAAAAGCAGCAATGGAAAGCATAGATGCAGGACATGTTTTTTATACGTCCAATTTTGGTACGGCAGAATTACGGGAAGAAATAGCCAGGAAGTTAGAACGGGAAAATCATATTTTGTATAAGCCAACAGAAATACTAGTTACGGTAGGACTTTCAGAAGCGGTATTTGCTGTTTTGGCAGCTATTTTAGATGAAGGTGACGAAATTCTTGTTCCTGATCCGGTTTGGCTTAATTATATCAATGTGCCGCGCTTTTTGGGGGCAGTGCCTGTATCATACAGCTTGCATGAAGAAACAGGCTTTCAAATGAATTTACAGGAAATTAAAGAAAAGATTACTCCGAAAACGAAGGCGATTGTTCTCGTGACGCCCAATAATCCTACTGGCGGCGTACTGGAAAAGGATGTATTGCAGGATGTTGCTGCTATAGCACAAAAAAACAACTTGTTTGTTATTTCTGATGAAATTTATGAACGGCTTATTTATGATAAAGCTGTACATATCAGTATAGCTTCTTTGCCTGGAATGAAAGAGCGGACATTTACACTGAATGGCATGTCTAAAGCGTATTCGATGACTGGATGGCGAATTGGATATGTTGCAGCACCGGAAGCGTATATTCAGGCAATTAACAAATTTCATCAGCATAATACGACATGTGCGCCATCCTTTGTACAGGATGCGGCTGTTGTAGCGCTGCATGATGAACAGGATGAAGTACAGCGTATGGTGGCTGAATATGAACGCAGACGAAATTATGCTGTACAGGCAATCAATGCGATTCCGGGTCTTCATTGTACTTGTCCCAAAGGGGCATTTTATATATTTATCAATTGTAAAGCACTTGGAAAATCTTCAGAGGAATTGGCGTCCTATCTGTTGGATACAGCGCATATTGCGCTGGTACCGGGCAATGTATTTGGCACTGGCGGTGAAGGGTATTTGCGCATGTCTTTTGCCAATAGTTATGAACATATCGTAGAAGGATGCAGCCGGCTGGCAGATGCAGCAGAAACAGGGGGAATAAGCGATGCGGTTGGCAACTATTTATAACAACGGTAAAGAAACAGCAGGTATTGTCTGTTCTCAGGGCATATATTGCATAAAAACATTAAATGCATATAAAGGCACGGCTTGGGAAACAGATATCATGTCTTTGATTCAAACTGAAGAAATTCCAGGCCTTACCTATTGGTATGCCCATGGCGGTAAGGAAGAATTAGAAACGATGCCGGAAGTGATTCCGTATGAAAAAGTACAGTATGCGCCGTTATACCGAAATCCACAGCGAATTTTTGGCATTGGTCTGAATTATGTCGATCATGCCGGTGATTTAGGTGAAAACGCACCGGTTGGATTTCCCGGCAGTTTTTATAAGCCGGCGAGCACGATTATCGGCTATGGAGATGAAATCCATATTCCCCGACTGGCTGAAGCGAAAAAAACAACGGCAGAAGCAGAACTGGGAATTATTTTGGGGAAAGACTGCAAGTATATCGACGAATCGGATTGGCAGGACTATGTAGTGGGATATACGACGATTTTAGATATGACTGAAGAATCTATCTTGCGGCAAAATCCTCGTTTTTTGACATTAGTCAAAGGGTTTGACACATTCTTTTCGTTTGGGCCGCAATTAGTTACACCTGATGAAATTGGTGACGTTTTGCAATTAAAAGTACAGTCCGTTCATAATGGCGTTGTTCATGCGGAAAATATTGTTAATAATATGACGCATAAGCCAAGCAGGCTGATTTCATTGATATCGCATATACAGGGATGGAAGGCTGGCGACATATTGTCTACGGGAACTCCTAGGGCTTTTCCTATTGCGGAAGGCGATGTAGCTGAATGCCGGATTATGGGGCCGCATCAATTTATGATGGAACCGCTGCGCAATCCGGTTATTGATTTGAAAAAACATCCGGAACATATATAAAGAGTCTTATAGCCTATACGAAATCGTATATAGGAAAGAAATTGACTTATTTTTAATAAAGTGTATAATAACATCATCAATAAAATATAAAGCAAAGAAGCTGCTAGACGTAATGTTTAGCAGCTTCTTGTGCGTGAGGGGGAATTGATATGGGCAAGAAATTTGATTGGAGCCTATTGATGGGGGCAGCGTTTCTGATGGCTACGTCTTCTATCGGACCTGGGTTTGTTACGCAGACGACAGTTTTTACGCAGACGCTGATGGCCAGTTTTGGGTTTGTTATTTTGTTATCCGTTATTTTAGATGTAGGGGCACAGCTAAATGTATGGAGAATTATTGGCGTTAGCGGTAAGAGGGGCCAGGATATTGCCAATATGGTACTGCCGGGATTGGGATATTTTGTATCATTTCTGATTGTATTAGGCGGCTTAGCTTTTAATATCGGAAATATTGGCGGCTGTGGTTTGGGGTTACAGGTATTATTTGGAATAGACCCCAAAGTAGGGGCAGCGATTAGTGCCGTTATTGGGATTTCTATATTCTTAGTCAAAGAAGCAGGCAAAGTGATGGATCGTTTTACGCAGATTGCCGGTTTTGTTATGATTGCCTTAACCTTGTATGTGGCTATTTCTTCACAGCCTCCTGTAGGCGAAGCCATAGTCAAGACCTTTGTACCGGATACCATTGATTATTCTGCAATTGTTACGCTGCTGGGCGGCACGGTTGGCGGGTACATTATGTTTTCTGGCGGTCATCGGCTGATTGATGCCGGTGTTGTCGGCCAAGACGCTTTGCCGCAGATTACCCGTTCCTCTGTAACCGGTATATGTATTACCGGTATCATGCGTACGTTGTTGTTTTTGGCAACCTTAGGCGTTATTGCAGGAGGATTTGTGTTAGACAAAGCGAATCCGCCGGCATCCGTTTTTTTACAGGCTGCCGGGACGGTAGGGTATAAGATTTTTGGTATCGTTTTGTGGGCCGCTGCAATTTCTTCGGTTATTGGCTGTGCCTATACATCAGTATCGTTTATTCGTACATTTAGTGCCAAACTGGAAGCGAACTATCGATGGCTGATTATTGGCTTTATTGTATTTTCTACTCTTGTATTTGTAATCGTTGGCCGGCCTGTATTTATTTTGGTTATTGTTGGTACATTAAATGGGCTGATTTTGCCGATTACGTTGACGGTTACGTTGATTGCCGCCCATAAAAAGCGTGTTGTCGGTGCGTATAAACACCCGGTGTGGATGACCGTTTTTGGCGTGATTGTTGTTGTATTGACTACGTATATGTGCGGCATGACTTTTTTATACCAGATTCCCAAATTGATGGGGATTGCCTAAGGCGTATATATATGTATTGAAATGACAGGGGGAAGTTTGATGATAGAGTATAGTATGATGAAGCCCAAAGACGTACGGAATTTAATCCGTGCAGGAAAAATCAATAGTTTTACAAGCGGCATGTGCCATGGGTATGCGCAGGCAAACTTGGTGATTTTACCGAAAGAATTAGCATTTGATTTTTTATTATTTACGCAGCGTAATTCGAAACCTTGCCCCGTACTGGATGTCACAGAAGCAGGCTGCCCGGAACCGAAAGTAGCAGCGCCGGGAGCAGATATTCGGTATGATATACCTAAGTATCGTATTTATCGTCATGGCAAGCTTACGGATGAAGTCAGTAATTTATCAGCCTATTGGCAAACGGACTTAGTAGCTTTTTTACTGGGATGCAGTTTTTCTTTTGAAGGGCCTATGCTGGATGCAGGGCTTGAAATACGGCACATTACAGAAAATCACAATGTACCTATGTATATTACGAATATTCCTTGTCATGAGGCAGGTATATTTCACGGCCCTATGGTTGTATCCATGCGGCCGATGAAAGCAAAAGATGCGATTCGTGCGGTTCAGGTAACGAGCAGAATGCCTTCTGTCCATGGTGCGCCTATCCATATTGGCAATCCGGCAGCGATTGGCATCAAAGATATAAACAAACCTGATTTTGGTGATCCGTCAACGATTCGAGACGGTGAAGTGCCTGTCTTTTGGGCATGTGGTGTTACGCCCCAGGCTGTTGCGATGGCTGTTAAGCCTGAATTTATGATTACACATGCGCCGGGGCATATGTTTATTACGGATTTGCTGAATTCATCACTTAGTGTCTTGTAGGAGGTATTAGGCTATGTATCGTGTTGATTTAAACAGTGATTTAGGAGAAAGTTTTGGTTCTTATACGATTGGCAATGATGAAGACGTACTGCAGTATGTATCTTCCGCCAACATAGCTTGCGGCTTTCATGCAGGAGACCCAAACGTCATGCAGAAAACAGTGGCCATGGCAGCAGCAAAAGGCGTGGCAGTAGGAGCGCATCCGGGCATGCCGGATTTAGTGGGATTTGGCCGGCGAAAGATGGATATTACACCGAAAGAAGCCTATGCCATGGTTTTATACCAAGTAGGTGCTTTACAGGCTTTTGCCACAGCAGCTCATGTACCGCTGCAGCATGTCAAGCCGCATGGTGCGTTATACAATATGGCAGCGAAGGATAAAACATTGGCAGCCGCTATTGCTAAAGCAGTCTATGATGTGAATCCGCACCTTATCCTTTATGGGCTGGCCGGCAGCTGTTTAATTACAGAAGGAGAAAAAGCCGGACTGGTGACGGCCAGTGAAGTGTTTGCTGATAGAACATATCAGCCTGATGGTACACTGACACCGAGAAGTCAGCCCGATGCCATGGTAACAGATGAAGAGGCAGCCATTTCCCGTGTATTACGAATGATTCAGGAAGGCGTCGTTACGGCACAAAATGGCCAAGATATTCCGGTTAAAGCCGATACGATTTGTATTCACGGCGATGGCGTCAAGGCGCTGGCATTTGCTCATAAAATCAAAACAGCATTAGAAGCGCATGATGTAGCTGTTCGTGCATTTGTGTGAGGTGTCCTATGGAAATAACAGACATACAAATACGATCGTTAAGTGAAATGGCAATTTACATTTCTTTTGGCAATACCATTTCACCGAAAATTCATCAACAAGTACGAGCTGTCAGCGACTATGTGGAAACACATCCGTTTGCCGGATATGAAGAATGTGTCGTATCGTATACCGCAGTGACTATTTTATATGATCCGTTTCTTGTGCGAACGAAAGAAAAGGTAGACAATGCGCAGAAGTTTGTCCAAACCTATGCCAAACAGGCTGTACAGCATACGGATTTGAACAGCCTGTCCGAGAACCATGACGTGATTATTCCGGTATGTTATGGCGGCGACTATGGCCCGGATTTAGAGGAAGCAGCCAAGACCTTGAAAATGACGCCGGAAGAAGTTGTTCGCATTCATACCAGTGGTACCTATTTGGTATATATGATTGGGTTTTGTCCAGGGTATCCGTATATGGGCGGCTTAGATAAACGGCTTTGGATTCCGCGGCGTAAAACGCCTCGGTTGGCTATACCTGCCCGATCCGTAGCGATTGCAGGGCAGCAGGCCGGAGTATATCCTATTGAAACACCTGGCGGCTGGCATTTGCTGGGACGTTCGGCAGTCGATTTATTTACGCCGGACAATGATACGCCGAGTCTGCTGCAAGCCGGCGATATAGTGCATTTTAAGGCAATTGGAGAAGAAGAATATAAACAAATACGAGGTGATAAAGCGTGAGTATAGTTGTCGTACGAGGCGGCATGCAGTCTGCGATTCAGGATTTGGGACGGTATGGCTGTCAAAAATACGGAATCATAGTTAGCGGTGCGATGGATAAAGATGCGCTGCGCATTGGCAATATGCTCGTTGGCAACAAACCCAATGAAGCCGCTTTAGAAATCACTATGATCGAGCCGGTACTGCGGTTTACAGAAGACGCACTGATTGCGGTGACTGGCGGCGATTTGCAGCCTCAACTTGACGGCAGGCCTCTGCCGATGGGACGGCCTGTGGCCATTGCGGCCGGTGCTTCGCTGCGGTTTGGCAGGCCCGTGACGGGATGCCGTGCCTATGTATGCGTATCCGGCGGATTTGATGTACCATTGGTCATGAACAGTAAAAGTACCTATTTGCGGGCTGCTTTAGGAGGGTATCAAGGCCGGGCATTACAGAAAAATGATGAAATAGGGCTTTGCGGCATGACTGACGCAGGACGGCATATGGTATCTTTTTTGAAATCACAAGGAACGTATAAGACAACCGACTGGTATGTCATGGAACCAGCTCGCTTTTATGCCGCATCCCAGTCTGCTATTCGTATTACTAAAGGGCTGCAGTACGATTGGTTTGCACAGGAAAGTAAGGAAAGCCTTGCTCATGATACGTTTACCATTACAGTACAGGCTGACCGCATGGGATACCGGTTGCAGGGCGGACAGCTTCATTTGGAAACCGTTCGAGAAATGATTTCCGAACCAGCTGTTGAAGGGTCTATTCAGGTTCCAGCAGGTGGAGAAGCCATTATTTTAATGGCAGACCATCAGACCGTGGCAGGATATCCTAAAATAGGGCAAGTGGCTATGGCAGATATGGGGCGTTTGGCCCAGTGTAAGCCAGGAGAACCGCTGCGCTTTTCTGTTATTACGACGGAAGAAGCGGAAACATTATGGCTGCAGCGGGAAGAATATATGCAGCATATTGCCGTCTATATTCAATGCAAATTTTCTTTGTAACATATATAACTATGCTGCCGCAGATGGGCAGAATGATGGAGAGGATATATTGTGAATATAAAAGAAATCGAAGAACTAATTCATGTATTTGAACAGTCCAAGTTAACATCTTTAAAAGTGCAGGATAACGAACAAACCATAGAAATGGCGATGAAAGAATCGGCAGTTTCATCCGTGACGGAACCGGAAGCGGTAAAACCGGTTGTGACCACAGTAGCGGCGGCAACAAAAGAAGAAACCATTGTTGCTCCCATGGTAGGTACCTTTTATATGGCAGCCCATCCGGGGGAAGAACCATTTGTTCATGTTGGCTCAGAAGTTACGGAAGACACAACGGTCTGTGTATTAGAAGCGATGAAAGTCTTTACGGAAGTACCGGCTGATATGTGCGGTAAAATTACGGAAATACTCGTTGTTGATGGCGAATTTGTAGAATATGGTCAACCGCTGTTCAAAGTGCAATGTAAATAGAGGTGTGACAATGGGACATTTTAAAAAGATATTGATTGCAAACCGGGGAGAAATTGCTGTACGTATTATTCGAGCATGCCGGGAGCTGCATATTCGTACAGTAGCGGTATATTCTACCGCTGATGCTCAGGCAGCTCATGTACTGGAAGCAGATGAAGCGTACTGTATTGGACCGGCGCCTTCTGGAAAAAGTTATTTAAATAGCCTGGCACTGTTGACTGTTGCCAAAAAGACGGGAGCAGATGCGATTCATCCGGGATATGGATTTTTATCCGAAAATGCTGATTTTGCTGACGCCTGCACAGCAGCCGGTATTACGTATATTGGTCCATCTAGTGAAGCTATCCGCAAAATGGGAGATAAAGCCCAAGCACGAGCTACGATGATGGCCGCTAATGTGCCGGTTGTACCAGGCACTAAGGATTTGATTCGTTATGTCAATGAATGTGAAGCGGTTGCGAATAAAATTGGGTATCCTATTTTAATTAAAGCAACAGCTGGCGGCGGCGGCCGCGGCATGCGAGTCGTAGAAAATAAACAAGAATTAAAAAAATCACTGCAGGAAGCGATTCGTGAAGCAGAACAAAACTTTGGCAACGGCGGTGTCTACGTAGAAAAATATTTGCATCATGCTCATCATGTAGAAATTCAAATTATGGCAGATGCGTATGGACATGTTGTAACATTGGGTGAACGGGATTGTTCGACACAGCGCCGCCATCAAAAAGTCATTGAAGAATCACCATCTCCCATTCTAGATGAAAAAACAAGACGTGCCATGAGTGAAGCTGCCAAATCAGCTGCGCAAGCCGTGCAGTATTGCGGAGCCGGGACCATTGAATTTATTGTGGATGAAGATAAAAATTTTTATTTTATGGAAATGAATACACGAATTCAGGTGGAACATGGCGTAACCGAAATGGTTACAGGCACAGATTTAGTAAAAACACAGATTTTGGTAGCACAGGGAGAACCGTTGCCATGGGAACAAAGCGATATTCATCTCCAGGGATGGGCTATTGAATGCCGTATTAATGCCGAAGATCCAGGCAACAAGTTTATGCCATGCCCTGGAAAAATCACGGTATATGATCCGCCTAAGGGGGACGGTATCCGCATTGACTCGTGTGTAGCAGCTGGTTCTGTTATCAGTCCCTTTTATGATTCGATGATTGCGAAACTAATCGTTCATGGAAAAACGAGAGAAGAAGCGGTCAAAAAGATGTTGTGTGCCTTAGAAGATTTCCAAATCAAAGGTATTAAAACCAATATCAATTTACAATGGAATATATTATCCAGCTTTGCGTTTCAACAGGGAAAGATAGATACTAACTATTTGGAAGAACACTTGTTGGAATATATATAGGGTGTTTTGTTTTTGATGAAATTGTTGTTTACATATGCTGTTTATTAGTTTGTGCTGTGTGACAGGAAGACATGACGAAAGTAAACAGCGATATATTCACGACTTTCTCTCATGGGCAGTAAGAAACGCATATAAGTTGACCTAGCAGCATTATAATCCTCGATTCACCGATTGGGGATTTTTTGCTGTCTTATATAAATCCAAAAGTCATCTGCATGGCATTCAGTCGCCTGCTGTCCTATTTTTCCCTGTCGCAATCTATGGTATAATAACAAGGATATCATGGAACTAGCATGTAACGAAACAGAGGAGGACGTATGGCAGAGTTATTGGCTCCGGCCGGGTCGCTGGCCCATGTGTGGGCGGCAAGGCGGTAAAAATGGGCGTTTTGTTTGAGCGAAGCGAGTTTCGCCCATTTAGCAATGACGGACATTCTCAAAGAAATGGAAATTTCGGGCGGCCGCCTTTTACTATGCCTAAGCGATTCGCACGAAATCAAAGATTTCGGCTTTCTGCTTATCTTGATTCGTTCTTTTTCGGCGGCGCGAAAAAGAATGAATATTCGAGGGTCAGAGGGACACGTCCCGGCATTCTGGTCGCACAGAAAGAAAAAGTGAATAGCATAGGTAAACGGCAAGCTTACAGAACCAGAAAAGGGTTAAAGGGTAGCGCCCTTATACAAAATTTTTCCCAAGCAACGGCCAGCTGCAGCGAAGGGAGAATCCATATGCAAAACGGGAAAGAGAGTTTGATGAATATTTTGATGAAATGTTACGGAAATCCAAGGAGCTGCGATTCTGGGGAAACGCAGAAAATGATGATGGCAGAAATTTTGCCGGAAATGACAGCCAAACAAGTCCATGACCTAGCCGTACGTATTCTCAAACAGTATACGTTATCTTAGTCATAGGTATTCATCCTATTTGATTTCTTCTTTTTTTACAAAATATGATGAAATAAAAACAGAGATAGTTCGATGGCTGCACATCGGCTCTCCTCGTTGTTTTATAGACTGAAGAAGGCCGTGTACCGCATGGTATGCGTTTTTTTCGTTACGTCTTACTATTTACCGTATTGAAATAATCAACACGACTAATGTAGCGAATGCTATCATCAATGATAATGCTTCGTATACACTCATGTTGATCATCTCGCTTTCGCGAGGAAAACTTGAATTTTCAAGTGATGTTCTTTCT
The DNA here is from genome assembly GCA_934202965.1 of uncultured Megasphaera sp. Classification (GTDB taxonomy): domain Bacteria; phylum Bacillota; class Negativicutes; order Veillonellales; family Megasphaeraceae; genus Megasphaera. The sequence continues at coordinate 69,349 of CAKPYN010000005.1, forward strand.
TTTAGGTTGCAGACTATGATAAAAGTTTGGAAAATGGGAGTACTACAAAAAAACAATTCTCTCGTAAACACAACATAATGCAGTACATAGAAAAAAGCTATGACCGTATCATATGTAATACGTATACAGCCGTGGCTTTCTTGTTTATTCTATATGATATTTTTGATACAGCTTTTTATAGTTGTTCGGTGACATATAATTGCAATGATCATGAATATGCACGGCGTTGTAAAAAGCATGGATGTATTTAAACACCAACAGGTATGCTTGTTGGTAATTTTAAATTTTAAATCGATTCAGCTGTATCAGCCCGAAAAGCACGAAAAAACCTTGCTGAAGAATGTACTTCGGCAAGGTTTTTTATTTCTATTTGTGGTTTCTATGAAGTTATACGGTAATATGGCTGAATACCTGTCCAATCGGTTCTTTTATCACTAAATCAGCGGAACTGTCCATATCGGTAGACGATTTATTAATGAGAACCAGCTTATGCCCATTATAATACCGTACTAAGCCGGCTGCCGGATAGACAACGAGGGACGTACCACCGATGATTAACATATCGGCGTGGCTGATATAGTACAGAGCCTGTTCAATGACATCGTTATCAAGGCCTTCTTCATACAACACGACGTCGGGTTTGATTGGACCGCCGCAGGCATCACATTTGGGAACGCCTGTAGAATGGAGAATATATTCGGCGTCAAAAAACTTGTGACAATGTTCGCAGAAATTGCGATGAACGCTGCCGTGCAGTTCCAATACATTTTTGCTGCCGGCTTTTTGATGTAGTCCGTCGATGTTTTGGGTAATGATGGCTTTTAATTTTCCTGCTTTTTCCAGTTCAGCCAGTTTAATGTGAGCCATATTGGGTTTCGCGTCCAAGCAGAGCATTTTATCACGATAAAAACGATAAAATTCTTCTGGATTTTCACGATAAAAGGTGTGGCTTAAAATATGTTCCGGCGGGTATTGGTATTTTTGGTTATACAGACCGTCTACACTGCGAAAATCGGGAATGCCGCTTTCTGTTGATACGCCGGCGCCGCCAAAAAAGACAATATTATTTGAATGTTGTACCATATCCGTAAATTGTTCTATCGGTGTCATAATAATCAATCCTCCTCATACTTATAGATCGAATGTTTCTTTTAAAAGTTGAATACCGCTGGTCGTGCGAAATACGCGCTGGCAAACTTGGCGAATCGCATCTTTGCCGAGCCGATCTTCATAGGCGTTGACAAGAAAATCTGCTTCTAAAAGAATTTGATAGTCCAGTCCGTCGACGTCGTGGTATGTATGATGGTGAGCGATGAGAAAACATACGCGTTCGATGACATCTTCGGGATAGCCAAGAGATGTCAAAATATCTCGTGCCGGAGCCGGCCCTTCTTGTTCCTGATATATGCCGCTGGTGCTGCCGTATTTTTTTTCGGCCGCATGAATACCAATGTCATGAAGAACAGCTGCTGTGACTAGCGTGTGCTGCGTGGAAGCGGGTATATGTTCCAATTTGCCGATAAGATCGGCATACGTATAGACTTTAAGAAAATGTTGAATGCGCCGTGCGTCGCCATGGTCAAAGGCGATGGCTTTTGCAATCAGTTGTGGAAGTGCTGTCATATACATCTCCTGCCTTTCTGATTGTTATTATACTACAGGATCATAAAAAATATATGTAAAACAAGAAAAAGTCTGAATTTAAAATAGTAGCATTTTAGGACGCAAAGTATTTAGGTGGATATATTCGTTTGTATAAAAATGTGAAGATTTACGATAAGAACCTAGGCTATATAAGGAAAACCCTTTTATCTATGCAAAAAATGTACTATAATATATAAAGTATAAAACTGTCAAATACAAATTTTTGTGATATAATATAACTCTATGTGGCACGTAGTAATGGAGGTGCAATATGGCTACAGTTCAGGAAAAAATTGATCAGTTCCATGAAAAACTCGCGAAAATCGAGATGGGCGGCGGTCAAAAACGGATTGATAAACAACATGAAAAAGGGAAAATGACAGCAAGAGAACGGCTGACCGCCTTGTTTGATGAAGGCAGCTTTACGGAAATCAGCCAGTTTATTCGTCATCGCTGCACGAATTTTAATATGCAGGAAAAAGAAATCCCTGGTGACGGCGTTGTTACGGGTTATGGTACGATACATGGACGTTTAGTGTATGCGTATGCTGAAGATTTCACTGTAGAAGGCGGGTCGTTGGGCGAAATGCATGCCCATAAAATTTGCCAGGTCCAGGAAATGGCCTTGAAAATGGGCGCACCGATTATTGGTATTAATGATTCCGGTGGTGCTCGTATTCAAGAAGGCGTCGATGCCTTGTCCGGCTTTGGACGTATTTTCATGAACAATACGTCGGCATCTGGCGTAATTCCGCAAATTTCGGTTATTATGGGGCCCTGTGCCGGCGGTGCTGTATATAGCCCAGCATTGACAGATTTTATTTTTATGGTCAAAAATACGTCTAATATGTTCATTACGGGTCCGTCCGTTATCAAATCGGTAACGGCAGAAGAAGTGTCGGCCGAAGAATTAGGCGGTGCAGTGACACATAGCACGGTATCCGGCGTAACTCATTTTGCTTGTGAAAATGAAATGGACTGCATCCAGAAAATTAAGATGCTCCTTGACTTCCTTCCCAGCAATAATATGGAAGAAGCACCGATTGCCGACAACAGTGACGATCCGCAGCGTGCTGATGAAAGCTTGAATGCGATTATTCCAGACAGCAGCAACATGCCGTATGATATGCTGGATGTTATTAAATCGTGCGTTGATAATGGTGAAGTTTTCCAAGTGTTGGAAAATTATGCGCTGAATATTATTACCGGTTTTGCACGCTTTGATGGACAGACTGTTGGTATTATTGCCAATCAGCCAAAATTTCTTGCCGGCTGCTTAGATATTAATGCCTCCGATAAGGCAGCTCGTTTTATCCGCTTCTGTGACAGTTTCAATATTCCCTTAGTTACCTTTGTGGATGTACCGGGATTTTTGCCGGGAACGACGCAGGAATTTGGCGGTATTATTCGTCATGGCGCAAAAATGCTGTATGCATATTGTGAAGCTACCGTTCCGAAAGTGACGGTCGTTACACGAAAAGCCTATGGCGGTGCCTATATTGCCATGTGCTGCCGCCAGCTCGGCGCGGATATGGTATTTGCCTGGCCGACCGCAGAAATTGCTGTTATGGGTCCTGATGGTGCAGCCAATATTATTTTCAAGCGCGATCCGGAAAAAGAAAAGAAAAAGCAAGAATATATTGAAGATTTTGCGAACCCCTATAAAGCAGCAGAACATGGCTATGTAGACTGCATTATTGAACCAAAAGAAACACGCCCGCGCGTGATTAGTGCTTTAGCTATGTTGTACAGCAAACGGGAAGAACGACCAGCTAAAAAACACGGCAACATGCCATTATAAGGGGAGGATACGAGATGGAAGAAACAGCAGTTGTTTCGATGGAATTTGTCTTAGTGGCCCTTATTGCATTAGCCGTTTTGCTGGGAATTGTTTGGTATGTCGTAGCAAGCCGGACGCGTGAATTTGACCGGCGTATTGCGAAATTAGAAGAAGAAAATGCCCATTTGCGCAGTGTGATTGAAACAGCATGCCGAGCAGATGCAAAACAAACGGCATCTGTACAGCCAAAACAAGAAAAAGTAGCGTCAACTGATGAAACTGTAGGGCCCGTTCCTGTGCAGCATCCGATTGTACCGGTAGGAACACGTCATCCGGCAGTTGTACCGGCACGGCCGGTTGCTGTCATTCCCAAGAATGAATCATCTGGGAATTTGTCGCCGGAAATTGTAGCGGTTATTATGGCTGCTGTGGCAGCTTGCGGATATTCTCCTGCAGCTATCCGCTCCATTCGTCCGGTTCATCGACGCAGCCGAAATTGGGTTATGGCAGGCAGATTAGCTAATATGAAATAGACAATACCATCACGATGTAAATGATCCAGGAGGATATAGAATGAAAAAATTTAAAGTAACCGTCAATGGACAATCCTATGAAGTAGAAGTAGAAGAAGTAGGCATACCGTCGGCCGCGCCTGCTGCAGTTCCTACTCCGGCTCCCCAGCCGGCAGCCCCCGCAGCTCCGGCAGCAACACCAGCACCAGCACCTAAAGTATCGCAGCCAGCAGCAGTTCCCATCGCAGCCGGCCCTGTTCCGGAAGGAGCAATTGCTGTAAAAGCACCGATGCCAGGGAAAATTTCCGCATTAAAAACAGAAGTCGGCAGTGCTGTCAAACGCGGCGATGTCCTGCTTGTATTAGAAGCCATGAAAATGCAGAACGATATTACAGCAACCGCGGATGGCACGCTTCATGAAATACGTGTCAATGTAGGTGACAATGTAAAAACTGGTGATGTGTTAGCTGTTATTACGAAATAACGGAGATAGTCATATATCCTATTGACGTATAGCTGAGGAGAATACATACTTTTTAGGTATACGTTGATAGGATTTTTCTTTTTGTATTGACAAGTGATAGGATGCTTTGCTATAGTATAGGCAGATAAATGAACAATTACTCATATGTTCATGATTGAAAGAAGGGGAGATGTACCATGAAAAAAAGCTATAAAATTGAAGTAGATTGTGCCAACTGTGCTAATAAAATGGAAGAAGCAGCAAAGAAGACTGACGGTGTCAAAGATGCTATCGTCAATTTTATGCTTCTTAAAATGAAAGTAGAGTTTGAAGATGGACAGGATGCCAACGCTGTGATGGAACAGGTTCGCAAAAACTGTAAACGGATAGATGACGATTTTGAAATTTATTTATAACGCAAGAAAAAGACGCTTTTACAAAATGCAGGGTGATGCAGCGTCTTTTTTTACCATAACATATGAACAATCATTCATATAAAAAGAAAGAAGGCTAAGTCATGAATAAAAAGCAAAAAAAGACGTTGATACGTATTATTGCAGCGGTTATTTTACTGTGCATTATCTATGTTCTTCCTATCAGCGGTTGGATGCGATTTGCAGCATATATGGTTCCCTACGGCATTATCGGGTATGATGTATTGCGTAAAGCGGTCAAAGGAATTTGTAACCGTCAAGTTTTTGATGAAAATTTTCTGATGGCCGTAGCTACCATTGGCGCCTTGGCATTAGCTGTTTATGAAGACGGTGATTATACAGAAGCTATTGCGGTTATGCTGTTTTATCAGATTGGTGAATTATTCCAAGGCTATGCGGTAGGCAAGAGCCGCAAAAATATTAGTGAACTCATGGATATTCGTCCTGATTATGCCAATATTGAAGTAAACGGCAAGTTGGAACAAGTCGATCCAGATGAAGTGGAAATTGGCACGATACTTGTTGTACAGCCTGGTGAAAAAGTACCTATTGATGGTGTCGTTGTATCTGGTACGTCTAGTTTAAATACAAGTGCTCTGACAGGTGAAAGCGTACCGCGAGATGTAAGCCCGGGTGAAGAGATTATCAGCGGTTGTATTAATATGACAGGCGTACTGCATATCAAGACGACCAAGGAATTTGATGAATCGACTGTATCCAAGATTTTGGATCTCGTAGAAAATGCCAGTTCCCGCAAATCCAAATCCGAAGCTTTTATTTCCAAATTTGCCCGCGTATATACGCCGGTTGTTTGTTACAGTGCCTTGGCATTAGCTGTTATTCCGCCGCTTGTTCGGATATTGGTTATGGGCACGACTCCTATGTGGGAGGATTGGATATATCGTGCATTGACGTTTTTGGTTATCAGTTGTCCTTGTGCATTGGTTATCAGTGTGCCTCTTAGCTTTTTTGCCGGTATCGGAGGCGCAAGTCATGCGGGTATATTAATTAAAGGCTCAAACTATATGGAAACGCTGGCTAAAGTTAAGACCGTTGTTTTTGATAAGACGGGTACATTGACAGAAGGCGTGTTTGAAGTAGATGCGGTTCATCACAATACACTGGACAAAGAAAAATTGATTGAATATGCAGCAATTGCTGAAAGCGCATCTTCTCATCCGATTAGTAAAAGTTTACAGCATGCCTATGGAAAACCTGTCGATAGAAATCGTGTTGCCAATATTCAAGAAATTAGCGGCCAGGGTATTACTGCCGACGTGGATGGGGTATCGATTGCCGTTGGCAATGATAAATTGATGAAACAGTTGCATATTCCATATGTAGACTGCCATAAAATAGGAACCATTGTACATGTAGCGATACAAGAAACCTATGCGGGACATATCGTCATTGCTGATAAAATAAAAGCAACATCTCCGCAGGCTGTTGCGGCCTTGAAGCGGTGCGGCGTAAAAAAAACGGTTATGCTTACTGGTGATACGGCGTCAACAGCGCAACACGTAGCCTCTGTATTACATGTTGATGATGTATATAGTGAGTTGCTGCCGGCAGATAAAGTGACTAAAGTAGAAACGCTTCTCCAAAAAGAAGGAAGCGACAAATTGGCTTTTGTTGGTGATGGGATTAATGACGCGCCCGTATTATCACGTGCGGATATAGGCATTGCGATGGGGGCTATGGGTTCGGATGCAGCCATTGAAGCTGCCGATGTGGTACTGATGGATGACGATTTGCTGAAGGTTTCAGCAGCGATTCAAATTGCCCGCAAATGTATGCGTATTGTGTATGAAAATATATGGTTTGCTATCGGCATCAAAGTACTTTGCCTGTTATTGGGAGCAATTGGCTTGGCCAATATGTGGCTGGCTATTTTTGCTGATGTCGGTGTGATGGTCTTAGCTGTTTTAAATGCAATTCGTGCATTATTTGTAAAAAATTGCATCGAACAGCGACAGATACAGGAGTCAGGTTCTCCGGCAATAAGCAAGGTTTCTTCATAAAGCGGATATTCGATTTGATGTGCATAAAAACTTGAAAAATATGTATTATTGTGCTATGATAAAAAACGTAGATATTGGTATTCATAGTTTGGAGGATGCATAAAAATGAAAAACGTAAACAGTTTAGCTGATTTTACGGTAGACGAAGTCAAAGGTATCTTGCTGCTGGCAGAAAAAATTAAGAAAAATCAGAGTGCCTATGCGCATGTGTTAGACGGAAAAAAATTATATACATTGTTTGAAAAAACATCCAATCGTACGTATTTGTCTTTTTCCATTGGTATGGAAGAATTAGGTGGTCGTTCATATAATCAAAAATGGGCAGACAGCAATTTTACGATTGGCGATTTGGGCAGTGAAGTAAAATATGTTTGCCGCAATGTTGACTGCATTATGGGACGGTTTAAAAAAGCAGAAACGACATGGGGCTTTATGAATAATGCAACGGTACCGGTTATCAATGGCTGTGACAACACATTTCATCCGACCCAGGCTTTAGCGGATATGCTGACATTGTACGAAAAGCTTGGCCGTTTCAATACAAAAGTATTGTATATTGGGGCTAAAAATAATACGTATAATTCGCTGAGTGAAATTGTTACTAAATTGGGCGGTACAATGTACGGATTGACTCCGTTTAGCCAGGTCATGGCTGTTGGGCAGGATTTTTATGATGGGTTGAAACAGACAGGACATTATATTGAATTGCCGACGGATATTTCTAAAGACGAATTAAAAAAAGTGGTTGCTGATGTAGATTGTGTATATACCGATACATGGGTAGATATGGAATTCTTTACCAACCCTGCATATGCTGAAAAGAAAGAATCGATTATTAATATGATGATGCCCTATCAGATTGATGCCGATTTAATGGCCGGTACGGATACGATGGTATTCCATGATATGCCGATTCATCCGGGATTTGAAATTACTCAGGATGTAATGGATCAGCATTTGGAAACGATTTTAGATGAAGCTGAAAATCGTCGCCATGCAGAAAAAGGCTTGCTTGTATATTTGATTACAGGTAAATTAGACTGGTAAGAAACAGCTAAAAAAGATTTCGCATAGTGTATTCTATTCACTGTGTGAAATCTTTTTTTTGTACTGAAACTTCGGTTTTATAGAATAATGAGGTCGATTTTATATACGGGATGAATATTGCCCCGTGCGGGGTGTTTTTCTTGACACATAAAAAACTATCCAGTACGCTATAGAAAGAGAAGAAAGGAGTAATGACGATGAGAATTTTAGTAGCAATGGATGTGGATGCACGTCATAAAGCATGGTTAGAAGAAGCAGCTGGTAACAATGAAATCGTATATTGGCCGGTGCAGGGCGCTGGTACGGCAATTGTATCTCCAGAAGAGTTAGCCCAAGCCGATGTTATTATCGGCAATGTAGCAACCGATTTAATGAAATATGCTGTGCGTTTAAAATGGATGCAGCTTCACAGCGCCGGTGCTAATACGTATTGTGTACCGGGAGTGATGCCGAACGGAGCGCAGCTTACCAATGCGACAGGTGCTTATGGATTGGCTATTGCAGAACATATGATGGGTATGGTCTTAGCGATGATGAAGAAGTTGTATACTTATTATGATAATCAGAAAATGGGACAATGGCATGATGAAGGACAAGTTCATTCTATTTATGGTTCGACCGTATTGGTTATCGGATTCGGTAATATTGGTAAAGAATTTGGTAAACGTATGAAAGCAATGGGAGCCCATGTTATTGGCATGCGGCGCCGCAGCGGCAGCGTACCGCCAGAAGCTGATGAAATGGGAACCATGGATCAACTGGATACGTATTTGGCTAAAGCAGATATCGTTGCATCCAGTCTTCCTGAAACCAAGGCAACGTATCATTTATATAATGCGCAGCGATTTGCAGCTATGAAACAGCATGCCTATTTTGTGAATGTAGGACGAGGCAGTAATGTCGTACAGGAAGATTTGCGCCAAGCATTGCTAAACGGTAAGTTAGCCGGTGCAGCTCTTGATGTGACAACTCCGGAACCATTGCCGACGGATAGTACGTTATGGCAGACCCCGAATTTATATATTACACCCCATGTTTCTGGCGGATATCATTTGCAGGCTACGCACGATCAGATTGTTCGTATTGCTGCGAATAATTTAAAACGATTTATAGCAGGACAGCCTTTGGAAAATCAAGTGGATTTTGCAACAGGGTATAAAAAGTAAATAATGTATACAACTGCTTAGCATATCGGATATACTTATAGTTACGTTGTTTAATGGATAAACAAACGATTTTATACAATTTTTATACAATAATGACAAGAACCTCGCACGAATATATGTACATGCGAGGTTCTTGTGTATTACAGTAATTGATTTATGTGTGGGACCGTATGATAGGAATTGTTTTATTTCCTTGCTCAGAATAAATAGCAGTACCATTTGTAGTATTGGTTATCAGGTCTTTTACTTTATTGGTTGATTCTTGGGGAATTTCCAAGGTAAACGTAACGGTGTCTGCAAAATCGCGTTGGGCAATACGAATGTTATAGTCGGGAACCAAACGTTCTATCATGCTGACAAATGGATAGGAGATGCAAACGGTAAGTACATCATATGGCTTGTAATCTGCGATGGAAGCAGCTTCAAGACCCAAGGTTACGGTATGTCCGTAAGCTCGAATTAAACCGCTGGCGCCTAGCTTGATGCCGCCAAAATATCTGGTTACAACGACAACCGTATTTGTAATACCTTGTTTTTTTAAAACTTCCAGCATAGGTTTTCCGGCAGTACCCGATGGTTCGCCGTCATCGCTGGACTTTTGAATCATGCCGCCGGCACCTAGCTGGTACGCGTAGCAGTTATGCCGCGCATCCCAGTACTGTTTGCGAACATGAGCAATATAAGCAGCTGCTTCGTCCTCTGTCTGCACTTCTTTAAGGGAAGCAATAAAACGAGATTTTTTGATCATGTATTCAGCAACGGCTTCTCCATACACTGATGTGATAAAAGGAACAGTCATATACGTATCTCCCTTTAGTATAAATATTTCTTTTATCATACAGCATTCTAGCTCTTTTTACAAAGAAAATATGATTAGTTGCTAGATTCATCAATGTGAAGCAGTACTTCGATAGCGCGTTGTTCTTCATCTGGCAGTGCATGAATAGCACGGATAATACGACTATCTTTTTCGGTAATAGAAGCACAATATTTACAGTCATGTTCTGTGTTTTCTACACCTTGACAGAACATACCAGGTCTGCCTACAAGAATACAAATGGGGATTTGAAAATAGTCTGCCATCTTTAATAATACAGAAATATCTGGCGAATATAAGCCTGTTTCCCAAGAATATACAGCTTGCTTAGACATGCCGAATAAGGCACCGAATTCAGTTTGCGTCAGTCCTTTTTTTTTGCGATAAAATCTAATTTCTTGTCCTAATGTCATAATTCATACTCCTATAGTGTAACATAATATATATTTGACTTACTATCTATATATTATGGCTATTATAATGTGAATATAAATTCCAGTCAACATTAAATTAACATATTTTAAAATCTTGTTAAAAAAATAGAAAAATGTATCTTTACATTACATTATAATTATATTTTTTGTCCATATATCCTAAATTTATATAGTATACAATTTATTGAATAAAAATATATTTATTGCGAAAAAATAACAACACGTGTAAATGATACAGTATGCTATTGATTCGTTAGTATGAAGTGAAAAAAGCAGCTGTAAGACGCTGCAGGGCCCCTTGATCTGTAGCCCCCATCAATTCTCTGGCCGAATGCATGGACAAAATAGGAATACCAATATCCATTGTACGGATAGGAAGCTGTGCGGATAATAAGGAGCCGATAGTTGAACCGCCACGCATGTCGGAACGATTTACAAAGTATTGATAAGGAATATGGGCGGACTGACAAAGGGCCGTAAGGATCGCGACTGCCTCGGCATCACCGGCATATGATTGGCTGCAGGCTGTTTTAATTGCAATGCCCTGACCAAGAATTGGCATATTGGTAGGATCGCATTTTTCCGGCACATTAGGATGCATGGCATGAGCGACATCAATAGATAATATAAAGGCCTGGCTTTCATCTTCATGGCATTGCGCTGCCGTATATCCTAAGGATTCATAGATTGTTGTCAGAACTTGCGGCAGGATTTGGGATGCGGCGCCTTGTTTGGTGTGACTGCCAACTTCTTCATTGTCAAATAAAGCGATGACATGAATTCCTTCTGGGGTATCCGGGGCAGTTAGACCAGTCAAGCAGGCATATACGGAGGTTAGATTGTCCAGACGCGGCGAAGAAATGAACTCATTATGCAGCCCCATTATACAGCCTTCTTCTACGGGGTATACTGTTAACTCATAGGAAAGAATATCTTCAGGGGAACGATTGCAAATTTCAGCTAAAAAATCCATAAAGAACGAGGGCGATTGTTGCGTATCCAGCGTCATCAGCGGCAGCATATCCTTTTGTGGATTTAGCGTAATACCATCATTCGTTTTAGGATTCATATGAATGGCTAAGCGAGGAATCGTCAATATAGGACGACGAATATCGATGAATTGAACTTCAGGATGAAAGGGATCCTGTCCACGTAAGGCTACTTTTCCAGCCAGTGATAGAGGACGATCCAGCCATGATTCCCGAATCATACCACCGTAGATTTCTGTATTTAATTTTCCGTATACATTGGTTGTGATGGCTGCGGAGGGTTTAACGCGAAGACAAGGGAAATCCGTATGAGCAGCGGCGATACGCAAATGATGACGCGGATTGGCGCCTACTGTGAAGGCGATTAATGTTGAGCCGTAAATGGGTACATAATAGGCGTGATTGGGAAGCAAATGCCATGGCGTTCCTAGTGCGAGCGGCGAGAAATGGGCCGCTTCTAATATATCGATGCAAGATTGTACGGTATGATAAGGAGAGGTTGCGTGCTGAATAAATTGAAGTAGCTGGTGCAGTGTATGAGACATCTGAATGACTCCTTTCGAGAAGCTATGCGTGATTTAAAATATATCCTATATAGTAATCTTATTATATCATGTATCGATGATACTGATAAAAATATACAAATAAAAAGTAGAATAATATAGATAGAAATGCTCTATTACCCTATATGCCAGTAGAGAATATATCCTCCAAGTAGACAAAATCATAAAATCGGAGTACAATAAATTAAAATACAGAAAATGCAATATAAATATGTCGTTTTAGCATTTGCTTAGGCGTGGGGTTAGAGGAGGTGTGCGTATGCGTTGGGAAGAAAAAACAGCAAATAATGTAAAAGAAATGAAACCGTCAGGGATTCGCAAGTTTTTTGATATTGCAGCTCAAGTAAAAGGTGTTTTGTCCCTGAGTATTGGAGAACCGGATTTTGCTGCGCCAGATAAGATATTACATGCCATGGAACAAAGCCTGCAGCGTAAAGAAACTAGCTATACAGCTAATTCGGGGATGTTTGAATTACGGCAAGAAATTAGTTGCTATGTTGACAAGCATTATGGACTTACCTATGCGCCGGAAGACGAAATTTTAATTACTGTTGGCGTATCAGAAGGGTTGTCCATGGCATTATTAGCATATACTGAACCTGGCGACGAAGTCATTATACCGGATCCAGCGTATGTAGCGTATCCGGCAGCTGTTGAGCTGGCTGGCGGCAAACCGGTGTTTGTACCGACATACCCGGAAGATGATTTTAAACTAACGGCAGCAGCATTGGAAAAAGTAGTAACGCCAAAAACAAAAATTTTAGTTATCGGATATCCAAATAATCCTACCGGCACGGTTATGACCAGAGACGAATTAATTCCCATTGCTGCATTTGCTAAAAAACACAATCTGATTGTAATGACCGATGAAATTTATTGCGAACTTATCTATGGAGATACCGTATTTACTTCATTTGCTAAACTTCCGGATATGAGAGAACGAACGATTGTGTTTAATGGCTTTTCTAAAGCTTGGGCTATGACGGGAATGCGGCTGGGATATATTTGTGCGCCGCGAGATGGACTGGCACCTATTTTGAAATTACACCAATATGCGATTATGTGTGCGAATACGCAGGCACAGGTTGGCGGCATTACGGCATTACGAGATTGTGATGCAGAAGTAGAAACGATGCGTCAGGAATATGACCGGCGGCGCAAGGTGATATATCAAGGACTGCGGGATATGGGATTGCCTGTATTTGAACCGAAAGGCGCGTTTTATATTTTCCCGGATATTCGGGTAACGGGTATGACATCAGCAGCATTTTGCGAAAAACTGGTACAAGAAGAAAAAGTTGCCGTCGTGCCGGGCTCAGCATTTGGTGAAAACGGAGAAGGATTCGTCCGTATTTCCTATGCGGCAAGCTTGGAAACGATTAAAGAAGCATTGCGTCGTATGACACGTTTTGTAAAAAAATATAAAAAAGCTAATCATTAACACGGTAATTTAGATGGAAAAAAGAGATGGTGTGGCAGCCGTCTCTTTTTTATATTATGAAGATAGATATAGTGAATCACTGACTATAAAAACAAATAATTAAAACATGAGTATTGTTGGTGAAAATAAAGATTGGTTTATGTATTGTAAAAAAATATAAAGTTATTTACTAAATGGTGTAATAGATATATACTATAGTACATAATTCTTGATACTGATAATATCTTCATTATGGTATTTGAACATTTGAGAATTTACAGTGTTGACAATATTATTCACTTTGCAGTTAGTATGGCAGCATTGGTTTTGCACGATTTTATATTGTATAGTACAAGACGAATGTTGTATAATTTGTTTTTGCAAGGCTTAGCACCGCAAGACTTTTCTAAACGTAGCAGCTGGAAAGTACCATACTGATATATTGCCTTATCGGTATCGTGCTGAATTGTTTTTTGTCATTTTCGATTGACTCAGGTTAAATTTGCGCGATATAAAGAAAAGACCCATACAAAAGGGATAACCGCATAATAAATATATCATAATATATCATAAGCAGAAGGAGCGAAACGGTAATGAAGTTAGATGCACGGGTGATAACAGAAAATTTTACACAGCGACCGGTTTGGGCAGAAATAGATTTGGATGCGGCAGCTGCTAATATGCGTGAATTACGTAATCTGGTCGGCCCGCAAGTACTGATTGCATCTGTTGTAAAAGCCAATGCGTATGGGCATGGTGCGATTGAAATGGCCAAGATATATTTGGAAAATGGGGCTGACCAGTTGGCGGTTGCCTATTTAGATGAAGGAATTGAATTGCGCCAGGCGGGCATCACGGCTCCTATTTTTATATTGGGACATACGGATGGCTGTCGGGCATCCGAGCTGATTGCGTACGGTATTGATGCGGCGATCTTTCATGAAAGAGATGCACGGCGTATTTCTGAGGAAGCGGTTCGGCAGAACCGTACGGTGTGCGTGCATATTGCAGTCGATACCGGCATGGGCCGTATTGGTTTTTTGCCAAATGAAGAAAGTATTGCTGCTATTCAGCGTATTGCGCTGTTTCCGAATATGCGTATCGCAGGAATGTTCACCCATTTTTCCGTATCCGATATGGCTGATGCCGAAAGCATTGCATATACAAAAAAACAATTTGAGCAACTGCAATGGTTTTACCGGCGTCTCAAAGAAGAACAGGTTACCATTCCTATTTGCCATTGCTGCAGCAGTGCGGCTACGTTAGAATTTCCTGATTTTCGGTTTGATATGGTTCGTCCTGGTATTGTTCAATATGGGTGTGAACCGTCAGAGGAAGTCATTACCAAGGATTTTGTGCCATATCCCGTTATGTCGCTGCATTGCTGTGTTTCTCATGTAAAAGTCGTAGAACCGGGAGAAGCGATTAGTTACGGCAGACATTTTACAACGCAAAGACGGACAAAAATCGCGACATTGCCGATTGGCTATGCTGATGGTTATTCCCGACTGCTTTCCAATAAAGCGCATGTATTAGTGCATGGACAGCGTGTGCCCCAAATTGGTAATATTTGCATGGATCAATGTATGATTGATGTAACAGATATACTCGACGTGGCAGTTGGTGACGAAGTTGTATTGTTTGGCAGACAGGGACAGGCCTCGGTACCTTTAGAAGAACTTTCGCGATTGATGGGAACGATCGATCATGAAATACTTTGCAATATTAATCGTCGTGTGCCGCGTATTTATATTAAAGAGGGACATATAGTTCATCGTACAGATTATTTAAAACATAAATAAGTATTTTAATATTAAAAATAGTTTAACGTTTCATACCGATAGAATAGTGATGAAATATAGAGACTGGCAGGCAATAGAGATACTTGCTAGTCTTTTTTAATAAATTATTTGACTTTTTGACTAATTGGCGATTTTTTGCCTCAAAATCATTGACAAACGTAGGCAATCATGCTATCTTGTATATAGTTGTTAGCAGTCATATACAAAGAGTGCTAACAATAGTCAAATGAGCAGAGGTGATGAGTATGGATTTGGATGAGAGAAAACAGAAAATACTGCAAGCTATCATTCAAGACTATATTACATCTGCAGAACCGGTTGGTTCACGTACCATAGCACGCAAGTATAATTTGGGTGTTAGTGCTGCGACGATTCGGAACGAAATGTTCGATTTGGAAATGCTTGGCTATTTAGAACAGCCACATACTTCAGCAGGTCGTGTTCCGTCCAGTAAAGGATATCGGTTTTACGTAGATTGCCTATTGGAACCGACAAAAATCTCAGATGACGAAAAAAAGTTTGTCCAGAACTGGTTTCAGGACAAGATGAACAATGTGGATCAGATTTTTCAGTCAACAGCTAAAGTGTTGTCAAAGATTACGCATAATGTAACGTTAGTGATGGCATCACAGCAACTTAGCTCTAAATTAAAGTATATTCGATTTTTACCGCTAGATAGCAGACGCGCAATTATGATTGTCGTTGCTGATTCCGGTAAAATTGAAAACTGTATTTATCCGAAGCCGGAAAACACGGATGTAGATGAATTGAATATCATTGCTGAAAAATTGACACATTATTTAGCAGGCGTGCCCATGTCGCAGATTAATGTAGCCATGTTGGAGCAATTTCATGATTCCATTATTGATGAAGTGGAATTATACCGATTAGCTTTTCGCTCTATTCAGCGGGCCTTTCGCAAGGAACATCAGTTATATCAGGGCGGAGCGATGGAATTACTCAATAAGCCTGAATTTAAAGATGTGACAAAAGCTAAAAATTTATTTACAGTCTTAGAAGAACAAGATGTAGTTACTAATTTGCTGCATGATGATGGCAGCACCCCGGATAAACGGGTGACCGTACGCATCGGAGATGAAACAAAACTTTCATCAATTAACGACTGCAGTATTATCGAGGCAACGTTTAAAGCACATGATGTCGTCTTGGGAAAAATTGCTGTTTTGGGACCGACACGTATGGAATATGCAAAAATTATCGGTCTATTGGATTTTATGAAACAGCATGTTACACATATCTTGGAACATTACCGCGATGATACGTAGGAGGATTGGATACAGATGAGTAAAGATAAAAAACACAATAAAAAAGAAGAAATAAAAGAACAGACAGAAAACGTAAAAGAAGAAGCAAAACAAAAAGAAAATGCCAATCCGGCAGATGATGGAAAAGAAGCTAAGCAAGATGTAAAACAGGAAACTTCTTCAACGGATGCCGATACGAAAGCAGACGCAGCAGTTGCAGAAATGCAGCAGCGGTACGTACGTCTGCAGGCTGATTTTGCAAACTTCAAGAAACGTACAGCCAATGAAAAACTTCAGATTTCTGAAGTCGTCAAGATGGATGTATTAAAAAACGTATTGCCTGTAATTGATAATTTTGAACGGGCTCTGAACATTCCGCAGGATAAGCTGACAGATGATTTGAAATCGTTTGTAGATGGTTACAGCATGATTTACAAACAACTGGTAGGCGTGTTGGAAAAAGAAGGCGTCACGAAGATTGATGCCGTAGGCAAACCATTTGATCCAAATTATCATCAAGCTGTTATGCGAGTGCCGAGTGATGAATACGATGATGATATTGTCGTAGAAGTATTGCAAGAAGGTTATTTGCTGGGAGATAAAACATTACGCCCGGCAATGGTAAAAGTAGCATTTAACGGTTAATTATCGTAGAAATATTGAGGAGGAATTTATTATGAGTAAAGTAATTGGTATTGACTTAGGTACGACTAACTCCGTAGTAGCTGTCATGGAAGGCGGCGAACCTACGGTTATTACAAACACGGAAGGTTCTCGGTTAACTCCGTCTGTCGTTGGTTTTTCTAAAACAGGCGAACGTCTTGTAGGCCAGTTGGCTAAACGTCAGGCTGTTTCCAATCCGGACAACACTATTTCTTCTATTAAACGTCATATGGGTGAAAATTACACGGTAGACGTTAATGGCAAAAAATATACACCGCAGGAAATTTCAGCAATGATTCTTCAGAAATTGAAAGAAGACGCTGAAAGCTACTTAGGTGAAAAAGTTACACAGGCTGTTATTACAGTTCCGGCATACTTCAATGACGGTCAGCGTCAGGCTACAAAAGATGCAGGCAAGATTGCCGGCTTGGATGTTCTTCGTATTGTTAACGAACCGACAGCAGCTGCTTTAGCATATGGCCTTGATAAAGGCGGCGACGGCAAGATCTTGGTATTCGACCTTGGCGGTGGTACATTCGATGTATCTATTCTTGAATTAGGCGATGGTGTATTTGAAGTAAAAGCTACCAACGGTAATACACGCCTCGGCGGCGATGATTTCGATATTGCCGTTATGAACTGGATGATTAGCGAATTCAAATCCCAGACCGGCATTGACCTTTCAACGGATAAAATGGCTGAACAGCGCCTCAAAGAAGCTGCTGAAAAAGCTAAAATTGAATTGTCTACAGTTCTTTCTACAAACATCAATTTACCGTTCATCACAGCCGATGCTACAGGCCCGAAACATTTAGACCTCACACTTACACGTGCTAAATTCAATGAATTAACAGAAGATTTGGTACACGCAACAATGGAACCGACAAAGAAAGCTATTGCTGATTCCGGTTTCTCCATTGATGAAATTGATAAAATCATCCTCGTTGGTGGTTCCAGCCGTATTCCTGCTGTTCAGGAAGCGATTAAGCAGATTTTGGGTAAAGAACCTAGCAAAGGCGTTAACCCCGATGAATGCGTTGCTATCGGCGCAGCTATCCAGGCCGGTGTTCTCGTAGGCGATGTTAAAGACGTACTGCTCCTCGATGTTACTCCGTTGTCCTTGGGTATTGAAACACTTGGTGGTGTATTCACGAAGATTATCGACCGCAATACAACGATTCCGACATCGGGCAGCCAGGTATTCTCTACAGCTGTGGATAATCAGCCTTCTGTTGATGTTCATGTCCTGCAGGGTGAACGTGAAATGGCTGCGGATAACAAATCCTTAGGTCGTTTTGAATTGACTGGCATCCCAGCTGCTCCGCGTGGAGTACCTCGTATTGAAGTATCCTTCAACATTGATGCCAATGGTATCGTAAACGTTTCCGCTAAAGACCTTGGTACAGGCAAAGAACAGAAGATTACAATTAAATCTTCTTCCGGCTTGGACAAGAGCGAAATAGACCGTATGGTCAAAGAAGCAGCTGCTCACGAAGCAGAAGATAAAAAACGTAAAGAAGGCATTGAAGCTAAAAATAACGCCGATTCCTTGATTTATCAGGCAGAAAAGACGGTTAAAGAATTAGGCGATAAAGCAGATGCAGCAAAAATTTCTGAAATCAAAGATAAAATTGCAGCCCTTAAAGAAGCTGTAAAGAGCGATGATGTAGATCAAATTAAAGCTGCTTCTGAAGCATTGACCAAACCGTTATATGATTTGACAAGTGAAATGTATAAAGAAGCCGGTGCACAGCAGCAAGCTGCCCAAGGTCAACCGAATGCAGGTGCACAAGCTGGTGCACAACAGCAAAGTGAAGCAAAAGATGAAAAAGTCGTTGATGCAGACTACAAAGTAGTCGATGACGATCAGAAGTAAGATAGATAAGAGGGGCTGCCCACTATGAGTAAAAGAGATTATTATGAAGTACTTGGCGTTCCAAAAGATGCCAGCGATGCTGAAATAAAAAAAGCGTTTCGTAAATTAGCTATCAAGTACCATCCTGATAAGAACCGGGACAACCCTAAAGCTGCTGAAGAAAAATTTAAAGAAGTAAATGAAGCATACAGCGTGTTGTCCAATAAACAAAAACGTGCGCAGTATGACCAGTTCGGCCCCGACGCATTCCAAAACGGGAATGCTGCCGGTGCCGGCGGCTTCGGCGGTCAGGGTTTTGGTGGTTTTGGCGGCTTCGGTGGTTTTGGTCAGGGCGGCGGTCAAGGATTTGGTGGATTCGAAGATATTTTCGACTCCTTCTTTGGCGGCCAGGGCAGCCGTCAATCCAGTAATGGCCCGCAGCGGGGTGCTGATTTGCGGTTTGATGTAGATATTTCCTTCAAACAAGCTGCCTTTGGTACAGAAATGGAAATTCAAGTACCGAAGGATGAAACGTGCGAACATTGTCATGGTAATGGTGCCGAACCGGGCAGCAGTGTAGAAACATGTCCGCATTGTCATGGGACCGGACAGCAGCGTGTCGTGCAGAATACGCCGTTTGGACAAATGGTTAATGTTCGTACCTGTTCCTATTGCGGCGGGACAGGTACGCTGATTAAGAAGAAATGTACGAAATGCCATGGTGCAGGAACCGTTAAAGTACGTAAAAAATTAAAAATCAAGATTCCTGCAGGTGTTGATGACGGCGCACGTCTTCGTGTAGCTGGTGAAGGTGAACCGGGCGTTCGCGGTGGCGGTCACGGCGATTTATACGTATATATTTTTGTACGTAAAGATGCTAAGTTTGCCCGCGAAGGCAATGACATTCTTTCACAGGAAACGATTTCCTTTGCCCAGGCTGCACTGGGGGCTACGATTCGTGTCGATACGCTGGATGGAAAGATTGACTTAAAGATTCCGGCTGGTACGCAGAATGGAACGGTATTCCGTATTCGCGGAAAAGGCGTTCCTGTATTAGGTTCGCAGAATCGGCGCGGAGATCATCATGTTCAGGTAACGGTTACGGTACCGAAAAAAATGAGTGCTAAGCAAAAAGAACTGCTTAAAGAATTTGCTTACGCTGGCGGCGAAACCTGGGTGGGGGAGCCAAAGTCGGCTGAACAACCGGCAGAAAGCTCTAAAACACAGGATAAACCGAAAGAAAAGAAAAGCTTTTGGAGCAAACTGAAAAAAGATATAAAAGAAGATTTATAATATAAAAAGGGAGAACAGTCGATGAAATGGAATGAAATCGATTTGCTTGTTTCCCAAGAGGCCACCGATTTGGTGGCCCTTCTTTTATATGAATGCGGCAGCAATGGTTCGATTATTCACGATGAAGAAACCGATGAATGGGGTCGTATTCGTATAACGGCGTATTTTCCGCCGGAAGAGGGAAACGCAGCAGAACAAGTACGACACCGCATGGTGGCATTAGCGGCACGGGATACCGCTTTGGAAAATTGGCAGATTATTGAACAAGAAACAGATGATCAAAGTTGGCTGTATGCGTGGCAGAAATATTTTCATCCTAAGAAAATATCGCATACATTTTGGGCGGAACCTACGTGGGAAAAAGTCACGCCAGCGGCAGGAGAAAAGACGATTGCCATTGATCCGGGACTGGCTTTTGGCAGTGGGTTTCATGTGACGACATGTATGTGCGTGCAATATTTGGAACAAGCTGTTCAGCCGGGCGATGTCGTTTTTGACATCGGAACGGGTACGGGTATCTTGGCCATTGCAGCAGCTAAATTAAAGGCATCCCATGTTGTAGCCGTTGATTTTGATGAAAAAGCAGTGGTTCAGGCGAAGCACAATGCCGCATTAAATGGTGTGGAACATACGATTACCGTATCTAATAGTGATTTATTGTCGGCGGTTTCCCAAGATGAAGCAAAAGCGGATGTCGTTGTTGCTAATTTAGTGACTAATGCGGTTCTTGCGCTGCTTCCTTCGCTGGCTGAGTATATGAAACCCAACGCTATTTGTATTGCCAGCGGCATTATTGATGAACGTATTGATGAAGTGCGTAAAGCGGCAGCGGCAGCCGGCTTTATTTGGGAAGACGAACAACTGCAGCAGGGCTGGTATGCGGTCACGATGAGGAGGGCGTAATGCGAAAAATATTTACGAAGTTTCCTATTTGCGGAACCTTTGAGTTATCTGCCGATGATGCCCATCATGTACTTGTCGTACTGCGCCATACTGTAGGGGACACTCTCAACGTCACGGACTGTACCGGCGCGACGTATGAATGCTTTATTACGCGAATGGAAGGCCATTCGGCATTCTTGACGCCGGCTCGGAAACTGTCCGACGGCAGTGAAAAAAATGGTACGATTATTTTGGCTGCCGGACTTTTAAAAAGTGATAAGTTTGACTGGGTAGTGCAAAAAGCTACGGAACTAGGCGTCGGGATAATCGTTCCTGTACAAATGGAGCATTGTGTAGTAAAATTAGATGATAATCGCCGTAAAAGCAGGCAGGAACGATGGCAGCGTTTGGCATTGGAAGCGGCTAAACAATGTGGCCGCGATGATGTACCGACGATTGCCGATGTTTGCGATTTTCCAACACTGCTGCAGACATACAGCGAAGATCGATTTGTCATTCCCTATGAACAGGAAACGGCACCGTTGGCAGAAGTCTGCAAAGAAGTGCGCGTAGGGGATATTGTCATTTGTATTGGACCGGAAGGCGGCTTTGCAGATAAGGAAATTGCCCTTGCGTCGGAACAACTGCCCTGGTGCCGAACCGTGTCATTAGGGCCGCGGATTTTACGGGCTGAAACGGCTTCGATTGCGGCGTTATCTATTATCATGTATGAAAGAGGATTTAAGTAAATGCCAACTATAGCCTTTGCAACGCTAGGATGTCGTGTAAATCAATATGATACAGACAGTATGCGTGGATTATTCCTTTCAGAAGGATTTACGGATGCGGACTTCAATGATATAGCTGATGTATATGTCATTAATACATGTTCTGTAACGCAAATGGGAGAAAAGAAATCTCGCCAACTGATTCGACGTGCTAAAAAACGCAATCCCCTATCCAAAGTCATCGTTACGGGCTGTTATGCACAACTGGATCCGGAACTGCTGGCTGCTATGGAAGGTGTAGATGCTGTTGTCGGAACGAATGAAAAGAAACATATTGTTTCGATAGTTACGCAGCTATTGGGACAAAACGATATAAAAACAATCCAGGCCGTACACAACGTACTGCAGCCGGATGCATTTGAAGAAATACCCTTATATCCATCTGCTGTAGAACATACACGGGCGGATTTGAAAATTCAGGAAGGATGCAATAACTTTTGTACGTATTGCATTATTCCATATACGCGCGGCGGCTTGAAGTCTCGTCAGCCTGATGCTGTCGTTGCAGAAGCCAAACGGCTTATTTCCTTTGGCTTTAAAGAACTGGTACTGACGGGGATTCATTTGGGAGCCTATGGCAAAGAACTACCGGAAAAACCGACATTAGCCTTGATTTTGCGACGCCTTTTGCAGGAAACAGATGTCCAGCGAATTCGATTAGGTTCCGTAGAATCGCTGGAAGTCGATGATGACTTAATCGATGTGATTAATTCGTCATCGCGCATTTGTCCGCACTTGCATTTACCGATTCAGTCCGGGTCTGATACGATTCTGAAAGCTATGAAGCGTCATTATACGAAAGCAGAGTTTATCGATTTAATTCGTATTTTGCGGCAGCGTATTCATGGATTGACGATATCTACGGATTTAATTTTGGGATTTCCTGGTGAAACAGATGCTTTATTTGCGGAAACAATGGAAACGCTGCGGTTACTGCATTTTTCCCATATCCATGCATTTCCCTATTCACCACGAAAAGGAACGCCGGCAGCTGCGATGAAGCAGCAAGTGCCGCAAGATATTAAAAAGAAACGCGTCGAAATGGTGAATGCCTTGTCAGCAGCACAGAAGGATGAGCTATTACAGCAGATGCTTGGTTCTACCGTACAAGTATTGATTGAAACCCAAACGGACAGCCAGGGTGAAGGATTTTCTGAAAACTATGAACGGGTCTGCATTGATGGACTACCGGCAGCATGTGAGGGAAAAATTGTTGCAGTAGAACTGAAACAAGCAGATAACCATATTTTATTTGGAACCTATAAGGAGGAATTGTAACATGG
This sequence comes from uncultured Megasphaera sp., assembly GCA_934202965.1. GTDB lineage: Bacteria > Bacillota > Negativicutes > Veillonellales > Megasphaeraceae > Megasphaera. The sequence goes on from CAKPYN010000005.1 coordinate 92,470, forward strand.
AAGATTGCTTATTTTGTAAAATCAGTAAAGGGGAAATTCCTAGCACCAAAGTATACGAAGATGATGATTTCTATGCCTTCAAGGATATTGCGCCTGTAGCTCCCGTACATGTATTGGTTATCCCTAAAAAACATATTGCCAACATTGCCTCTCTTACTCCGGATGATGCCGATGTAGCTGGCAAAATGCTGTATACGATTCAAAAAGTGGCTCAGATTTTAGGCCTTGATACAGATGGCTATCGCGTTGTTTTTAATACAGGTGAAAAAGCCGGACAAACAGTACATCATATGCATGCCCATATTCTTGGCGGTAAAGAAATGGCTTGGCCAGGTGTATAATGAACGAATCACGACAGCCTAATAATGTAGAGAAAAGACAGCATGTATGCCCTGTGCCGCGCCGTCCCAAAAAGTCTCGTCAACGTAACACGGGTATGATTATTCGTTTGATTGCCTTTGTTGGGATGATTGCTGTTTTAGTACTCATGTCTATGCTGCGGAAATTTTAACTGAACCTGTATGATATTTCGTATGTTAGGCAATACAAAATATATGTGTTGATTGAAACGAGTTCAGCAATAAAACTGAACTCGTTTTTTATGTATTGAGAAGGTGAGGTGCGCAGTGGGCATTCAATCCCGATTAGCGCGATCGGAGCATGGTGTCCACATTACGATGAAACAACGGTTTTTGCAGTACATACAACAGGATATGAAATTGTTTTTATATCTAGAATGTTTGATGATGCTGTTTCGCATTCTTTTTATTGGTATATATGCGAGCCAATTAAATCATGCTGGGTGGAGTGATATCGGGTATGCATTGTGGCTTGGCATACGCATTAGTCTTAAAACAGCAGCGTTTTTGACGGCTTTTTCGCTCGTATTTGCTACGATGGTAGGTACTGTTTGGAAAAGGTGGCCTGCTGAAAGAATCCGATGGGTCATAGGAAGCATAGCTTCCGGGCTATTGGCATTGCTTTTTATGATTCGCATTCCCTATTATCAAGCATTTCATTCTTCCTTTAACATTATGATTTTTAACGGAATGCAGGATGATGTCCGCGCAATTTGGAGTACAATGGTTCAGCAATATCAAGTATGGCCGAGATTGGTTGGAGCGTTTTTGCTGATATCTCTTGTCGTGTATGGGTGGAAACGGTTGATACACACGCGTCGATGGCAGCCAGTGCATCATCAGGGAGTATACTGCCTGATACTTATCGTGCTTCTTCCTATATTTGGCATATTTTGCCGTTTTGGCGGCGCATTTAATTCAACGAATGGCATTCCCTGGGAAAGTGCGGCTAGAACGCACACGGTTTTATTAAATGAAGCAATTCTTGATGATGGGCAGGCACTGTATCGAGCATATTCCACGTATTTGCGGGCGCATGAACGAGTAATGCGCGCGATTTCTCCGGAAGAATTAAAACAAGCGATAGCCGTATTGCAAGGAAATCCCCAGGCAAAAACGATTGATGAAGCGTTTACACGAGTCAATGTAAATCCTTTGTTGTCACATAAACCCAAACAAGTCATTGTGATTTTAGGTGAAAATTATGCCGTGTGGCCATTATTAGAACCGTATAAGGAAATGGGATTAGCCAAGACTGGCGAAATGCTGGCAGAAAAAGGGGCGTATACGTATCAATTTTTAGCGAACGGCAATGGAACCATGACGTCTTTAAATGGTTTTTTGACCGGATTACCGGACGTTGGCATATATCAAAATTATCTTATGGGAAAACATGGCGATGTAGATGCCTTGGGAATCGCCTCTGTCATGAAAAAATTGGGATACAAGACCGTATTTTGGTATGGTGGCTTGCGGAGCTGGCAAGATTTAGGAGATTTTTCTCAGCGAGAAGGATTTGATGAATTTCATTGTGCTGATGAATTTACTACAGAAAATGAAACAACCGCTTGGGGCGTAGCTGATGAAGATTTATTCCATGCCGTAGAACAGTATATGGCCCATGAAGATGTACCTACGTTTCATTTTATTTTGACAACGACAAATCATCCTCCGTTTGCATATCCTGTTGATGCCAAAGGATTTCCGCGCAGCGAAGTAGAGGCAAACCGTCCGGCGTCGATTCCTTCGGATACGGCAACGATGAATCAGTTGGGACACATTTGGTATGCAGATAATGAAATGGGAAAATTTATTCGTATGGTAGAAAATAAAGAGGCATCGACGCTCTTTGTTGTTACAGGCGATCATGCCGAACGTTTTGATTTTGCAACGAATGTGTCGTTACAGGAACTCAGCGGCATACCTTGCTTTTTCTATGGATCTGGTGTATCGAAAGATATGCTGCGACCGACAGATACAGGAAGCCATTTACAGATTGCACCAACGCTGGCCGCTTTGATTGGTCCGGCAGGCAGTACGTATGAGTCCTTATTACCGCCATTAATGCATTCAGATAGAGCATTCAATCATCGATTGATTATAGAAGATGGACGTATGCAGGAACAAAAAGATATGACCGATGACGATTTCAAACAGTATATCGAAGCCGCTCGGACGATAGCTGTTTGGCGTATTACAAAGGGAAACGAAATTCCGTAGAAATAACATAAACATATTGATTTTTCTAAACAATGAGTGTCTATCAGGATAGAAAGAATCTGATACGGCTAGTTGTTTACTAAAAAAGCTGTCGCTCTGGGCGACAGCTTTTTAGTATTTTACATCCTAGTATTATTTTAAGTTTTTCTTAGCTTCAGCTTTCGCAAGGAACGGAGCGGATTCGATGATAAACCGTTCATGCGTTGCTTCACCTACTACGCCGGCATTGTCGGAAGCTTCAATTTTAAACGTAAGTTTTCTTCTGTCTTGTTCTACGAGTGTAGCTTTAGCAGTTACTTTTAAGCCAATTGGTGTAGCTGCGACGTGTTTTACATTCATCGCAATGCCTACCGTATTGTATCCTTCGGGAAGCTGCGGGTCGCAAGCGTTAATCGCTGCATTTTCCATCAATGCAACTAAAGCTGGTGTAGCATATACGGGAGATTTACCGCTGCCCATTTTGATGGCTGTGTTATTTTCGGTAACGAGTTCAGAAACTTCTGCTTGAGAATTTGCTTTTACTGTGAAATCCATGATATACCTCCTAAATTTGAGTTCAATGTACAATATCACTATATCACACTTGATATATCTAGGCTACTGTTTTTTGACAGGTTGTGCCAAATATTATAGAATACGTATAAATGACCATTGTGTATAGGAAGGGACAACTATGAAATTAAAACTAGGTTTAGTAACAATGTGCGTATTGCTATCCATGAGCATACCTGTCATGGCAGCGAAGGATAAGGGAACACCCGTTAAATTCCCGAATTGGGGTGTCATTACCGTGCCGACGAATGTATATATGGAAAAAGGATGGCAGCCTATGCTGACGGCTGGGGAGTATCAGCAAGATATGGAAGAAATGTTGGGGCATATTTATCCGATACATCCCGAAACCTATCAACTGGTGAAAAAAGAGGATGCTCATTTTCAATATGCATATCTGCTGCATTATAGCATGACCATTTGGGAAGTAGAAGCAGCCGTAGAACGACAACAGCAAGAAAATTCGTATTTACGTGATATTGGAAGCAGACCGGATTTGAAGACGCTCATGGTTCATGCCAATGATGTCCTTCCAAATTATTTGCCGGCAGAGTTTAAATTGACGTCGCCGATTACAGCTAAGAAAAAAAACGGGCGTATTTTTTATGAATGTACGGCACAGCGAAATCTGACTGTAAATGACAATCGCTTTACGGAAGCTATTTCTGCGATTACTTGGCAACATGGCACAAGTGTGGAAATCGCAGTCGTTGTGGGACAAAAAGGAAGCGGTTGTGATATGACGGATACGATTGTGTCCATGTTGGAAACAGCGCAAAAAATGCCTAAACAATAGCAAAGTAAAAAGAGGTTATCGCAAAGTAAACTCCTTTTTATTGTCATTGCGTTTCTTATAAAAGTTTTTAGTTTGAAGTTTGTAGAATCATACGAGAGTCAAAGGATACGTCTCTGCATTCTTTTTGCATAATAAAAGGACTGCAACAAAATGATCATTTTGTTGCAGTCCTTACCCTGTTTAGGTCTCTATGCGTAAGAGATTATAATGTTTTTACTAATTCTTCTAAGTGATGCGTCAACTTCATATTTTCGCTATAATCGACAGGGCAGTCAATGATGACCGGTTTGTCTTGTTTAAAAGCTTTTTGTAAGGTTGGCAATAATTCTTCTGTCTTTTTAATGCGATAGCCAATGGCACCAACACTTTCTGCAAATTTCACGAAATCTGGATTGGTGAAATCAACATATTCATGATGACCATAATGCATGTCCTGTTTCCATTTGATTAAACCATAGCTGGCATCATTGAAAATCAGTGTAACAAAGTTGGTGCCTAGACGATGTGCTGTTTCAAATTCTTGGCAGTTCATCATGAAGCCGGCATCGCCTGTAATAGCCAAAATCTTTTTATCTGGATGGACTAATTTAGCGGCAATGGCGCCAGGAACGGCGATACCCATGGTGGCAAATCCATTGGAAATCAAGCAGGTATTCGGTTTGTAGCAATTGTAATGACGGGCAATCCATACTTTATTAGCACCAACGTCAGAAATAACAATATCATCTTCGCCCATCACTTTGCGGCAGTCGATTAATGCTTTCTGCGGTTTAACCGGGAATGACATGTCTTCGGCATAGCTTTCGTGTTCATCTACCATGCGTTTGCGGATTTCCAAGGCATATTTCGGTTCCTGCAGACGGGCTGCTTTTTCCATAATGCGTTCCAACGAGTTAGGAATGTTTCCGACAACTTCTACCTTTGGTTCATAGTTTTTGTTGATGTCGGCAGGCATCGTATCAATGTGAATAATATCGGCGTTGCCGAGATGCCATTTAGCTGGAGCATATTCAATAATATCATAGCCAATGGCGATGACTAGGCTGGCTTTTTCCAATACTTTTGTTTGATAATCTTCCATCGGAATGCCGACAGTCCATAAGGAATAGGGGTTGTCAAAGGGAATCGCCCCTTTGGACATCATTGTATTGATAACTGGCAATTTTAATTTTTCAGCGAATTTTGTCAGCATTTCTGCAGCATGACTGCGGATAACACTGCTGCCAGCTAAAATAACCGGGTTTTTCGCATAGGAAATCATGGTCGCAGCGGCTTCAATTTGAGATTCTAAGGCTGTTTCCGGCAGGATCTGTTTTCGCTGTAATGGTTTTTCATTTTCGCCGACAGGCATTTTGCTGATATTAACCGGTAAATCAATAAATGTAGCACCCGGTTTTTCACGTTCTGCATATTTGAATGCCAAACGGGTAATTTCAGCCATTGTGTCTGGACGAACAACCGTATAAGCACGGCGGGTAATCGGTTCAAACATAGCACGTAAATCCAAGTACTGATGTGCTGTAATGTGCATTTTGTCCGTGCCGACCTGGCCGGAAATAGCAACGAGCGGCGCACCGTCGCAGTCAGCATCGGCAACACCGGTAATTAGGTTGGTAGCGCCAGGCCCGAGAGTTGCCATGCAGACACCGGCTTTACCGGTTAGACGGCCGTACACATCAGCCATAAATGCTGCCCCTTGTTCATGACGAACGGTAATAAATTCAATTTTAGAATGTGTCAATGCTTCCATGACAGCCAAGTTTTCTTCGCCAGGAATGCCGAAGATATAATGAACGCCTTCTTCTTCAAGGCATTCGACGAGCAACTGAGCCGTATTTCGTAACTGTTTTGTTTCTTCCATCATATATCTCCTTTATATATAAAACAAGTCATTGTACCTTTTCCGTATTATAGTATGTGAAAAAGAATTTTTCAATTTCAACATATGAAATTTAATATAATTTTAATATTTAATTCTATAAAAGTAAAGTGCTTTATTAATAGATAAATGCCTTAGTAATACGGTTTATACTATATATTTTGTCTAAAAAACCAATTATACACTTTTTATTATATAAAAGCGTATTTTGTAATAAGAAAAAATACAAGCATAAATGAGGTGAAAATAATGAATATATTAATCAGTGCTTGCTTACTAGGCGTATATTGCCGGTATGATGGCAATATCAAAAAGTATGCAACAGTGCTGCCATTATTGCAGCAACCTAACATCCATTTGATTCCTATTTGCCCAGAACAAGCTGGCGGTTTGGCAACCCCTAGAAAACCGGCAGAACGACAGAAAAACCGAGTGGTTACTTGCGACGGAGGGGATGTCACAAAAGAATATCAACAAGGAGCTGTACAAGCTCTCTATCTGGCACAGTTGTTTCAATGCCAATATGCTATCCTAAAAGAAAAAAGCCCTTCCTGTGGAAGTGGTGTTGTGTATGATGGCACCTTTACGCGAACGTTGCGGGAAGGAGACGGTGTAACAGCTGCTTTGCTGCGTCGCCATGGTATAACTGTAGTTGGTGAAAGCGGTATTGCGTCTCTGCTGCAAAAACTGCGGTAGCAAAAAAGAGGGTGTAACAAAATAAGACAAAAAGCTCATGTTGTTACACTCTCTTTTACTATATTGCTTTACGCGTATCATTTGCAGCAGTACGATGTATTTTCTTCAAACTAAAAACGACAAACTTTCAAAGGAAGAAGAGCATAGTGTATATGACAGCTAAGCAGTATATTACAATCCTAGTCAGCAGAAGGCGTATTTTGTTGTCCTTTGTCTGATGCCTCGACCGTACCATGCCACTGTAAATATAAGAATACAGCGAAAGCAATAATAAAGGCGATGAGACTGGTCATTTGGGCGGATTTTAATCCGGCGGTAGCGATGTTTACATAATCACCACGTAAAAATTCCAAAAAGAAGCGTTCTACGGAATATAACATCACATACAGTGAGAAAACTTGTCCCTTTTTATGAGGAAAAGAACTGTAAAACAGTAGGGCGACAAAGACGAGAATATCAAGCTGACCTTCCCAAATTTCTGCAGGCCATAACGGTTGATTGCCGTATGTATGATAGGCTAGCGTAGTATCGGGATACAGAATGCCGAAATTTCCGCCCGTAGGATGGCCGAAGGCATCGCCGTTCATGAGATTGGCCATGCGACCGATAGACTGTCCTAAAATAATCGCTGGGGCCAATAGATCCCCAAAAGCCCACGTATCAATGTGGTGATGCTTGGTATACCAGATGCCGGCAAGTGCGCCAAACAGCAAGCCTCCTTGAATCGCCATGCCGCCTTGCCAGACAAAGGGGATTTCCGTCAGGTGATCGTGATAATAGGGCCAGTCAAAAAAGAAGACGTCCCATAACCGGCCGCCGACAATGCCGAACAGGCCGCAGCAAAGTGTAAAATCAAATATATGTGTATGCCAGCCGCGACCGTCTCGTTTCATAATGTAATAGGCAACCATGCCGGCGGAAACAATGCCCAGCATAAACAGCAGACCGTACGCGCGAATAGGAAAAGAACCGATAAAAAATAAATATTGGTGCAATATAAAAGCCTCCTTTGGAATATATGTGTTATAATAGTACCCATGTGATTTGTATCGCAAAAGTACTTATATTTTTTTTCATTATACATGATTTTGTAAAAATTTCTAGTAAGGGTATGGTAAAACACACGTATATCTCAATGAGGAGCTAATAACAGATGAAAAGAAAACGAAACTTAGAGATTCTATGTTTAGCTGTTTTGGTTGGACTGGGGATGCCGTTTATGGGATGGGCTGCGAGTCCTTCTGCAGAAACAATGCAGGCAAAAACGGACGATCCCGTATTTGTCGTTCCGAAAGCTGCTAATCCGATTCCGGCAGAAACTGTGAAAGGGTTGCAAATCCGAGAAGAAAATGGACGCTGGCTCGTCTCGGATAAAGCATTGCAGACGTATGGTATTTATGCTGTTGATGAAAAGAAAGGAATCTATGGATTTCAGCTGCCGCCAACTAAAGATGGACAAAAATTATGGCAAAATACACGTGTCAATTTGATGTTGCCAGGACAGGCTGTCCAACAGGAACGAACGATTAATATTCGATATATCCGACGTCCCTTGGGTATTAGCTATGTATTAGACAACAACGACAAATCTCTGCTGCCACCGACACAGCCGACACGCGTTATACCGCAGCTGCACCAAACCGATGAACCTGTACAGACAGCTAACCATACAGCTAAAGAAGAAAAAATGGACATGGTCTTGTTTTGGGACCCCGTTATGGATGAAACACAAAATTTGCCGTCATTGCAGACAAAACAGCCGATTATGTCACCGTGTGCTCTGCGATTGAGTGAACATGGTTTGGAACTGCGTCATCCTGATTTTGCTATGCTGGCGGCATCGTATCGGGATAAAGGCTATCAGATGTGGCCGCTGGTAGATAATCATTTCGATCCTAAATTAACGCATGCCGTATTAAAAAATGAAATGCTTCAAGAACAACTTATAAAAGAAATGATTGGCTATGCCCTTTTATATGAATTTAAAGGATATAATTTGGATTTTGAAAATGTCAATTATGCGGATAAACAAAATTTAACGGCTTTTGTAAAAAAAATCAGCAATGCCTGTCATGCCTATGGAATTCAGGTATCTATGGATGTTACGTTCTTGTCAGACAGCCCGAATTGGTCATTAGTATATGATCGCCAAGCATTAGCCGATAGTTTGGATTATATGATGGTTATGGCATACGATCAATATGGCCGTACGAGTCCTATTGCTGGTCCGGTAGCATCATATCCGTGGGTAGAAAAGGGTATTGAAGCGTTGTTGCCGCAAGTCCGGCCGGACAAGATTATTTTGGGGATGCCGCTGTACATGCGCTTGTGGTATGAATCCAAAGACGGCAAAGATCTGCCGAAAGATATGACACAATGGCCGACAGTTGCAGCAAATGCGGAACCAAAGCAGCATGCAGAAGAAAAAGCTCAAACAGCCAAAAAACAAAAGACTAAATTATTTGTACGGACATTGACCATGGCAGATAGTGAGGCACTAATGAAAAAGTATAAGAGCTATGTTGTATGGGATGATACATTACAGGCTTATTATTTAGAACTGCCTTTACAGACCGGCACTGTCAAAGTCTGGTTTGAAGAAGAAAAATCGTTGAAGAAAAAAGCTGAACTCGTATCTCAATATGGATTGGGCGGCGCATGTTTTTGGCGAAAAGGATTTGAAACGCATCAATTTTGGCAGCGATTTGCTAAACATGAATTGACTTGATGGGAACAGACCACTATAATAATACTATTAAGACGCTATTTAGGGTGTGTTTAGTTATATCCGAGATAGGATAGGAGGCTTTATCAATTGGAAAAATATATTCCCCAGGAAATAGAAAAAAAATGGCAGCACATTTGGGAAGAAAGTAAATGTGACTGCTGCCACGAAGATGATAAGAAACCGCCATATTATGTATTGGAAATGTTCCCGTATCCTTCGGGCAATCTTCATATGGGTCATGTCCGCAATTATACGATTGGTGATGTTATTGCCCGGTATCGCCGGATGAATGGATACAATGTATTGCATCCGATGGGATATGATGCTTTTGGCATGCCTGCTGAAAATGCAGCTATTAAGCACAATATTCCGCCAGCAGACTGGACATTCAGCAACATTGCCAATATGACTCGTCAGCAGAAAGCCTTAGGCCTTTCCTACGACTGGGATCGTGAAATTGCTACATGTCATGAAAAGTATTATAAATGGACCCAGTGGATTTTTGAATTACTGTATAAACGGGGATTAGCATACCGAAAAGAAGCCAAGGTAAACTGGTGTGAAAAATGCAATACCGTTTTGGCTAACGAACAGGTTATTGACGGCAAATGCTGGCGCTGCGATACACCGGTTGTCAAAAAGGATCTCAAACAGTGGTTCTTTAAAATTACCGACTATGCAGATCGTCTGCTAGAAGATTTGAAATTGCTGCCAGGCTGGCCGGAACGTGTTAAAACCATGCAGAAAAACTGGATTGGCCGCAGTGAAGGGCTTGAATTTAGCTTTGACATTCCTTTCTTACATGAAAAAGTAGCTGTCTATACGACACGACCGGATACGATTTATGGCGTTACGTTTGTTGTATTGCCTCCGGAACATCCATTAGTTAAAAAGCTTCTTGAAAATAATCCGAACAAAGAAAAATTAGAAGCATTTTGCGAAAAGGTTCGCAACACGAGCGATATTGAACGTACCAGCACGGAATCGGAAAAGCTGGGCATGTATACAGGTATTGACTGCATTCATCCGCTAACGGGTAAACCAGTACAGATTTGGATTACAAACTATGTTTTGTATGATTATGGTACGGGCGCCGTTATGGGTGTACCGACTGGTGACCAGCGTGATTGGCTGTTTGCTACCAAATACAACATTCCTAAAATCATTACACTACAGCCGAAAGATCATGAATTAAAGCTGGAAGAAATGGATCATGCCTATGAAGATAAAGACGGTGTTCTTGTCAATGCCGGTCAATTTACAGGTATGGAAATGCATAAAGCCATGAAGGCAATTATTGACTACATGGAAGAAAAAGGATTAGGTAAACGCCGTGTTAATTATCGTCTGCGTGACTGGTTGATTTCGCGGCAGCGGTACTGGGGTGCTCCGATTCCTATTATTTATTGCCCCAAATGTGGTGAACAGCTCGTTCCGGAAGATCAGTTGCCGGTCAAACTGCCGAAAGATGTTAAATTTACGGCCGGTGCTGTATCGCCGTTGGCAACGAGTGAAAAATTTGTTCATTGCACCTGCCCGAAATGCGGCGGTCCGGCTACACGCGAAACCGATACGATTGATACGTTTGTTTGCTCGTCTTGGTACTTCCTGCGTTACACCGATGCTCGTAATGATGAAAAAGCATGGGATCCCAAGAAAGCAAATCATTGGATGAACGTAGACCAATACATTGGCGGTATTGAACATGCGATTTTGCATCTGATGTATTCTCGTTTCTTCATGAAAGTATTTTATGATGCTGGTTTGGTTGACAACGTAGAACCGTTTGAACGGTTGCTGACACAGGGAATGGTACTTCTTGACGGCAGCAAGATGTCTAAATCAAAAGGCAATATCGTATCACCAGAAGAAATTTTATCAAAATATGGTGCCGATACAGGCCGTCTGTTCATCTTGTTTGCTGCACCGCCTGAACGTGATTTGGCTTGGTCTGACCAGGGCGTTGAAGGTTCCTATCGTTTCTTGAATCGTGTATGGCGTATTGTCCATCAATATTTGGACATGGCTAGAAAAGGTGAAGAAGGTAACGAATATACAGAAGCAGAAAAAGAACTTCGTATGCAGGAATACAAAGCGATTGCTAAAGTTACAGAAGATGTCAAAGGTATTGACGGCAATTATGCATTGAATACGGCTGTTAGCTCCATTATGGAATTTGTCAACGCTATGTATGCATATGTAGGCAATAATAAGACGATTCATAAAGAAGTCGCAGTGGAAGCAAATCAGAATTTGATTAAACTGCTGGCACCATTTACACCGCATATTACGGAAGAATTATGGCAGATTTGCGGATTTGCAGGCAGTGTTCATACACAGGAATGGCCTAAAGTCGATGAATCTGCATTGGTAGTAGACGAAATCGAATTGCCTGTACAAATTAACGGCAAGGTTCGTGATCGCATTACCGTACCTGTAGAAATAGATGCTGCGGCATTAAAAGAAAAAGTTTTGGCATTGCCACATATTCAAGAAATGACGGCTGGCAAGAATATCGTCAAATTTATTGCCATTCCGAAGAAAATCATTAATATCGTTGTCAAATAAATCATTATAATATAAGAAAGGGGTGCCTGGAAGGCATCCCTTTTTTTAACAACAGAGGGAGAACCATGTCATATTACAAGCCTTGGCCGCCACGGCAGGTGCGGCAGAATCATTGTATGAATACGATACCCTGTGCGGTTATCGTTCCGATCGTACAAATGGATGGACAAGAACGACTCGTGTTTGAGGTGAGAAACAGCCAGCTGCGGTGGCAGCCGGGAGATATTTGCTTTCCCGGCGGAAAAATAGAGCCAGATGACAACAATGCGTTAGAAGCAGCTGTGCGGGAATTAAGGGAAGAATTAGGAATAAAACGTGACTCAATTCACATACTTGGCCCGCTAGACTATATAGAATCTCCTGTTGGTGTTACGATTTGGCCGTTTGCGGCATATATAGATACGACTCATTTTACTATCAGTCATGGCGAAATCGATCATATCTTTACGGTACCTGTTGAATGGTTTCGTACACATACACCTAAAATACACCAAATAGAAATAGCAACCAGGCCGGCACCAGGGTTCCCAAAAGGCCTGTCTATATCAGGTCAAACGCAATGGAAACGGCGGAAAACCTATAATGTGCTTTTATATGAATATCAAGCCTATAAAATTTGGGGAATTACGGCACATATCCTTGACAACTTCATAAACATTCGTCTATAATACAAACATAAGCTTTCCTTAATTTTCGTATCAGATATATTTCGTCATACGTATTGTTTGAACGAAAAAACTGATATGGATCATTTCGCTTATATGATTCTTCAAAACAATTACATATTTCTTTTGCTCCGCATGAAAACCATAGAAATGGGAATATGTCAAGATAAAATGCAAAAGTATTCTTAAGTAGACCTAAAATGTTTCGAGACAAGAATATACATTACAAAAAGGCATAGTATACGTGACTATTCCTATCGTTTTGCTATTGATTTACCATGTGAAAAGTTGTACAATGCTAATGTAAGCAAAAAGGTTGTGTATATATGTCCAAGTAGTATACACTGCACGGGACTTGTTACCGTCACATTAGATTAAGGAGAGTGGAAGAATCATGAATTTTAACTTAACAGAAGTACAACAGGATTTTGTAAATTTGGCGAAAGATTTTGGCGAAAACAAATTGGCTCCAACCATCACAGAACGTGATCATCACGGTGTATTTGATCGTGCACTTGTTGATGAAATGCTCAGCTTGGGCTTTGCAGGCGCTTATTTTGAAGAAAAATACGGCGGCATTGGCGAAGACGGCGGTGACGTTTTGAGCTATATTCTCGCAGTTGAAGAATTAGCTAAATATGATGCTGGTGTATCCATCACATTGTCTGCAAGCGTATCTCTTTGCGCTAACCCAATTTGGCAGTTTGGTACAGAAGAACAGAAAGAAAAATACCTCACACCGTTGGTTGAAGGTACAAAACTTGGCGCATTTGGCTTAACAGAACCGAATGCTGGTACAGATGCTTCTGGTCAGCAGACTGTTGCAGTAAAAGATGCTGATGGCAACTACATCCTCAATGGTTCCAAAATGTTTATCACAAACGCTGGCGAAGCTGATATTTACATCGTATTCGCTATGACAGATAAGAGCCAGGGTACAAAAGGTATCAGTGCTTTCATCCTTGAAAAAGGCATGGAAGGCTTCACATTCGGCAAAAAAGAAGACAAAATGGGCATTCATACTTCCCAGACAATGGAATTAGTATTCCAGGATGTAAAAGTTCCGAAAGAAAATCTCCTCGGTCAGGAAGGCAAAGGCTTCAAGATTGCTATGATGACATTGGACGGCGGCCGTATCGGCGTTGCTGCTCAGGCTCTTGGTATTGCTGAAGCTGCATTGAACGATGCTGTTGAATACTCCAAACAGCGTGTACAGTTTGGTAGACCTCTTTGCAAATTCCAGTCCATTTCCTTCAAATTAGCTGATATGAAGATGAAAATTGAAGCTGCTCGTAACCTCGTTTACAAAGCTGCATTCAAAAAACAGGAAGGTCAGCCTTTCACTGTTGACGCAGCTATCGCTAAACGCGTAGCATCTGATGTAGCTATGGAAGTAGCAACGGAAGCTGTTCAGATTTATGGCGGCTATGGCTACAGCGAAGAATATCCGGTTGCACGTCATATGCGTGACGCTAAGATCACTCAGATTTATGAAGGCACCAACGAAGTACAGCTCATGGTAACAGGTGGCGCTTTGTTGCGGTAAGTTATTAAGTTTAGGATGCGGGCATGGTCTTTATCGTAAGGCCATGCTTGTTGAATAAAAAGTACTTTTTTTTAGGAGGCAAACGTAAATGGAAATATTGGTATGTGTCAAACAAGTTCCGGACACAGCAGAAGTTAAGATTGATCCCGTAAAACATACCGTCATTCGTGCTGGTGTTCCTAACATTTTCAACCCCTTTGACCAGAACGCTTTGGAAGCTGCTCTTCAGTTAAAGGACGCTGATAAGGAAGTAAAAGTAACATTGCTTTCTATGGGCCCAGATCAGGCAAAAGACGTATTAAAAGAAGGTTTAGCAATGGGTGCTGACGATGCGTATCTCGTATCCGACAGAAAACTCGGCGGTTCTGATACATTAGCTACAGGCTATGCATTAGCACAGGCTGTTAAAAAAGTTGCTGCAGAAAAAGGCATCGAACAGTTTGATATCATCCTCTGCGGTAAACAGGCTATTGATGGCGATACAGCACAGGTTGGCCCTCAGATCGCTTGCGAACTCGGTATTCCTCAGATTACATATGCTCGTGACCTCAAAGTTGAAGGCAACAAAGTTACTGTACAGCAGGAAAACGAAGAAGGTTATATCGTAACAGAAGCTCAGTTCCCTGTTTTGATTACAGCCGTTAAAGACTTGAACGAACCGCGTTTCCCGACTATTCGTGGTACGATGAAAGCAAAACGTCGCGAAATCCCAACATTGGATGCAGCTGCTATTGAAGCAGACGACGCTCAAATCGGTTTGAACGGTTCCCCGACAAAAGTTCGTAAAATTTTCACACCGGCTCAGAGAAGCGGCGGCTTGGTACTCAAAGTCGAAGATGACAATGCTCAGGCACTCGTTGATCAGGTCGTAGAAAAATTGTCTGAAGCGAAAATTCTTTAATTTAAGGAGGAACAGTGAAAATGGATTTAGCAGAATACAAAGGCATTTATGTAATTGCTGAACAGTTTGAAGGCAAATTACGTGATGTATCTTTCGAATTGTTGGGCCAGGCCCGCGTTTTAGCTGATACCATCGGTGACGAAGTAGGTGCTGTCCTGATTGGTAAAGACGTAAAACCGTTAGCACAGGAACTTATCGCTCATGGTGCTCATAAAGTATATGTATATGATGATGCTCAGTTGGAACATTACAACACAACAGCATATGCAAAAGTATTGGTTGATTTCTTCAACAAACAGAAACCTAACGTTTATCTCGTAGGTGCAACAAACATTGGCCGTGACCTCGGTCCTCGCGTTGCTAACATGTTGAAAACTGGTTTGACAGCTGACTGCACACAGCTCGGCGTTGACGACGACAACAAAACGATCGTTTGGACTCGTCCGGCTTTGGGTGGCAACATCATGGCTGAAATCATTTGCCCGGATAATCGTCCGCAGATGGGTACAGTTCGTCCGCACGTATTCAAAAAACCGGAAGCTGATGCTAGCGCACAAGGCGAAGTTATCGATATGAAAGCTGATCTCACAGATGCAGATTTCATGACGAAATTCATCGAACTCATCAAATTGGGTGACGGCGGCGTTAAAATCGAAGACGCTGACTTCATCGTTGCTGGTGGCCGTGGCATGAACAGCGAAGAACCGTTCAAAACTGGTATCTTGAAAGAATTAGCAGATGTACTCGGTGGTGCTGTTGGTGCTTCCCGTGCTGCTGTTGATGCTGGTTGGATCGATGCTCTCCATCAGGTTGGCCAGACTGGTAAAACAGTTGCTCCGAAAATCTATGTTGCCTGCGCTATCTCCGGTGCTATTCAGCACTTGGCTGGTATGACTGGCTCTGATTGCATTATCGCTATTAACAAAGATGAAGATGCTCCTATCTTCAAAGTTTGCGATTACGGTATTGTTGGTGATGTATTCGACGTATTGCCGAAACTCACTGCTGCAATCAAAAAAGCTAAAGGCTTGGCTTAATAGCTATTTGAACAGTATAAAAGAAAGGGACTATCGAAAGATAGTTCCTTTTTTTTATACTATAATGTTGAGATGTTGTAGATATCTGTATTCACAAGACTCATTACTTTATAAACGTTGATTGTAAAATGAAGTTGGACATCTGAATAAAAAAGCCCATGGCAGGATCTTTTTTGGTAGAATATAAATCGC
>CAKPYN010000006.1 GCA_934202965.1 uncultured Megasphaera sp.
ATCGCTAATACCTATGTAACTCCGACTTGCAAGCTCCCACCTCAAACACCGTAGGTGTTAGGTGGTGAGTAGTTGACGACCTTATTGTGGATCGTACTATATTACACACATTATTAAAACAACTGAATATTTGGCGTACCACCGAAAGTCATCCTCCTCTGTGGACACAAGAATGGCATCGTCAATCTTCACGTTGTCTACTATGCGGCTGTTGTCTGGAAATTTGTCCTAATTTTGACGAGCACACCAACTTTGCCGGTGCCTTAGCGCCAGTCAATGCATTTCGTATTCTCGACGGAACTTCTAACGATAGCCATATACAAGATATCAAAACAGCCTATGCCAACATGTATTATGAAACATGCGGCCAGTCCCTATCCTGTCAAGATATCTGTCCCGCTCATATTCCCATCGAAGAGATACTGGCTCACAGCAACGCCAAAGCCATTTGGCATAAAACTTAATTTTTACGTTTTAGACAGGATATCAACTATAACATCTTTTCCATTTGACTACATTTGTTTTCCCTGGTATAATTTTAGACAAATTAAAGGAATCGACCACCAGCGAGCCATTCTGAGCTCCGGCTAATGAACGTATTTTTAGCCAAGTGGTCGATTCTTTTTTTATTTTTGCCCATTTCTATTTCTATATGTTGACATAGCGTCCAGCAAAAAAATCTTGTTCTGCGTATCCTAAATTCTAATCAAATTCTAATCGTATTCTCATCTAATTTTAATTTTTGTATTGTATACTATATATATCATCTAAAAAAAGAGGTGGATATATGATGAAACACACACACTTAGGCTATTCCCGTCCTGTTTTACACAACCAACTACTTACGCTGTATACCAATCATCGACTTCCAACACTAGGCTCTATTCAATCTATGAACAAAAAATATATTTGGAAACCTACTGATTTAGGAAAAGCTGCTGAAGCGGTCTTAAAAAGCAGCCAACGTGTATCAAAAATCATTATGATACAGGAATTTGTCGTAATGCCTAATCATATCCATCTGCTCATTTCCTATCGAAATCATACGCCGCATATTCTAAATTGGTTTTCTACAAATTGCAAACAAGCCATCAATGCATGTATACTAAATTCCAGACAGGAAACCGAGCCTATTTGGGAACGTTCCTTTCATAGCATTGAAGTTCGTCACATCGATACATTACGTGTTATTTGTGAAAGTTTACAAGACCATCACAGCCGCTGGCACTATGATTTATTGTATAAAGATGCCCAAGATGCTGTATTACGAGAAAAAGAAAAAACCTACCAACAACAGCAGCTCGATATTCCCACATAGGTTACCTAAAAAGATTTTTATATGTTCTATAGCAATGGTATTCGCTTAAACCGATTTGCTGTCTTTTGATTTTAAACACAATAAAGCTCCTAATGCAGCGTTGAGCATGTCAACGGCCCGCATTAGGAGCTTATTTTTCATATCTATATTTCAGTAATGTAAAATGGGATACATGGGAAGTCCCCTAGTATTATATACAACAGGTCGTTTATTTGGCTTTTTTCCCCATGGAAATATCAATAATCCCCGATGAATACGGAGCTACTTCATACTGATTAAAAATAAAATGAATCGTCTGATTCTTATCTAAATAGTAATTGGTTGGCAACGTTGTCAAGCCATTAAAATAACTAGATAATACGTATTTACTCATAAATATCTTCGTATTGATATTTTTTAAGGTAAATACCTTGGCATCTTTCGGACGGATAATATCCTGCCATTCTACACGTTTACCTGTTTCTACGTCAAAAGTAACACCATTTTTCCAACTCGTAGGATGGGCTGCTTTATCGTAGTAGATATATCCTTGATCAATCATAGACAAGTATTTGCCATTGTTCAATGTAACAACATAGGATTTTTCTTCCGTCATTTTCATATTGTCTATAGATTCTTTTTTAAAAAAGGCAGCCGCTTTAGCTTGTTCTTCTATAAAATACTGCGTAATTAACTGACTAGCTGTCTTGTTGTCCGGTACGGTAACATTAGGATACTTTACAGTCAGTGAACTGCCGTCCGTACGTGTCAACACATATGGTTGCGCATCAGTTACTACTGCCGGAGATGCTGCTAGTACTACAGAGCCGACAAACAAGCAGGCGCATAATGCTGCCCATATTTTTTTCTTCATTACAAAACCCTCCTTTTATTCGACATGTAATAGGTACTCTTATTGTATACCAACCAGCATTTTCACGCTACTAAAAAAATGGATATTTTATACCCTATATCGTATGTTTCACCATGCTTTTAATCGGTTCAAAACTGCGCCTGTGAATAGGACACGGCCCATACGTTTTTAAGGCATCCATATGCCGCTGCGTTAAATATCCTTTGTGTACGGCAAAGCCATACTGCGGATACGTTTTATCATAAGCTATCATAACTCTATCTCGCGTTACTTTAGCAATAATCGACGCCGCCGCAATAGACGCACTAACGGCATCACCGTGTACAACAGATTGATGGGGAACTGTCAGCTCCCGTAACGGCATTGCATCAATAAGAACGGCTTCGGCGACTGTATCAAGTCCTGCTACGGCATCATACATTCCCTGCATAGTGGCATGATAAATATCCAGCGTATCTATTTCTGTTTCCGATTTAGAAACGCAAGAAACAGCCACGGCATCTTGCATAATCTTATCATATAATTCATCTCGTTTAGCCGGCGATAGTTTTTTGCTGTCATTTAGTCCTGGACATTCCCAGTACGGCGGTAAAATAACAGCTGCAATCATGACTGGTCCCGCTGCCGGACCTCGCCCGGCTTCATCCACACCAGCCACATGATAGATGCCTTGATTATAATATGCTGTTTCTAAGGCATACATATGAAGAACTCGTTCCCGTTCGGCTTCTTCTTTTTGTTTTCGTTTCAAATAGGCTTGGGCTAATTTTTGTACGGATACGCGTTTATCGGCTTTCATGGCTTGCAAAAATGCCACTTCATCCGTTACGCCCTGGCTAAGCATTGTTTTAATATCTGCTGCTTTTAAGCTGCTTACATCTATCATGCCGTTTCTCCTGCTTCTTCTACTCTATCCAACGAGATCCGGCCAATTTTACCTTCTCGATATTCTTTCAAAATCAACTTATATGTTTTTTCTAAGTCTACGACGCCGCCAGCTACAATACAGCCTCGCTTACGGCCAATAGCCTCGATCGTATCCAAGGGAGCTTCACATAAAGCATCTAATTTAAACCGGCTTTTAACGTCTTCCGGATACCACGTTCCTAGTTCTGTAATGAGTTGTGTAATAACTGTTTCCATGTCAAATACAGTATCCGAAATAGCGCCAGTAGCAGCCAATCGATATGCGCTGACCTGATTTTCCAGTTTAGGCCATAACACGCCCGGTGTATCCAGCAAATCCAACTGATCGCCAATGTGGACCCATTGTTTCCCTTTCGTTTCTCCTGGTTTATCAGCTGTCTTTGCGGCACTACGGCGAGCCAATTTATTAATCAGCGTTGACTTGCCAACATTAGGAATGCCCAAAATCATCGTTCGAACAGAGCGATTTTTTAGTCCTCTAGCCCGCCAGTGTTCTAGTTTCGGTGCTGCCAATCTACGAACCAGCACCATGAGTGATTTTACGCCTTTGCCGTCTTTACTATTCAAAGCAATGACGAGGCGGCCTTGTTTTTTATAATACTGTATCCAATCTTCCAACACCGCAGCGTCCGCCAAATCAGCCTTATTCAATACCACAACAGATGGTTTCTGCCCAATAAGCTGGCTGATCATGGGATTCGTACTACTCCAAGGAATACGTGCATCTACCAGTTCAATCACAACATCAATAATCTTAAGATTAGCTTGAATCAATCGTTTTGCTTTTGCCATATGGCCCGGATACCAGTTGATAATCATAAGATAGCTTCCTCCATTTCACACCATCATTTCTTTAAAAAAAACAAGGACTGGAATCTCTTCCAATCCTTGTTTTATGTGTTCTTGCCAGGAAATTACCGACGTTCGCGAATACGAGCAGCTTTGCCTGTAAGACCGCGGAGATAATTCAATTTTGCACGACGAACAATGCCGCGGCGAACGACTTCGATTTTTGCAAGACGCGGAGAATGTACCAAGAAAGTACGTTCAACACCTACGCCGTAGGAAATACGACGAACCGTAAAGGTTTCACGAACACCGCCGTTTTGACGGCCAATAACTACGCCTTCGAAAACCTGGATACGTTCACGATTGCCTTCGACAACCTTTACATGAGCCTTAACTGTATCGCCAGGGCGGAATTCAGGGATGTCGTTACGAAGCTGTTCTTGTTCAAGTACGCTGATAATGTTCATTTTCTTTTTCCTCCTATAAGACATTCGTTACTCCCCGTTGCCGCTACCAATGCGGCAATCGTCAAACGAGCAGAGGACTGCCTAAATTAACAAGGTGTATTATATCATATAACGCTATCTATAGCAAGGATATTTTCCCTATTTTTGCGTTTTTTTCGGTGTATTTGTTGTCATACTAGATATAGATTGATGCGTCGTCGATTCGGTATGGCATGAAGAGCAGCATCCAGAACAACCGCCGCCGCCACAACAACTGCTAGTACCTTTAAATAATCCTCGTATATGACGAACCGTATACACAATAGCAATAATCACAACGATACCTACAATAATCGGAGCCAGACTCATAAGATTACCTCCTTCGAATGTATAATATAAGGGATTGCATTGGCAATCCCTTATATTATACATTACTATTTTAATAGTATCTATTATGCCCCTAATCCTAGTAACAGTGCACCGTGATAGGTAATGAAAGCTAATACATACGATAAAGCGAGGCACAACCCATCCACTGCTAAAAGCATTTTCCAAGAGTTTGTTTCGCGCTTGATAACAGCCATCGCCGCAACACACGGCATATACAGCAAGGAAAATACCATCAAGGATAATGCAACAGCCGGATTGAAGCTTGGGTCATTTGCCAAATATTCTACCAAGTTAGCTTCATTTTCATCGTCAGCTTCAACACTGTAAATGGTAGCCAATGTAGAAACCATGACTTCTTTAGCAGCTGAGCAAGCAACAATACCTACACCAATCTTCCAGTCAAAGCCCAACGGTGCAATAACCGGTTCAATAGCATGACCAATCGTAGCTGCATAGGACTGAGATAATTTTTCGGAATTCATTTGATCATCTAACTGATCATTCGCATCGTCTGCTTCTGCTTTTGCATCAAAGAGAGGCAAGGCTTGTTCATATACAGTCGGATTCTTTTCTTGTAAATCAGCAAATGCATCCGGATATTCCGTTTTTTCAGCTTCCGCTTCTTCTACTTGTGCTACACTTTCGACTTCTTCATCTTCGCCGTCTTCTGCATCTTTTGCTTCATCGGCAGCAGCAACCATTGCTTCATACATTTCGTTCAATGCTGCATTGTCTTCTATATTTTCAATGCCATAGCCTTTGAGGATTTCAGCTTGTTTAGCTTCCATCTGTTCTTCAACCTGATCATGGGCAGCATCGAAATCCTGAGAATATTCAACATCCATCGGATATGCTGTCAAGAACCAAACGATAATGGATGCACCTAAAATAAAGGTACCTGCTTTTTTGATGTACAATACCGTACGTTCCCACATATGGGTCAAAACGCCTTTGGCTGTCGGAATATGGTACGGCGGCAGTTCCATAACAAACGGTTCCACTTCACCCTTATATACAGTGTGACGGAGAATGACTGCAACCAAAACAGCAATAATAATCCCCAGCAAGTAAATGCCAAAAAGAACCGTTCCGCCATAACCAGATGCGCCGAAGAAAGCAGCAATCAGCAACGTATATACCGGTAAACGAGCACCGCAGCTCATGAACGGGCAAGCCATAATCGTTACTAAGCGGTCTTTTTCGTTATCCAGCGTACGAGCAGCCATAATGCCAGGAACATTGCAGCCAAAGCCGAGAATCATCGGAATAAATGATTTGCCATGTAAGCCCAACGCACGCATAGCCCGGTCAATAAGGAACGCAGCACGAGCCATATATCCCGTATCTTCCAGCAAACTAATAAAGAAGTATAACAACACAATCAATGGTACGAAGCTCAAGACAGAGCCAACACCACCAATAACGCCGTCGACAACCAACGATTTGAGTTGTTCATCTTCAATGACATCGCTAAGCCAGTCTCCCAGCATGCCAAAGCCGGCATCCAACCAGTCCTGCGGGTAGGCACCGAGGTCAATAACAGCGGTAAACATAAGCCACATTAATGCCAGGAAAATAGGAATCCCCAAAATGCGATGCGTCAGAACACTATCAATTTTGTTAGATAACGGATCCGGTGTACCAGCACTGATAATGGAATTATTAAACGCCTGTACAGCAAACTGGTGACGGCACTGTGCAAAATAGAAATCTAAATCAATCTTATCTTTCAAGCTGTCACGCATTTTAGCAGCTAACGAAATAATGTGCTGTGTGCCTTCCATGGCTTTTACTTTCGCAACAACATCAGCATCATTTTCCAATAATTTAACAGCCAGCCAACGGATCGGATAATTAATAATACCTGTTTTTTGAATAGCATCCGTTAATTCCGCAATGGACGGTTCAACATCTGCACCGTAATCGACAGTTGCATTCACCAAATTTTCTGTATTTTCCGCATGAGAAACTACTTCCAGTAATTCTTTGGTACCAACATTTTTGCTGCCAATCAGTGGAACAACAACAGCGCCCATTTGTTGACCTAATTTTTTCAAATCAATTTTAACACCCATGCGTTCTGCAATATCCATCATGTTTAATGCAACAACCATCGGGCGTCCTAATTCAACGAGCTGTGCAGCTAAATATAAGTTACGTTCCAAGTTGGATGCATCTAGTACATTGACTATAATATCTGGTTTTTCATTAATAATAACATTTCTTGCAACGACTTCATCCAAGGAACGGGCCGTCAAGCTATACGTACCCGGCAAGTCAACAAAAAGCAGTTCTTTGCCGTCAAACGTGCAATGCCCTTCTTTTTTTTCTACAGTAACGCCGGGATAGTTACCGACATGCTGCTTAGCTCCTGTAATATTATTAAAAATTGTCGTTTTGCCGCAGTTCGGGTTGCCAGCTAGAGCTACCTTAATTTTTCCTGCATCTTCCATAACTACTATTTACCCCCTTCTACAGCTACCGTAATCATAGCTGCTTCGTTCATTCGCAAAGCCAGCGCACAACCTTTTACGTTGACTTCAATTGGATCACCAAGCGGTGCCTTTTTGACGACAGAGATATGGGATCCTTTAACAACACCCATATCTACCAGTCGGTGTTGAATGTTGCCATGTCCCTGCAGGGCTTCGACAACACCTTTTTCACCGACTTTCATGTCTGCCAATGTAACGATGTTCATCTTCTTACCTCTCCTTCATGTGCACAGACAACTATCCACAACTACAGCGTTCTGCGCGTGATTCTAATATACACTTAAGCGAGTTAGAACTGCTGGTATGGGAACGCACAACCTCTACGTTCTTTCGCTGCGCTTCTTTCAACGCGCACCGCACCATGCTGTGACTAACTGTGCTAGTGAACAAAATTACTAAATCCGGCGATCCTATTTTGGATTTAAAATCGCTCGGAACTTGCGTAAATACTTTTGCCTTATACGAATATTTTTTGCATATCGTTTTATACTGACAAACCATGCAATCATTTCCACCTACGATAACGACACTCATTTACATCGCTCCTTTCTATTAGCTCCGTAAATAATACTGGTGCTTCCCTTCCATTGATAATACGTTTCATTACCATATTTAGTATATAAAATGCTTTTTTATCTGTCAAGTAATAAAAGTGAATATTGTTACTAAATCTTTATTTTGCCTTAAAACAGTCATTTTTTGTATTTATTTTCTAAATTTCCTATTATAAATGATAATAATTTTGATAGTCGATTATATTATCTTATTGTTATTATAATTTTCATTATGATAATGTAGCTTTTTTATTTTATTTTCTTGATTTTTTAGGATAAAACTTGGTAGAATGGAATGCATTATGGTAAAAATTACGTAAATATTTTCTGATACTATCTCATAATTATCTACCACATCGGCAGAATTTGAAAACGAAAGGCATTTTATATGATCAATACAACATTAGAAAAACACGTCATCCAACTGCTGCATGACCACCCAACATCCCGTATACTGTCTTTTTCTTATCAAGGTACTGGTTATTTTATTAAACGCTGCCTTCCCAATGGGCGTAATTCCTTTGCTAAAGCCAATCCGGTTACTGCATTTTTGGCCGAAGCCTATAAAATTACGGCTGTAAACAGCCGCCTGCCTCTAGCACCAACCATTGTACTTTGGGGACCCGATTATTTTGTCATGAAAGACTGCGGGAAAACACTGCAGCGTATTGCCAAAGACGAAGAATGGACTCCTTTGCGCCAACATGTCTTCTTTGAAGCCGGCAAAAGCTTAGCCCTTCTTCATCAAGCCGGGCTGCATCATGGACGACCGGCACTGCGTGATATTGCCTTTCATAAAGAAACGAATAAAATAACATTTTTGGATTGGGAAAACGAAAAGCGTTTTTTCCATATTCAACCGGAAACGCTGGATATTCTTTTATTTATTCATAGTTGTTTCCGTGAAGAATGGCCTAGTTTGGAATTGTTAGACGCTGCCGTTACCGGATATTTGTCTATTCCTTCCAGTCATCTCATTTGGAAAAATCTAAAACAATTTATACATGCCCATTCTGCACTGTTTACGTCCTGTCACTATCTATCCGCTTTTCATTGGATTGATGTGGTATCATTAGACAAAGCCCATCAATATATCGAAACACATGCATAGTTACACCCCGCCTTCCCTATGTTCAATTCAACCATATTTGTTGTATCATACGGACAACGATACTATACTATCTTCCTTCCTAACACATATTCATTGAATTGGTATAAAAAACAGAGACCGTTAATGCGATCTCTGTTTTTTTGTATTCTCTATGTCATTTATTGTTCAAATTGTGAAACATATAAGTCATGATACAACCCACCGCGAACCATCAATTCTTCATGGGTACCACGTTCACCAATACCCTCCGGTGTCAGTACAACAATTTCATCAGCATGCCGTATCGTGGCCAACCGGTGGGCAATCATCAATGTAGTACGGTCAGCCGATAACGCTTGCAGTGCCTGCTGAATTTTCCGTTCTGTTTCATTATCCAGTGCCGATGTAGCTTCATCCAAAATCAGGACTGGTGGATTTTTCAAAAACACCCGCGCAATCGCCAGTCTTTGCTTTTGCCCTCCCGACAATTTGACGCCCCGCTCTCCAATCGCACTGTCATATCCATCAGGCAGATTCATAATGAATTCATGCGCATGGGCTAGTTTAGCTGCCTCTATGATTTCCGCATCCGTTGCATTCGGTCGTCCATAGGCAATATTCTCCCGAATAGAATCAGAAAACAAAAAAACATCTTGCTGCACAATACCTATATGCCGTCGCAAAGAAGCTAATGTATATTGACGTATGTCTGTTCCATCCAAATAAATATATCCTTGTTGAATATCATAAAACCGAAGCAGTAAACTAGCTACGCTGGATTTGCCAACACCCGTCGGACCAACAATAGCCACCGTCTTTCCTTGGGAAATATCCAACGAAAAATCCTGCAGCACCGTATCACGGCCATTATACGAAAAACAAACGTGTTGAAATGATACATGCCCTTGCAGATTTCCTGCTTCTATCGCATCCGCATAGTCTTGAACGGCCGGCTGTGTATCCATTAGTTCCGTATAGCGTGTATATCCGGCTAATCCTCGCTGATACCGTTCCGTAAGCATGGTCAATTGCATAATCGGACGAATGAATACCATCAAATACATCAGAAACGCAACCAAATCACCTAGTTTCATCATCCCCAGCATGATAAAAAAGCTGCCGGCAGCAATAATCACCAAATTCGTTAAATTAGAAAAAAAGATAATACTGCTCGTTAAATACGATTCAAACAAAAATGTTCGCTGCTGGGCCTGCTGCAGCGCATGACTGGCCGTAACAAATTTTTTTAGCTCTAATGCTTCGTTACAAAAAGATTGTACAAGACGGATGGCATTCAAACTTTCCATGGTTTGCGAACTGACCATTCCCATTTTTTCTCGCGCCTTGCGAAACGCCGACTTCATACGGCGGTTGAGAAGAATCGTTCCGCCTGTTTTGACTGCAATAAGGAATAAAACAAAAACAGCTAACTGCCAATTAATATAAAATAAAAAAAACGCACTGCCTCCCATCGTAATCAGACAAACCATTACAAGGTTCGGCATCTGAAAAACCAAATCACCAATCTCAGAAATATCACTAATAATTCGTGACAGCAGTTGACCGGTTTTGGCATTATCAAAAAACGAAAAGCTCATCGTTTCGATATGAGCGAACAGGCGACAACGCAAGTCATGTTCGATGCGCGTACCCATACTGCGTCCCCAATAGGATACGCCAAAGGATATACAAAGACAGGCTGCAGACAACGAAAACAAAATGACAGCCATATACAGTAACTGTGTCATATTACCTGCCGGCAAAATTGTTTCCAAGATATATCGCACGATCATAGGAAAAGAGATTTCCATGCCGGCACTCAACACGGAACCTATGATGACAAAAGTTAACGTACTATAATATGGCGCATAACACGCCCACAATCGTTTCATGAATCCCCCTTTGATGTATAAAGAAAAGATAGTGACTGGTACGCAGCTGCCCATCATATGTTGCTGCGCCACCGTCACTATCCATATATCGATACCTGTTTATTTTATTGCATGGGCTGTTTCTAACGCCAAATATTCACCTTCTGATGCATGGGCGCATGCAATATCCCCTATTGCATCTGTATCTGCATTATAATGCACGGTATCTATGACAGCAATGCGATCTTTCGGTTGCAGTTGAGCCAATTTTTCAGCCATCCCCAAATGGCCGGCACTATGAAAATTACCGACAACATGATAGACAACGGCTTGTGTATGTTCCTGCCGATACTGAGAAATACTTTCCGCCATGGCATCGTCTTTAAGGCACTGTGCCATAAACATGGGCTGTACCATCTGTGGAGGGATATTCATGCCGCCTTTAGCTGTATTCATACCTTGCATAGCAGCGGCAAATTTTTCTCGGTATGTTGCCGAACCTGCCCGATGCACCTTGGGAAGATATTGTTTGTCATCTCCGGCTATTTGTTCCAGCGACTGTGTTTTCGCATAGACTGCTGCCATTCGGCGAGGAATATTACCGGTCAGCACAGGGATATGATGTGCTTTGGCAAATTCTACCAGTGGTCGATATGCCATTTTATATTGCGGCCACGGCCGAGATGCGTTCAAAAATTCAGCTTCTGTAATTGTCCCGGCTAAATACTGATTCATCACAGGTTGTACATCTCGTTCAAACATTTCCATCGACAAGACAAGATTGGCCCCATGTTTTTGATATAATCCTTTTAAAACAGCTAATTCTGCATCATGTATCGGCTGGCTATCATGAAACTCGCCAAATACAACAACATCATAGGCTGCCAGCCCATCTATCATAGCCGGCAGAGAAACAGGCTGGGTTGTACGACTTTGTACGAAAACCACGTTTTCTGCCGTATCTTGTGCTTCTGCACGCATAGAAGACAAGAGCGAAAAAAAGCAAAGAACAACAGCCAATATCAAGAGTTTCAGCATCATGTTTTTAGTTTCTCCTATAATTTCCATTCTGCACCTACCCGCCACATACGGCCGTCAATATACAAGTCATCTACTTTCTTATTGAGTATGTTATCTATTCCTGCATACGTAGAAAAGTCTTTCGTCCATTTTTTGTTGAGAGAAAAGTTTAGTGTATTGTAGGTGTAGTCTTCATCATTGTACCGATACCGGCTGGCAAACTGATCCCACAATACAGCACTAATGCCGTCTTCTTTATGGTCATCATAAATCAGCTGGAACGTTGTCGTATTTTGAGCACGGTTGTTCAGCCGATTTCCAGTTATTTTATTTACGGCATCTAAATAGTTATGCGTTGCTTTAATGGTCCAACGATCATTCAGATGACGGCCGATTTCCAGCTCTACGCCATTGATTTGGGCTTTGCCGACATTAATATATTTGCTCCAGTATTCATTATCGGATTGCGTTGATTCTGTATCAATCAAATTGCTAACTTTATTGTTAAAGTATGTCAATTTTCCAAAGTTGGCACCTTTATCGGCTTCAATACTGAAATCATAACTATACGTCTTTTCCGGCTGCAAATTCGGATTTCCTTCTACATGTACAGTCGCAACCCCCATAGCTCGATTCATTACCATATATAATTCACTGAGTGTTGGGGCTTTATAGCCTTTACCATAGTTGGCTTTAAACCGCCAATGGTTGTTAATATTGTATGTTGCACCAATCTTAGGCGTCGCTTCCGAGCCAAACTGGCTATTATGTTCCAGCCGTACCGAAGGAATCAGCAGCAATTTATCATTAACTTGCCATAAATCTTCGATATAACCTGCATAGGAATCAACATCTTTTGCAGAAATTTTCTTATTCAGTCCTGTCGTAGAACCACCAAGCCGCGTTCCTTCATATTCAAGTCGGCGGTATTCGCCGCCAAATGTCAGATTATGGTGATCGCCAATGTACATGGTATTCTTGGCTTCGGTTACCCACGTATTGTATTTCGCATAATCCATGTCGGCTTTTGGATAAATTCTTCCTAATATATTTTCCATCATAGGCGAAGGAAATGCCCGTTCATTTACTAAATTCGAATGTTTTTCCAACTGATTATAATACGTTCTGAATTGATATTCATTGCGGTTGGTTTTGCCTGTATATTCTACGCTGAATCCTTTTTGTTCATTATGATACCATTCATGTTTGTTTTTATTAACGTAAATACCCCTAAACAATGTATCCGCATAGTCAGAACGCAAATCTTCTTTCATATAGTCAATATCAAACCGCAATTTGTTTTTATTGGCATTTTCAAAATCATAGACAGCACCGCCGTGGAAGGTGCGCCGCATGCCGTACATGGAACGGTCATAGCCATCGGTAGTAGCTCCGGTGGAGGAAACACTGTGTGTATACCGGTTGATCGGCCGCAGTTTGTCAAAACGTCCGTCTACGACAGCACTCCAACGCCCATTTTTGCCTGTTGAAAAATTAAAATATTCTGCCGTATTTCTCGTACTAGTCACAACACCTACAGTGCCGCTGGCTTTTTCCGGTGTTTTCGTAATGATATTGATGACGCCGCCCATCGCGTCCGAGCCATACAGCGAACTAGATGGACCACGCACAATTTCGATACGGTCAATATCGCTGACATTCAATCGCTGCAGTGCATATACATTCGTCGTTACATCCGTATCTTCCCCGGCATAGCGTTTGCCATCGACGAGAATTAATGTGTGGTTCGTACTCATGCCGCGCAAAGATACGGCATTACCAGTCATGCCAGCACGCGAAAGATTCAAGTTATTGGCTAGTGACAGTGCCGTCAAAACATCGTTAGCACCCGTACGCTGTATATCTTCTTCGGTAATAACTTCAACGGCCTGCGGCACCGCTTGAACTTCCGCTTCCGTTTTCGTCGCTGTTACAATGACATCTTTGGTTTGTACCACCGTATCTGCCGCGGTTGTTTCCGCAGCCCCTACGGGCATCGACATACCCGCCAAAACAGCGGCAGACAATACAGCCATTCTACTTGCATACAGTTTCTTTTTCTTGTACCTATTCATTTTCAACATCCTCCCTTTCATCTTTGAACTTTTTCTTGCCGTCTGAATAATGCAAACATGCATCATTCTGGTGACAGGGTTTTGGTTTTATAGTTACGTCCTCTGCAAGACGTATTCATCCGTTATACTGCAGCATACGGAAAACATGCCAAATAGCTTTCGTTATGTTCATGTACTTCAGTTACGACAGCCCGTATTCCGTATAATGGCTCTAAAATATCCTGCCGGAACACATCGCGCACAGAACCATCGGCTACAATTTTTCCGTGCTTTACAGCAATCAAGCGATGACTGTAACGGGCTGCATGATTTAAATCATGCATAACCATAATAACGGTAATATGGCGTGTCTGATATAAATGTACAATCAGTTCCATCAAATCCAGTTGATGGTGAATATCAAGATACGTCGTAGGTTCATCTAAAAGCAAAATCTGCGGTTCTTTCGCAATCGCCATAGAAAGCCACGCTCGCTGGCGTTCACCGCCGGATAACGCCGACAGTCGATTATGCTGCAATGCCGTCATTTCAGTAGCCTTCAATGCCGTATCAATAGCCTGCACGTCATTCTCGCTTAGTTTGGAAAATAAACCTTGATATGGAAGTCGTCCATACGTAACCAAATCGCGAACCGTCATATCCCCCGGAGCATGCACCGATTGCGGCATCACGGAAATAACGCGAGCTATCGTCTTGCGATCCATGCGTTGTAAATCATTGCCGTCCAGATAAACCGCTCCCTCTGTAGGCACCAGCAATCGCCCCAAGGATTTGAGCAATGTTGACTTTCCCGAACCATTGGGACCAATAATTGAAACAATTTCCGGCTTGTCAAAAGAAATATTCAGCATATCCGCAATAATTTTCGTTCCATACTGCAGACGCAAGTTTTCTGTAATCAGTTTACTCATGCGTTTCGCATCCTCCGTTTTAATAAATATAAGAAGAATGGTGCGCCAATGAAAGACATAAAAATGCCTACCGGCACTTCCACGGGGCTGAATACGGTCCGTGCTGCCACATCTGCCGCAACAACGAGAACTGCGCCGAAAATAGCCGAACACGGCAATAGTGATTCAAAATCAGAACCAACAATCAAACGCATAACATGCGGCACAATTAAGCCGACAAATCCCAATAGTCCCGCTACACTGACCGCCGAAGCTGCTAATAAGGCTGCTAAAGCCACTAGCATGCCTCGTGTTCGTTCTGTATGCACACCCAGTGTTTTAGCAACATCATCACCAAGCTGCAGTGCATTCAGCTTGCGATAATAACAAATGGTCCCAACGATCCCCAGTACGCTGTACGGTAAAATCATACGGACATGCTGCCAATTGCTTCCGGCAAAACCGCCTGCCATCCACGAAACAGTCCCTTGAATTTTATCTGAAAAAAACACAGATAATGCCGTCATACCGCCGCCAAAAAAAGCGGCAACGGCTACGCCGGCTAATACAAGACGCAAGGGATTCACGCCTCGTTCATAGGACAGAAAAAAGACAACAGCTGCCGCAAACATAGCTCCCAAAAATGCTGCCAAAGGAACTAAACTAGTAAATGCCGGCGCAATCAGCATTAAGGCCATTGCCGCTAATCCGGCACCGGCAGAAATACCGATAATACCAGGATCAGCTAATGGATTGCGGAGAATTCCCTGCAAGATACAGCCGGATAATGCCAAGTTGGCACCTGCCAAGGCTGCGCAAACAGCGCGCGGCATACGAAGTGTATAAATAATACGGTAATTATCTGTTTGTCCTGGTACAGTGATCGCTTGATAAATATCGGACAAAGAAATATGAACCGCACCAGCGGCAATAGCTAATACCAAGGACAGTACTAGCAGCAGCAATCCGCCGCATAATGCAGCTAATCGCACTGCACTTCGCTTATCTTCCGTTGTGACATGTTCCATTACTGTCCTCCTTGTCCGTATAAACAATCAGCCATATATGCCATAGCGTCACCAATACGACTGCCCGGATTTACGGTAAACAAATCCATCGGCAGTTCATAAATACGACCATTTTTTACAGCAGTTGTCTGATTCCACGCTTCATTTGTTTGCATCTGTTCTTTAAAGCGAGCCATCATATCTGGCGTATTACCCATGGAAATAATAAAAATAACTTCCGGATCTTGTTTGACAACATATTCCAAACTCAGCGGAATAAACTGTCCTTGTAACGAAGTATCCAAGTCAGCAATATTGATACCATGCAACCGTTTCAACAAATCTCCGGAAAACGTCAAACTGCCTGCCATATTGTTGCTGTCGGGATTACTGAACAAAATCAACGTCTTCGGTCCTTGCTTTCCTGCCGTCTTGGCAGAAGCTGTTTCACACTGCTGGGTAATAGCATCTATTTTAGCCTGCGCTGCTTGGGTATCACTCGTTAATTCTCCAAAAAACGTTAGTGTTTTAAGCGTATCTTCATAGGTATCCAACGAATTAATATATAACGGAATATGATTCTGTTCCATGGTTTCCCTCAACTGATTATGAAATGGTACATTGACGCCAATCACTAAATCGGGCTTTAAGGACAAAATCTTTTCAACATTCGGCGAATGAATAATACCCACATCCGGCACCTGTGCTGTTATGGCTGCCAGTTCTGGCGACATAGATTTTGACGTCGGTTTGCCAACGACTGCCTCTTGACCGCCGGCAGCAACATACATATCCATATTGGATACATTCAAAAAAACAACACGTTTAGGATGTACGGGGATTTCCATTGTCTTTCCTGTACTATCGGTCACCTGTCTCATGGCTATATCTGCTGTATTCGCATCGCCGCGCAGCATCATATACGCAATACCGCCAAACAAGCATAGGACAATACCCAATACAACAAATAACACTGTCTTTCGCAACTCAATTCCTCCTCAAAATAGCAGCTCCTTTGTAGAAGCTGCTATTATTATATGAAAAATATTTTAAGAATCATTATCTAATATAATATCAGACATAGCCGTCTTTGTCTACATAAAGGTTATAAAATAATTATGATTATCAGAATATTTTCATTGAATTATATGCTGCGTTTATTGGTACAAATGAATTGTCCCCTTTTCAAGAGAAAGCATCTCGAAAACAACTATCGTTTCTATTCTTTATAGGTATGTATTAGATACTAATTCTTAATTTTATTTTATACAGCATATATGATATACTGCTAGTAAACATACTATAAAAGCAAGAAAATCATCTTGCCCAACATTCTATGATATAAGGAGAATACATATGAACAAAAAAGCCGAAAATTTTAAAGCATTTCTTGATGATCATCAAATTCAAGATTTTACAATGGACGTACCAGAAAATGATTCGCTGCATACCGTCATCTTTCGTTCCAATCTCACCATAAACGGCACCAGCATACCTACCGTCTTCATTTTAGATGACAGTATTTACGGTATGATTCGCGTATTCATCGCACCTAACGCATTAAATGGCAAAAATTTAGAAAGTTTGTCCCAATTAATGAATGAATATAATTTGACATATAAATCCTTTAAATACTTTACAGATAATGAAGGCTCCCTCATCTTAGATACATGCTTGATTTTGCCAACAGATGAAGTAAACGGCGAAGTAGTCTATGCATTATACCGCAATATCATTCAACATTTAGAAGAAGCGTATAAAGATATTATGAAAGTGATTTGGGCATAGTCCAACAAAAATACAACAAAAAATAACACGTCGAGAGGTTGACTCGGCGTGTTATTTTTTATACAAAACAGCAAACAGTGCAGAAGGAGAGGTATTTTCAGGGGTAAATACAACTGTCTGCTGCTTAGCGTATCAGTTTTAATCCCCATACAGATAGTATACATAACTTTTATAAAACAATCTACTCCAAACGGGTCAAAAACAGCCCATTCCGACATTTATTTTTAATATTATATTATTTATCGGAATTTATTATCATTATAGTCGCCAAATGGATGCGTTTTTGTTTTTATATATGTTTAGGTTGATGGAGACGCCTATACTCTTTCGGAAGTATACCTGTATGTTTTTTAAATGCTGCAGAAAATTTACTGCTATTCGAATAGCCTACCAACATAGCTATCTCTACAATATTCTCATTCGTATCTCGTAATAAACGTTGGGCTTCTTCCACACGATATTCCTGTATATACTGTCGAATTGTCGTGCCGTAAATTGCTTTAAAAATTCGTTTCAGTAAGGTCTGCGAAATAGCATACTGTACCGAAATTTCTTCAATGGTTATCGTTTCCTGCAAATGTTGGACTAGTTTATTACGAATACATTTAACCATTTCCACTTGTTTTTTGGGAAAACAAACTTTTTTCTTTTGCTTTTTATAATCAATCGTGCTAAGCAGCAAGAGTATTTCTACTATTTTCAATCGACAATAGGATTGTTGTATCGCATGGGGTACATGATACAATTCTTGAAACAAATTACGAATAGTTTGATTTTCTTTCATAATCATTCCAAAATCAGATTCCTGACAAAATCTGCTGCACAATTCGGTAATATCTAAGGATGTATTACCCAATATTTGATCTACGATAGGCTGCGCCTGCTGTATATCAAAAACGATAGATAGGCCATGGTAATGCGCTCTAGGGAAATATGTCGTATGACAAAAGGCTTCATTGCTGCGCCAGCCAACAGACATATCATTGGGGCCCATATACAAAAACTCCCCATTTCGGAACTGACATTCTACACGGCCTTCTTCGCAGTGATTGATAGCAAATACATTGGGATGGGGCCTGGCATAACAAGAAAATTGTTGAATATGCGCATCTAGATATACGATATCCATTCCCGGATATATAGTATACTTTGTCAATTGCGCTGTTCCTGTATGATTCGCAACTTCCATGATTGTTTTCTCTGCATTCATTTCAACAATCCGCATAGGACTTACTGATTCCATATCTATCCTCTCCCTGACTGTGTTTTATCTATTCAGAGAACCGATACACCTGCCGGACAGCTTTTCCGCGTTTTAAAAAACCGGCCCATAAGAAAACAACCGTTGTGAGTTTTATTTCCAATACATGCAGTATAACTGGCATAACAGCGATTTTCTTCTTTGTAATACCTCGTTTTTCGGCAATGGTCGCATATATCGCTTCATCTGGTTCTATCATACGGCACATCCCCTCTATCTGCAAGCCTGCCAATTTTTCAAATCCTGCATACGAATCAAAAACAGCCACGCTGACTTGGGGATTGCGATATATGTTAGCAAATTTTTTACCGCCTTCGCTAAATATATATAGTTTTCCGTTATCATACATATATTCAATCGGTGTAGCTCGCACCGTATCAGCGTATCCTGTAGCTAATACACACGTATTATGACGCAGCAAAAATGTTTCTATGGCTTGAAGCACGACCTTATCCTGACTATCTGATTGGGTAGGTACTAATGCTTGTAAACGCTCTCCGGCTTGTATAATTTCTTCGTTGTTCGGTGTTGTATGAACACAGGCTGTAAAACAAAGTAGTTCTCCCATCTTCTCGTTTATCTGTCGGCAAATCTTCTGCCAAGCCATATCAGGCATATCCACACCAATTAGGCCTACTTCTTTTTTCACTAAGTTCTGCTGTAATGCAGCAACTATTTCTTTCAGATTCATATCCGAATTGATTACGATGATAACACGGCCGTATTTAGCAAATGATATCGTTTGTTCTGTATATACAGCATAATAACTCATACTGGTAATACTAGATAAAATTTGAACGGCATGGCGAGAAGCCGTTGTTCCATCATATAAAAATAATGTATTCATCCTATACACTCCTTCTTTTTTCTGTTCATATTACTATCTATGCCTGCACTATTTTTATACACTACTTCAAAAAAAGACCGCAGCATGAGCTGCAGTCTTTTCAAGGGAGTGTATAGAAAGGTATCAATATATTAGGAACCCTGCATTTGCTTCATGATTTTCTGAACTTCTTCCGGGCTCATCGACTGCATTGCCTCTGCCATTTTTTTCATGGCCGCTACACTGGGGATTCCCTGCATCTGCTTCATCTTTTTCATTGCTTCTGCCATGGACTCCGTCTTTTTAGCATCTTGAGCGGCAACTCGTTCCATAACCATTGTATTTTTTCCAGTCATCAAGTACTGTATGCATTCCAAGGTTGTCTGCGTTATATTGACCTGCCAAAACTGGCCGGCATCCGTTAAGGTATACATAACACCATTATATGCCACCAATCCTCGTTTTTCCCATAATTCATACAACCATGCCAAATCCTTTAATCGGTCATCAAACGCATAAATTGTATCTAAATCAATATAACACTGTTCCAGTTGATTTTGCACCATATCAACAATCGGTTGTAAAGGAGATTGTTTCATCAATGCCATAAATGGTTTTTTACCTGCCTTTACAAATAGTTCATACGGCTGTATTGCTCGATGCAGCATGGTAGAATATCCATCTAATCCACCGCCGGCACCACTGCCAAATGGAAACATAGCCGAACCAGAACGAGCCAATGTATTGTACAAACTACGTTCCCGATTACTACAGCTCCAATGACAAATATTTAGGCGACGATATGCTCTTTTTTCTAAGTACGATTTGGCGAATGCAAACATACCTGATTGATATGCCGTCGTCGCAGCTGGAGGTAGTTTTCCGCTTGCAATGGCTTTATTCAAATCACTGCCGTCAAATACATTCAACTGATATAAATCAGCACCGTCTACGCCGGATTGAATTAATAAATCCAAATCTTCCTGCCAAATCTTCATATCTTGGCCAGGCAATCCATAAATCAAATCAATGACTACTGCACACTGATTATAATCCAGTAACCGACGCAGATTTTTTAATACCGTCTCCTGATCATCCAAGCGCCCTACAGCACGACGAATATCCGTGTGAAACGATTGTACGCCCAGTGACATGCGGTTGACGCCGTTTGCCAGCCAGACATCCATTTTTTCCGGTACCAAGTCATGAATACGGCCTTCCAACGTCAATTCATAATCGTTCGCCAAAGGTAAACAGGTTTGAATCGTCTTCAGTAATCGTTCTGCATTATGCAGTGATAATGATGTCGGCGTACCTCCGCCAATAAAAACAGCATGAATCAGACTGTCCTGTAATCTTGGTTTGTCTGCAGCAGCTTCCAGTTCTTGAATCAAGCAGTCGATATACGCATCTTCTACATCCTGATTTGTTCCATTCTGAAAGAAGCCGCAATACAGACATTTCGTTTTGCAAAACGGAATATGAATATAAGCTGTCTGAATCTTTTTTTCTTTCGGCGGTACAGCCATTAACTGCTGCCACAATGCCTGCGATTCATCAGGTGGGACTACACTGCCATTAAGACCGGCATGAACCACTCGTTTTCGCGGAAACGCATCCGCCAAGGGATTATCCGTTTCTGCACCAAATTGAAACAGCTGCTGTTCTTTTGGCAGACTGTGAAATAATTCTTCTAAACGCATATATAACAGCCTCCATTATTCTTCTGCAATATGTTTCATGACAGAGACTGCAAAATCTTTAGCATGTTCCAAATCGGCTGCATCCGGATGTTTAGCGGCTTCTGCATGAAGTGCATCCCGTTCCGGAGATTTGCCATGTGGATGGCCTGCCGGGAATTGTTTATACATCATTTCAATCAATTTGGGATCGACTGCGCCTTGGCAAATAAATTTACCTGGTACATCGACGCCAGCCGGCAGAAAATCTGTACCAGCTTGAAGACTGGCAGCTGCATGTTCTGATTTGGGATCTGCGCCCAAGGTAGCAAAAATAGCTACGTGTTTGTTATGCAGTACTTTTAACGTTTCCTGAGAATCTTTATCGGCAGAACCACGATCTACCCAAAATCCCAAGAATACACAATCATACGATGCAATATCTGCTGGTATTTCTTTAACAGATACACACGGTGTGCCCATTGGCAGCACACTGGTAATAGCTTCTGCTACTTTTTTAGTATTTCCCGTACGCGTAGAATATAAAACGATGGTTTTCATATGACAAACATCTCCTTTATTAAAACATATTATTTTATTTTAGCGACACAATAAGCCAGTTCTTTCTAATACTAGTTCTGTACATATATACACATATATAGAGTAAGTAATAACCTTACTATACATTCTTAAAAGAACTGGCTTATTGTATTCAAATTAATTTAAATTAAAGTTTACCGTAACATTAATAGTCACTGTCTGCCCTGTCGCATTTGGATATGGGCAAGCTGCATAGACAGCCTTAACAGCCGCATTTTGCAGTACGCTAGGACCACCACCAGCAGAGGCACCTACACAATTTCCACTGCCGTCCAGCGTAACAGTCACTGGAACTGAACCGGTAATACCACGTTTTACAGCCATAGCCGGATAAGATTTGTTAGCATTGACAGCAGCCCAAAAACCATCACTGTCAAATGCACCGCTACCAGTACCCGCAGCACCGCTATCGCCGCTTCCCTGACCATCACCGCTGCCATCTCCATAGCCCTGGCCATCGCCTATGCCATCACCGACACCATTGCCGCTGCCAGAACCTATGCCACTACCGCTTCCGGAACCGCTGCCGCTGCCAATACCTTGACCTTCACCTGTGCCGCTTCCCTCTGCGCCGCCACCATTAGAATCCGCTGCTGTTGAAGAAGCTGTACCTGATGCTGTTGCTGCATTAGTGGTTTCTGCAGCAACAGCATCTAGAGTTGGTACAGGAGCCGACGGTTGCGCAGTCGGTGTTACAGCAGACTGATTTGTCTGTACCTGTGCCGTTTTTTCTGCGACAGCTTGTTCAGATAGTTTTTCCGAGAACAATTCACTACCGCCGCCACCACCGCCAGCATGCCCGCTTCCGGAACTCGTTAATTCACCTGTATCTAAATCTACCACATACATTTGCTGTTGTTCTTGATGAATTGCCGTTCCTGCCAATAGTACAGCAACAACGCCCACAATAACAAGATGGACAATGGCCGAACCTGCATACGCACGTTTCCACGAAATTCCCTGCATACGCGTCATCCCTTCTGTTCTGCCGCAATCGCTAGTCGTTTGACGCCAGCTGCTTTCAACATATCCATGACTGCAACAACTTGACCATGTGCCGTTCGTTTATCAGCCTGTAAAATGACCGCTGCATTGGAATTTTCCGATATATGTTTTTTCATCATATCAGAAGCTTCATCATAACTAACCGGTTTATTATCCATTGTAATATGGCCTTCGGCATCTACTGTCAAAATAATCGGCATCTGTACAGGTGCCGATGCGCTTTGTGCCTGCGGCAGCTGTACTGATAATGCTTTTTGCGCAATAGTCTGTAAACTATTCATCATAAAAAATACCAGCAAAAAAAAGATGATATCAATCATAGGGATAATCATGAAAACTGGTTTTTTCTTCATTCTAGTCGTTGTAAACATGATTGCTTACCTCCCTATTTAGCATTGTTGGCATTGACTACAGATACACATAATTTTTCTGTATCCGTAACAATCGTATCCAGTTGATGATCAAAATATGTATAGACGCAAAAGGCAATAATAGCTACGCAAAGCCCAGAAGCAGTAGCAACTAATGCTTCCCCAACGCCGCCAGTAATTGCTGAGGCTCCGGCACCATTATCCAATACACTAAACGTACTAATCATACCAGTTACTGTTCCCAATAAGCCTAATAAAGGAGCAACTGTAACAATTGCGCTTAAGTAATCTAAATAGCGGCGAAAAGCAACCGATTCCACCGTCATTTGTTCATTAAAAGCATCCTTCATTTCTTTTTCGCTGTTGCGACGAGAAACGCCATGGGCAATAATACGACTAATAGCCGTATTATTTTTTTTGCAAAATACATCTACGGCATCCCACTGTTGATTTTTTACGGCATGATCAATACCTGTAAAAAATCGTTTCGAATCCTTGCGATTCGCCTTATAATAGCAAAATCGTTCAATAGCAATCGCTACTGTAAAAATAGACAATGCTAATAAAGGATACATAACGATTCCACCACTATGAAATAAATGCAAAAAATACGTCAAACCTTCCATTTTCTTACACTCCTTATCTATAATTCTTAACTTTATGTGAATCGGACACTCCCAGCCGATTGTCACCTACATATACATAGCCGCCAAAGATACAAAGGCAGTCCATAGCCCAATGACACCAGCAACTGTTTCCCATGTAGTATCTTGCTTCATCATATGATTACGCACGTTTATTTCCCCTTACGTTTTATAATATACTGATAATCATTTTCTTATATCAACTGACATGTATTATCATAACAATGAAATTGGAATTTGTCTACTCCAATCCGACATAAAAACAGCCCATTCCGACATTTTTATAAAAAAATACTGCCCACTATCTTATTCACTAAGAAAATAATAGGCAGTATCTCATTTTATACTTCAAATATAACTATATTTTTTATATAAAAACGTTTTTATCATATGCGAACTTTACAAACAATCTGTTTTTCGCTCCGTTCCATTTGCATCATTTCTATCACAGCAAATGGCATAATTTCTTCTAATTTATTAAAAAATTGAACATAGCTTTCATAGTTGCCTTGCAATTCCAAGATATAATGTCGTCCATCATGCTGTGTCGCCTGAAAAGATAATATTTGTAGTCCATATATTTCACATTGTCGCTGTACTATAGGCATCAATTCTATCGATGACGACTCCCACACCGTACGAGAAGGCAGTGGCGTCAACGAATATGCCTGTACTGTTTTATTGGCATGGTTCCATTGCTTCCATTGGGTATATTCGTAACCGCACCACCCCGCTTCTATCAGCAGTACACTTGACAATATGATACATATTTCCTTTTTACGTTGATGGACCAGATTGTTCCACAGCATTCTCTTCATGTGCTAATTCCACCTCGATTTGAAATGCCGGTCTACCATTTCCCGTACTTTTTTTCTGACTTGCCAAAGCCTGTTTTATCATACGTTCCTGCTGTAATTTATCTTGCCATTTTCTAACATCTCCATGACCGGCCTCTTCGGTTCCGTATATAATAACGCGCCGCTGCCGCACTTCCAATCGTTCAACATCCAATTCAGCAGGTTTAGTTACTGCCAGCATCACCAATACAGCCGGCCAATGAATTCTATTTTTTTCTAGCACAGCAATTTCATCAACACGTTGTTTTAGCTTTTTTTCTACTGCATTTGCTTTTGTCACTTGCTGTTGTATCGGTAATGACTCCGTCATAAACCGCATCTCTTCTGTATGTGCCCAACTCCGCAGTACTATACCGGCTATCGTAAATAACGTACAACTTACCACCAATATACACAGAAAAAGAACATATCCTCGTTGTGGCAAGGCATATATATTTTTTTGCCGTTCTTTAGGAATTAAATTATATTTCATTAAACCTCCTAACTGATTAATACAGCAGTCGGCCAAGGAATTTCCCATTGTGTTTGCTGTTCTTTTACAAATTTCCGTATAGGAGCATGCATCCAACGCTGCGTAGGACCATCCAACCAAAGTATCGATACCGGCAGCTGCGCCTCTGCCTGCAACCATTGAACAGCCTCTTCGGGAAGCTGGTCTGTTATTCCATACGAAAGAGGTACACCATGTCTTAGTCCTATGACATGAATTTCTTTTTCTCCTGCCAACAAATACAATACTCCTTCTCCAACAGGACAAAGACGACCCGCCGCCGCAGGTACCACATCAATACGTTCTACCAAGCAATCGTGTCCTTCAAAAGTATCTATGATATCCATAACTAAATCATAGGGATAGGCTCCCAACATCCATTCGTACATGCCGTCCGCTTGTTTATTTTCTGTCCATTGTACATCAAATGCATACATACGACTGCCATCACCTAATGATTCATCCCAAACAGCCAACTGACTCGCTTCTTCTTTTTTATTACTCGGCACGGTCAATTTTTTCCATATCAGCAGTGTATCACCAACTAATAGGGTGATGCGCCAAGACTGCAAATGATATGTCTCGATAAGTTGATGTATTACCGTTTGTATATGAGCACCACCTTTCATCCAGGTATGTTGGCAGGTATAGTGACAAGCTTGCTGAATCTGAACTTTACCGTACCAACTTTTTTGTTTTTTCAGCACATATATCGCATTTCGAGTGAGCCAAATACCTGCTTGTTTTCTATACTTCATCAGTAACACTCCTCAATATCGTATTTGCTTGACAGAAAATACGCCATTTCCGTTTTCATTTTCTACGCGAAATACAACTGCCCCTGTTCGCCGCATACGTGATGCATCCCCAATTCCCATCCCACGAACGGTACCATTATAGGGTAATTGGTACGATAAAGAAACACACTGTATTTCCATATGTTGTCCTGTCTGCGTTACGCCATAGACATCATCTAATTTCCACGTTTTTTTCTCCGGCACTTGCTGCCAATGGCGATGCCGAATATCGTCCCAGCCTATTATCATCGCACTTTCTGCGACATATCCTAATTGAATAGATTCTTTATATTGTTTTGCCGTCTGTAAATACGAAAAAGCAAGCACTGAAGACGCTACTGCTGCGGATAATATAGTCAAACCTGCCGCTAATATACATACCGTTATAAATCCATTTTGTTTTACTGGTATCATTCCACTTTCCTTTCCGCGATAGATGCTACCGTAATCAAACAAGGTCGTTCTACATGACGAATGGCATCATATACCAGAAAAGAAACATAAATGGTATCTCCTTTTCGTGAAAAATATGGTATATTCTCATACGGGCGTATGCGAATACTTGCTGACATACCCGCACTGCTGGAACCGGTAAGAGGCTGCTCGCTTCCATCATTCAGCAGGCGGTATATTCGGCTGCCTTTGACAATAAATCCTGTACGATTATTTTGTATATCACGACAGCGAATTTCATCTGCTTTTACAGTAATATCATGGGAAAACCGCAATGTGCCATATATCGTTTCTTCCACAACGTTCTCCTGCCGCGATAGTTCTTCCCACACCTCACCACGACGTATATTTTGTACCATCTGCACTATCAAGGGAATACAACTAGCCGCTGCTATACTAATAAGCAGCAACGCCGTTACCATTTCTAATAAAAAAAATCCATTATGTCGTTTCATTTCTTTCCAATCGATGAAATTCATGGCGTATTCCATCCTCTCCCTGTACCGTAATATCATATCGCCAATATTGTTCTGTAACCGGAACGATATCAACAGTAACGGTATACGCTGTGCCATGCCAATCATATTGATGTTGATACGGTACAGTCAGATATGGACGATATCGTATCTCTTCCATGATATTTCGGCCAATAGCCGCTGCTTCCATATGATGCCTGGCCTGTCGATACAATGATACACTTTGCGCCGTCAAGGTTAGTACGGGAAATAAAAATAGCATACAGATCGTTATCGCCGCTAAGGTATCAACAAGTATAAACCCGTTACTCAATACGGATACGCCCTGTTTGGGCTGCCAAAATAATTTTTTTCGTATAGGATATTTCCGGAGCCGAAACGATAACTTGCATTGCATGCGTTGGTCTTCCTTTCTCATCAAAAAAAATATCCTGTCGCGACGCGCCTGTGGCAATCACTGTGACTCCTTTAGGGCAAGGACGTTCTTTTTGTATCCAATATTGTCGTATGATATAGTAACGA
The DNA here is from genome assembly GCA_934202965.1 of uncultured Megasphaera sp. GTDB lineage: Bacteria > Bacillota > Negativicutes > Veillonellales > Megasphaeraceae > Megasphaera. Next base: position 27,495 of record CAKPYN010000006.1, read on the forward strand.
TCCTTACTGCAGGATATATTCCAATTATCACTATTTGCTAGTCCGTTCGTCATGGAATACTGCCGCATACGTTGTATATCCATTGCCAATTCTCTGACTAATATATCCGCATCCCGTTTCGTATCTGATCGGCTTATATATGGAAAACATATGCCTGTTCCCAATGTAATCATAAGACAGACGACCAAAAGCTCCCATAAAAAATATCCATTGCCTGTATGATGTTTTCGTGTGAAAGAAACCATGCCCCGTATTCCTCCCGTATCCCCAGCATACTCCACCAGCCAATCCACAAAAACGGGCCAAACGGTATCACTGACTTACAGCTATACAAGCGAAGGCATCCTGCAGTGATACATGCCGTCAAAAAAGCAATGACTATCATGCCATATGCCATATATTCTGTGCATCCCAGGCACAATGCAGCAGTGAGTTTTACGTCACCGCTGCCCATGCCGGCAGGATAGCACATGTACGCAACTCCCAGAAACACGGCAATGACGAGTCCCAGCCAACAGTTGGGTTGAAATAATCCAGCTAACCAGCCTATGCCATTGCTCACAGCTACGATACAAACTGCCGTATCAGGTATCCAATACCAAGATATATCCGTATAGACAATAAGCAGTGTGCAAAGCATCAAGCTTCCCAGCCAACTATAGTATAAACACCCCACCTCTTGTACTGCTTCCATCATAGCCGCTCCTTTCGTTTCCTATAAAATGATCTTGTTATTGTTTTTCGGTCTTCTGAGACGTCGAATCATAGGTGATGCCATCATAGGTACCAGAAACCACACCGTCTGCATCAATGGTATATAAGGAATCATCCGGAAGCTTTGGTTCGGCCTGTAAATACTGTTTATCATTGGTTTTCGTTGCTAATTCAGCAACAGTAGTCGGATACTTGCCATTATCAATTTCGTATAAAGCAGCCGCATTGCTGATAACATGCAAATCTGCTTGAATTTTAGCAACTTTGGCTTGTTTGCTTGCCGATGTAAACCGTGGTACAGCCATAGAGCTGAGAATTAAAATAATACTGACAACAATCAGCATTTCCAGCAAAGTAAATCCATTTCGTTTTTTCTTAGCATTTTTTCCTAAAAACTGCATCCGCCGCATTACATTCATCATGTATCTGCTCCTTTCTGCTACTTATTCAACAATACTCGTTGCCATATCAAATAATGGCAATAATAAACAAAGTACCAATACACCGATTCCTATACCGGCAACAAGTAATACTGCCGGTCCCATACATTGCTGCATTACTGCTGCACGATGTTCCAAACGCCACCGATAATATGCCGCAATCGACTGCAGACTTTCTTCGTATCGCCCTGTCATTTCACTAACTTGCAGCATCGTCTCTATGTACGGGGTACCAAATCCACCTTGCCGCACAGCCAAGCTAAATGCGGTTCCATTTTCCAGCCGATAGCCGGTCTTTTTCATGCACTGACGAAACCAGCGCGAAGGAATCATTTTTGCCGTATCCTGCATCGCTTGAAGTAATGGGATACCGCTTCCCAATTGAATTGCCAATACCTGACTAAATCGTTGCCAGCACAACATCAAACACCAAGACCGCATCCAAGAAATCCGTAGTAGTATTTCTTCGATTCTAAGTCCCCATGTCGGATGTCTGTGCAGCAACGGAACACCTAATACCACAAATATAAGGCATACCACGATACACCAGCTATATGACCGTATCACACTAGCTGCGTTCAGTAAATGTTGTGTAGGCGGCGGCAAAGGAAGCGCCATCCGCATAAACATAGATTCAAAAACAGGCAGAATAAACCATACAGCCCCTATACATAAACTAAATGTACAAATAATCAGGAAGATAGGATACGCTAAAGAGCTGAGCAGCATCTGACGTTGTTTTTGTGCGTATTCATAATATTCACTTAACAGAAGAAGAATTTCGTCCAATTGTCCCCCTTGCTCACCAGCTTGTACCATTTGACAAGCTAATACAGGAAATAACATCGTTTGTTCCATCGACACTGCAAGCGATGCCCCGCGTTCCATGGATACAGCTGCCCGTTCCATACGCAGTCGTTTGGTTTGAGGCTGTATATCCTGTAACAAAAGCCGCCAAGCATCTACAAAGGGAATTCCTGTACGAATCATCGTATGCAACTGACGAAATAAGAAAGCCATCATGGTATATGACAATGTCGAAGATCTTTTCCAACGAAATGTCATTTTCTCATTGATAGCAATCAATTTCCAAGAGCGTTGTCTGACAAGTTCTCGTATCGTATCTTCTTGTTGCGCTTGTATTTCATATGCCCGAATTCGTCCGTTTCTATCTTGAATTTGTATACTGAATGTCTTCATGTATGCCCCCTGTATACCTGCCAGGCTTGTGTCATCGTTCGCATTCCCATTGCCGTATGTGTCTGCATCACCGTCGGCAGTTGGTGTTCTTTGCCATTACGTATTAGTTGTGCCACTGCCGGTGTATGCAAGATAATTTCACGTACAATATGCATTTGTCCCTCTTGATAATATGGCTGTTGTGCCAAAATACCTTGCAGTATAAAAGACAAACGGCAGCGAATTTCATCTTGTTCTGTACCAGAATACGCTCCGGTTAAACGGCGCACGGCTTGCACCGCTGTCGGTGTATGCAATGTAGAAAAAACAAGATGCCCCGTTTCAGCTGCTGTAATAGCTGCATCCATCGTTTCTCGATCCCGCATTTCTCCAATAAGCAGTATATCCGGATCTTGTCGCAATGCTTCCTTTATACCTGCTGCAAAAGAAGAGAAATGGACACCAAATTCACGCTGGCTAATTAATGCCTTCTCTCCAGAGACGACATACTCAATCGGATCTTCTAATGTAATAATATGATGCGCCCGCATCTGATTCACATGTTGTAAAATTCGCCATAATGTCGTCGTTTTACCGCTTCCTGTTGGTCCGCAGCATAGTACCAGGCCCGAAGAAAGCCGAGCCAGCCGCTGTAATAATATAGTATCTGTATCTTCAGGCAACGTATCCAATGGATATAACAACCGTATGACCGCGTGTATACCGGCAAATTCTTCACTTACCTGCAAGCGACAACGAATTCGTTGATACGAAAATCCGAATGAGCAAGATGTTCCCAGTTGTTCATGCCAGCCTGTTTCCAACAGCCAGCGACGTATTTCGGCTTCATCCAATATCCGATCGCCCCATGAACGTAATTCACCGGCCAAACGCAGCAACGGGCATCGTCCTTCTTGCAAATGGATATCCGAAGCTCCCGCAGTGACAGCAGCAACAAAGACCTTTTGCCAGCTCATCATCATACACCTGCATCATAAATACGACGTATTTCGTTTTTATCTGTTATACCTTTCCGTAGAGCTGCTTCAATCACGTCATCCATCAGAATCGCTCCATCAGCACAGGCTGCTTGTTCCAATTCTTCTCCCTGCCAACTTTGACGAATAGCTCGTTTTACATGGGAACCAACTGGAATAATTTCACAGATACTAAATCGGCCGACATAGCCACTGTAATAGCATGCGGCACAGCCAAAATGCCCACTGTTTACTGCATCCATCTCGTTGGTCTTATGCTGATAGCAAGAAGGACATACTCTTCTAGCCAATCGCTGTGAAGACATTCCTAAAAGAGCATCAGCAATCAAATACGCTTCCACACCCATATCCATCAATCGCGTCGGCACATCGGCTGCACGAGATGCATGAATCGTGCTAAATACAACATGCCCAGTCAAAGCAGCTCGCACAGCCATTCTAGCTGTTTCGGCATCTCTAATTTCTCCAATAACCAATACATCCGGATCTTGTCTAAGTAATGCCCGCAGGCCATTTTGAAATGCCAATCCCTGCTTAATTTGAATTTGACTTTGACAAAATCCATTTACTTTGTATTCCACCGGATCTTCCAGCGTAGCAATACTGATGGCATCGTGCTGCAATTCCTGTAACGCGGCATACATCGTCGTTGATTTTCCACTGCCCGTCGGCCCGCTGTATACAAACAATCCTTGACTGCACTGCGTAAGACGCCGCAGCATAGTTACAACCGCTGTCTCCATTCCCAATGCATCCAATTCCAGTGACACACCGCCTGTATCCAGCAGCCGAATGACCGTCTTTTCGCCGCGTATCGTAGGCATCGTACTGACTCGCATATCTACATGGCGTGTACTCGTTTCCTGCCATACAAAATGTCCATCTTGAGGAAGTCGTTTATTGGCAATATCCAATTTTGCCATAATTTTTATACGGGCTGTCAGTGTGTCTAATTTTTCCTTTCCCAGCATTGCCACCGTTACCAATACACCATCACGCCGCATACGAATACGCACACTATCGTCTAACGGTTCTACATGAATATCACTGCTTTTCGAATCCACTGCATACTGCAGCATCGTATTAACCATTTCCTGTGCCGTACCGTAAAGCATGATTCGCTGCTGCTGTATCCCCATATCCTTGCGCCTCCTTTCTTCCTTACCGCCATCATACCATACGGCAACGAACGTTTTTTAATTCTAATCAAATTTTAAGCTGCGCACGCCTATTTTTAATCTAATTTTAATGATGCTCTCATTTATCTATTGCTTTTTCTAATAATTTCCTGTATATGACGGATTTTGGCTGAATATACTCATTTTTCATCTATCCTATGGTATGATTAATAATAATAGACGTGAGGAGATGGACTGATGAACCCCATATTGCTACAAGGATTAAACGCACAACAACAAACGATCGTAACCGATCTGACACATCACATACTGCTCAGTGCACCAGCCGGTACCGGAAAAACCAGTGTACTGGCCCGCCGTATTGCAGCTATTTTAGATACTCACACAGCCACGGCCTCCCAACTGCTGTGTCTGACATTTACTAATCGAGCCTGCAAAGAACTCAAACATAAAATTCTTGACATGACACACGAAAAAGGCCTTGACGTCATCGTCAAGACCATTCATAGTTTCTGTTATTCCTTAATCAAAGAAGAAGGGAAGGGTTCATCAGCTGCCTACACAGACTGCATTGTATATGATGATGAAGACTGCAAACAGATTCTTAACGACATCCTGATACAGTATTCTCTAAGCCTCTCCGGGAAGCAGCGTCTGCAAAAATTACAAAATTTTATTGAAATCATAAAAAAATATGACATTCTTCATGCTACTAATTCTCGAAATACATCATATGAAAATACCATTGCTTCTTTTTTGCACAATGATGCCGCCGTCCGTTCACTCTGCACGACGTATGATCATTCCATCGACAGCGACTTAGAACAATGGCTGGTAATCCATGGTCTGCAAGTATTTCAGTGTTATGAACAAATACTTCACGACAACCACGCATTTGATTTTGCTGACCTGATTACGTCTGCTTACCGTTTGCTGTGCAATGCCGACATATGCCGTCGCTGGCAGGAACGGTTTCGTTATATCGCGATTGATGAAATGCAGGATACGAGTGAACTGGAATACAAACTGTTGTCACTGCTTTTCCCCGGCCGGATTATTTTATTATGCGGCGATTATTTTCAAACGATTTATGAATGGCGCGGCTCATACCCTGATTTAATTTTACGGCAATTTACTGCTGACTTCTCACCACGCTGTATTTCGTTTACCATCAATTATCGTTCTACACGACTATTATTAAAAGCCTCTGCTGCCTATTTATCCCATGTATTCGGCCCAACCGTTCGTCAGCTCTATCCTTCAGCCAACATCGCTGCATCTAATGGACAAGATATTCCTATCGTCGTAAAGGAATGTTCTCATTTCATGGATGAAGCCCGTTGGATTTTCAGCGAAATTGCCAAATTTCCCCCTCAAGAACAGATCAAAGCTTGTATTATGACCCGAACCAATCGATATAATAAAGAAATATGGAACGGTGTTCGTTCGCATAATGAACGGCTTCCTTTAGAAAACCGAGTCCCATTTACCATGATTGATCAATTTCAATTATTTAAACGGCAGGAATGTAAAGATGTCATCGCATTTCTACGCTTATTTCTCAATAAACATGACTCCCTTAGCTTAAAGCGTATTATCAAGCGATTTGCTAAACGAATCGGACCGCATACCCTAGCGACGATTGAAAGCCCTTCATATCGCAAACTCGGTATCAGCCTTTGTGATTTTGTAGATCCAGAAACATCTATATGGAATGATCCATTTGGTCATTTACTATCGGCCTTATCGCAGGAACAGGTTGTCGTTTTCGATGTGGAAAGCACAGGTACGAATACAACGCACGATGAAATTATCCAAATCGCTGCAATTCGCCTGAATTGCCGAGGTTTTGTCAAAGAACGCTTTATAACCTATATCCGTGCCAGTCGCAGCGTTGGAGATTCATATTATATTCATCACATCAGTGACGCCAAACTCCAAGAACAAGGTCTCCCTCCCCAAGAAGCACTAACTGCTTTTTTACAATTCGCCAAGCAGGCTGTTATCGTCGGGCATAATGTTACGTATGATTTACAAATTCTGCACAGCGAACTCAGCCGCTTGCATCAACCACCGCTTAAGGATATTTCTTATTACGATACGCTGGATATATTTCGCCGGTTTTATCCCAATTTACGCAACCATACCTTAAGCTTTCTCAGTGAGCATTTTTCTGTAGAAGATAAGCCTAGTCATGACGCTTTCGATGATATTATGGCAACCGCTGCTCTGCTGCGGTATGCCCTGCAAACACATATCATACCGGAAACGCCGCAACGGCGCACCTATATAGCGATGTATGCGTCTTTATTTACCCCTATTCGCCAAACCATACAGAATCTGCGTATGCTGACGTATGAAAAGCGACCTTATGATATGATTACCCAAGTGATGCTGCAAGGCGGGGTCAAAGCCTATTATACGTCCCAACAAGAAAAACAAGCCGTATCAGGTCAGCCTATTGATCGCATCGAAAATATCCGCAAATTATATCGGCTTGCCAAAGAACTCGATACGCATCCTCAGCAAGATGCCCGTGATGCGTTGACAGATTTTTTACAACTTACATCCTTATCCAACAGCGAATTAGATAGTTTGCTCGCCAAAAAACCCCAAATCCCGATTATTACGATTCATCAGGCTAAGGGGTTAGAATTTGACTATGTTTTTTTAGCATGTCTGCAAGAAGGGACCTTTCCCTTATCACGAACCATTTCCCAGAATGAACTAGATGAAGAAAAACGGTTGTTTTATGTCGCCATGACCCGTGCAAAAAAAAGATTATATTTGAGCTGGCACCGCAAAGAAGGAAACCATGTCTGCCGGCCAAGTCAGTTTATCGCTGCCATCCCGTCACAATATAAACGAGAAATACCTGGATCTAAATAAAACCAACTAGCCCCAGTAATAATCCCAGCACACCAGAACCTATCAGTACGCGAATGACACTCATTTTTTGATGAATAGCAACATAGGCCAGCACAAATACTAACAAACCGCCGATACTAATCTGGGATAAATCAGACGGCATTTCCTCAGTATTCCATAGAGCCAGCACAATAAAACTAAGACTAGCCGCGCAAATAAGCGCTACAACAGCCGGACGCAGACCATTTAAAATACCGCGGATAGCACCAATATCACCATATTTCAAAAAAATACGAGCTAATATAATGCCCAACAGTAAAGAAGGCGTCACAAATCCAACAGTAGCACAAATAGCTCCACCTATACCGGCAATCTTGGTACCTGCAAAGGTTGCCGCATTGATGCCAATAGGTCCCGGCGTCATTTGTGAAATCGTAAAAATATCAATAAATTCACTCATACTCAACCAATGATATGTGTCGACAACACTAGCCTGAATTAATGGCATAGATGCATAACCGCCACCGACACAAAATACGCCCACTTTGCAAAATTCCCAAAACAGCAGCCAATAAATCATGACGATGCCTCCTTAATTATATTTGACAGCGCGCATAAACAAGAATCCGATTACGCCGTCAACAAGAATTAACTCCATAATATTCCACTGCATCCATACACTGCCAATAAAGGTAGCTGCTATGATAAGCAATGGCAGAATGAGTTTTTTCTTGCATTGCTTTACCAATAAATTAATACCAACATTGACAATCAATGCTGTCGCGCCGCACTGCATGCCTTTGAGTATCATTTTTATATATGCATTTTGGATAAAAAAATCGTAGCAATATGAAATAATCGTCAGCGTAATCAAACACGGCAGCACTGTGGCAACTAAAGCCGTTATGGTCCCCAACATGCCAGCCATGCGATATCCTAAAATAATCGAGCAATTCGCGGCTACCACACCGGGCATAGATTGCGCAATAGCAACCATATCCAAAGCGTCTTTGTCTGTAATCCAGTGATATTCATCTACAAACTTTCCTTTCAGTAAGGGAATAATAACATATCCGCCTCCTACAGTAAACGCACTGATGAGAAATGTGGTTTTAAAAAGAACCCAAAAAAAATGCGCATCCCGTGATGCATGTTTTGGTACGGTTTTCATTTTTTTCTCCTTTCAATTGTATTTTCAAATTGATTATATCACGTTGGAATACATATTGAAAATATCTGGATAATTGATATGATATACGTAATACCTATTGGAAAGGATTTTAAATCATGGATATTCGCCAATTAACATATTTTATTACTATCGCCGAAGAAGGCCAAATTACAGCTGCCGCCAGACGGCTTCATATGGCACAGCCACCATTGAGTCAACAAATGAAAAATTTGGAAGAAGAGCTAGGCGTCCAGTTGTTCAAACGAGGTCCCCGTCAAGTTCAACTTACAGATGCCGGAGAAATTCTTTTACGTCGAGCACAACAGATTGTCACATTATCAGATTCTACCTTACGAGAAATCACAGACTTCAAAAAAGGCCTGTGCGGTACGCTGCGTATCGGAACTGTTTCTTCTTCTGGAAGCATTATTCTGCAGCCAGCTATGTCACAATTTCATCAGCAATATCGTGGTATTCGCTTTGAAATCTACGAAGGAAATACGTTTAAAATTATCGAATTGCTGCAAAAAGGGTTAATCGAAGTAGGACTGGTACGTACCCCATTTAATCAAGAATCTATGCACTGCAAATTATTACAAGAGGACCCGATGATCCTAGCCTTATCTGATGAGCTGGACTGGTGTCCCGATAAAACAGAAATTACCCTTTCGGACACGGCCGGACAGCCTTTGATTATTTACCGCCGCTTTGATCAACTAATTCACGAAACTTGCGCGGTTTATAATATTACGCCCAATATTTTTTGTCGCTGCGATGATGCCCGCACAGCGCTACTATGGGCCAATGCCGGCATGGGAATTGCCGTGATTCCCTATTCTGCATTCACCTTAGGAGAGCATTCTACCCTTCACATGAAATGTATCATAGAGCCACAGCTAACCACCCGCATGGCCGCCATTTGGATGAAAAATCGATACATATCTTCACTAGCAGAAAAATTTATTCATGCTTTATCTTGAGTATATATCTCACATAATCAAGACATGCCATGTAATCGGTGTTCATTTTCCTTTTGTTGCTTACACTTGGGAAAAGATAGCACTAACAAGTTGCAACAAAAACTATATAGAGAGAAAAAAGGACTATCGTGTCATACGATAGTCCTTTTTAGCATACAGTTTGCTGTGGCAATATAGATGATAGAAATACTAGATATCTCCATTCTCTCCCATTTACCAGTCTGTATCTGATTTTATTTATTTTTATCCCGTTCGATAGCTTCTTTCAGCGTATGCCATGCCAGTACGGCACATTTAACACGAGCCGGCATATTGGAAATATTTTTGAGTGCAATCGCATCTTCCAAATCTTCCAATTCATCGTCATCGGTGACTTCCCGCTTAATCATATCGAGAAATAAATTAACCAGACGCAGTGCCTCTTCTACGGTTTTACCTTTAATAAGATCAATCATGATATCGGCAGACGCCTGACTAATGGCACAGCCGCTTCCCGTATAGGCCGCGTCTTTGATAACGCCATCCTGAATATCCGCCTGCAAAGTAATATCATCACCACAGCTCGGATTATGGCCATGTTCCTGTAAGTTAGCATGTTCCAGGGGATGTTTATTTTCTTGACACTGATTGTGTTCCAAAATAATATCAGAATACAATTCGTTCATGTTTTCCATGGTTTGATTACACTCCTTTAGTCTTTATAGCCCATCTGTTTGCGAACGAGCGGCAGTTTTTCGAGGAAGTAATCGACTTCTTCCAAGGTATTGTAGATATAGAAGCTGGCACGGTTGGAAGCTTCTACATGAAGATGGGCACCTAAAGGCTGTGCACAGTGATGACCTGAACGAATGGCAATGCCGTAGCTATCCAAAATCGTAGCTGCATCATGCGGATGTACGCCGTCAATGGTAAAGGTAATAACACCAGTCTTTTCTGCCGGATCCGTACTGCCAATAATATGGATGTGCGGAATTTTTTTCATACCTTCCAGACAGTGCCGCGTCAAAACTTCTTCATGCGCTTCGATGTTGTCCATGCCCAAATCTTCCAAGTAGTCAATCGCAGCATGCAGGGCAACGGCACCTTCAACGTTTTGTGAACCAGCTTCAAATTTAAAAGGCAGTTCGTTGAATGTCGTCGATTGTTCCTGTACATATTCGATCATATCGCCGCCTAAGAGGAACGGTTCCATGCCTTCCAAAATTGCTTCTTTACCGTACAATACACCCGTGCTGGCAGAACCACACATCTTGTGGCCGGAAAAAGCATAGAAATCACAATCCAAGTCCTGTACGTCTGTCTTCATATGTGGCGTAGATTGGGCACCATCGACAATCGCAATAGCACCAACAGCATGGGCTCTGGCAACGATATCTTTGACTGGACGTTTCATACCAAAAACATTGCTGACAGCTGCAAAGGCAACGATTTTCGTTTTATCATCAATTTTAGCTAAGTCTTCGTCTGTAAAATGCCCTTCTTCATCGAGATACATGTAGTCCAATACAGCGCCTGTTTTTTGGCATACACGCTGCCATGTCACCAAATCGGAATGATGTTCAGAAATAGGAATAACAATTTTGTCGCCCTTTTTCAGACGCGGTTCGGCATAGCTGCGGGCAATTAAGTTTAATGCTTCTGTCGTGTTGCGTACAAACACGATTTCTTTAGTTGAGTCTGCATTGATAAACTTGCGAACAGCTTCACGCGCTTCATCATAGAGTTCGCCGGCTTCAATACTCAATACATGGGCACCACGATGTGGATTGCCGTTGTGATGTTCCAACAGGTCTACGATTGCATGAATAACCTGATACGGTTTTTGCGTCGTTGCAGCATTATCAAAGTAAACGATTTGATGTCCATTGTGGACTTTAGTCAAGATGGGGAAATCTTTTCGTACATTTAACATGGCAATCACCTTTCTGACGGCAGGACTGCATTTTTTCACGTACAGCCTGGAGCGCTTTATTTTCTAAATCTTTATCACCAATTGCATCAATAACAGGGCGAATATTGGATTCAACGATAATGAGTTGAGCACCGGCTTCACTAAAGCCACGGCTCATGAGATAAAAGAGTTTATCCTTATCAATCTGTCCGGCACTGGACGCATGATTTCCGACGACATCATCTTCCTTGCAAAGCAGAAGTGGTACGGAAATAGAATGTACCTTAGGGCTGAGAAGAATACATGTATCCGATTCAGAACCTACAGCTTTTTTACCGCCGCGCAAGAAATCAATCGTGCCGCGGAAGAATTTTTTAGATGTATCCAATAAGGCACCGGTCGTTACGATATCCGTATTGGTTTTGATACCTTGTGTCGGTACCCAATAGGAAAAGTCAACAACTTGGTCGTCATTACCCAAATACATAGCCTGACTATTGAAATTGCTTTCGTCATGCATTAAATCCGTTTTATAATATACAGCTGTTGTCTTGGCACCAATTTCGGCACTGACGTAATCGACTGTACTTTCTTTACCAGCGTCGGCATAACGGTGTTCTATATGACGGACCGTTTTATCATGGAACTGTACTTTGCTGATTTTAACATGGGCATGATCTTCGGTTTTGACATAGCTGAGAAAATTAACCAAGCCATCAGCCGCGCCGCCTTCAAACAGCAAATATACGGTCAAATCGCTATCTGCGGCGGCCGTAATTTTCAGCTGACCGCGAATCTGCGGCATTGTATCACTTACCGTATATACCAACCAAACAGCACCTTTTTGCCGTGCTCCTATATCAATATGACAATATGAATCACTAGCTGTCAACACGGTGTGCAGTGCATCCGGATTGGCTCCCTGAAAATCGCCCAAATCTGGCATACCATTTTCTTTGTTAAAGGAAACAGTAACATTTCCTTCGTGGCGTTCCTGCGGTTCATATGCTTTTGTTGGCGCATCCTGCATAGAATCTAGTTCCAAGTAATTTACTTTCATCCAATGGAACGTCGGCCGCGGGAGTTGGTTATATTGTTCTTTTACTGTTTTCGTTGCCATCATATTCCTCCTCCCTTATTTCAACGAACCTTTAAGTTCAAGGTTAATTAAGTTATTCATTTCGACAGCATATTCAAGAGGCAAGGCTTTGGAAACCGGTTCTACGAACCCGCGTACCAACATAGCTCTTGCTTCATCTTCACTCAGGCCGCGGCTCATGAGGTAGAAAATAGCATCATCGGAAATACGGCCAATAGATGCTTCATGACCAAGGTCGATGTTATCATTCTTGACAACAATAGCCGGAATCGTATCGGACTGAGACTGTTCATCCAGCATCAGTGATTCACAACTGACGTTGGCTTTCGAGCCTTCGGCATTTTCATTAATGACAACACTGCCGCGGTAAATGCAGACACCACCGCTCTTGCTGATAGATTTTGAATTAATATTACTCGTCGTATGCGGTGCATTATGTACTACTTTGGACCCTGTATCCAAATATTGTCCTTTCCCAGCAAAGGTAACGCCTGTAAATTCACAGTGTGCCCCTTCGCCCTGGAGAATACTCATCGGGTACAAGCAAGATGTATGAGAGCCAAACGAACCGGTTACCCAGTTAATCGTGCCATTTTTGCCGACAATAGCCCGTTTGGTATTTAAGTTGTACATATTTTTCGACCAGTTTTCAATGGTTGAATATGTCAGTGTGGCATCGTCACCAATAAACAATTCAACACAGCCGGCATGCAAGTTGGCTACGTTGTATTTTGGTGCCGAACATCCTTCGATAAAATGTACTTTAGCCCCTTTTTCAACAATAATCATCGTATGTTCAAACTGACCTGCTCCCGGTGCATTAAGGCGGAAATAACTTTGCAGAGGAATAGATACGTCTACACCGGCTGGTACATAGACATAAGAACCGCCGGACCAGACAGCACCATGAAGAGCCGCAAATTTATGATCTGTTGGCGGTACTAGTTTCATAAAATGCGCTTTAACAATATCTTCATATTTCTTCAGCGCCGTATCAAAATCGGTATAAATAACCCCCTGCTGTACCAGTTCATCCTGAATGCTATGATATACAACTTCTGAGTCATACTGTGCACCAACGCCGGACAAGGACGTTTTTTCTGCTTCCGGAATCCCCAAGCGATCAAAGGTATCTTTGATGTCATCAGGTACATCATTCCAGTCTGCTTTCATCTGTGCATTCGGGCGGACATAGGTAACAATATTATCCATATCCAGCTCGCTGATGTCCGGACCCCAATCAGGGTATTCCATTTGATAGAACAAATCTAAGGATTTAAGACGGAAATCCAACATCCACTGCGGTTCGTTCTTCTTGGCAGAAATTTCCCGTACAATATCTGGTGTCAATCCGGCATTTGTTTTATATGCATATTTAAAATCTTTTTTAAAGTTATACATGTTGCCGAAATCCGTAAAGGATTCGATCTTTTCTTTTTCTGCAGCCAGCTTTTCTTCGGCTATCTTTTTTTCATCAGCCATGTTGCGTGCCTCCTATTTAGCCTGTTCTTTAAATGCATCATAGCCGTTGGCTTCGATTTCCTGAATCAGCGATGCATTGCCGGTTTTTACAATTTTGCCGTTAATGAGTACGTGAACAAAATCTGGCTTTAAGTCCTGTAAAATTTCACTGTGATGCGTAATAACCAAGATGGAATTGGTTTCGTTGTGATATTGGGATACTGTTTCAGAAACAATACGTACAGCATCTACGTCTAAGCCGGAATCAATTTCATCGAGCATGGTCAATTTTGGTTCGAGCATGCACATCTGCAAAATTTCTGTCTTTTTGCGTTCGCCGCCGGAAAATCCATCATTGACATATCGTGTTGCATAAGACCGATCCATTTTCAGCTGATCCATCTGTTTATGGAGTTTTTTACGGAACGGCATAATACGCTGTGTCTGGCCGCTTACTGTACTTTTGGCATTACGAATGAAATTTTCAACAGAAATTCCCTGTACGGCAATAGGGGCCTGAAAGGCCATAAAAATCCCAGCTTTGGCACGTTCATTAACCGGTGCATGCGTAATATCTTTACCTTCAAAGAAAATCTTACCTGCTGTAACGACGTATTTGGGATTCCCCATAATCGCGTTAAACAACGTCGATTTTCCGGCACCATTGGATCCCATGATAACATGGGTTTCGCCAGTGTTAATGGTCAAGTCCAAGCCTTTCAGGATTTCTTTTCCTTCAACGGCGACTTTCAAGCCTTCTACTCTAATCAATTCACTCATCATCATTCACTCCTATATATGTCTTTAATCTTGATTCTCAATATTAAAGTGTACCTTTTGACTATACTAAGAATACTCCAACCGCTTCATAAAGTCAACCTTATTGGTGTTTTTTTATAGTTTTATTTTCACTTCTTAGGTATATAGCTCTGTTTTACATGCAAGTCATTTTATACCGTTCTTTACCTGTTTCTTATTTTAGCTATTGTCGTATGCTAAAACAATACATTGTCTTATTTCCTGCCAGTTTACCACACCGCATTTTTTTAGACTGCATTAGCTTGTTCATACGATATGATATGATAACAAACTATACACTAAAAGGGGCTTATCGCTTTCTGCGACAGCCCCAAAAACGTGCGCTTTCTGCCATAACGCAACAGTCTATCTTTTATTCATTCGTTGCTGTGCGTCTTTATACTTTTTATAGGAAGCTGTGTGCATCCAAAGCTGCATCGCCCCTACCAGTATTGCTGCTGCCAAAATAATTAGTAACAGCGGAGTCACACCATCTTTAACCATGGCATACAGCAGATATAGGACAACTACGGCAGATAAACATCCCTTTAACTTATTCACAGGAGCCGCATCCTTCACACTGTTCCGGTGCATCTCCAAAGAGACGAGCTTTTTGACCGCGCATTGCTAAAACTGCCTGGATGTACATAGCACATTCAATACGTTTTTTCTGTATGCGGCAACTCAAGTCATAGGGTGTCTGAATATTGCCACCGTATTTGATATTGTTGGCATGGCATCCGCCGCTACAGAAGAATTTAGCCCAGCAGTCGCAGCAAGTGGGTTTATTCAGCACATGCATGTCCCGGAACAATGCCGGTAATTTAGTATCCGTTACACCGTCATATACATTGCCGATAACATACTCATCTTGCCCTACAAACTGATGACAGGGGTAAATATCGCCATTCGGGACAACACACATGTATTCATGGCCGGCACCACAGCCGCGAAGCCGTTTCGCAATGCACGGGCCACGATACAAATCCATTATAAAGTGATAGTAAATAAATGGACGGCCTTCATCCATGCGCTGGAGATAAAAGTCTGCCAATGTATCATATTCTTTAAAAATACGCAGCAAATCGTCTTCGGTAATCGCATAGGACAAATCATCGCCTACTACTGGTTCCATCGACAAACCTTCAAATCCCAAATCCGCCATATGTTCTACATCTTTGGTGAAATCCAAATTATATTTTGTATAGGTGCCGCGAACATAGTATTCTTCACCGTTACGGTGCTTAGCTGCATAGACTTGATTTTTGGCGCATGTATCGTAAGAATCCCGGCCGCCTGCATCTGGACGCATACGGTTATGTATTTCCGGACGACCATCCAAGCTCAAAATCAGGCTGATGTGATTTTCTGTCAAATATTTAACTTTAGCCGGATCCAACAACATGCCGTTCGTTGTTAAAGACAATTTGAATACTTTGTCATGAATTATTTCCTGTTCTCGAATATAGGCAATTGTCTGTTTGACGACGCCAAAATTCATCAGCGGTTCGCCGCCAAAAAAGTCGATTTCGCAATGCTGCCGTTTGCCTTCGGTACTTTTGATAAGTAAATCAACGGCATGCTTAGCAACATCAAAACTCATGAGTTCTCGTTTATGCGTATCATAATCTCCTTGGGATGCAAAACAGTATTTGCATCGCAGATTGCAGTCATGGGCAATATTTAAACAAAGGGATTTGATAATCGGTTCTTCTTCTGCTACTACTTTGAAATTTTCTGCCATCGGCGCAAACAGCATTTCTTTGGCAATGAGTTCATCCAATTCCGCAAGCGTTTCTTTTAGCTCTTCTTTTGAATAGGTATCCGCAAATGCCTGATATACGGCATCTGCATTGGTACCATCGTAGATATCAAGTACATCATAGGTAATTTTATCAATCACGTTAATAATACCGCTGTTAACGTCCAGCAGCATATACGTACCATTTTGACAGTATTTATGAATCATCGGTTTGATTGTATAAGCCATAGTTCCTCCATACAAAAAGAATACCCTTTACCTCGCGGTAAAGGGTGTCCCCTCAAATACGTAATTATTTTGTGCAGACCTGGTTGCCAACAGTGCAAGATGTCTTGCAAGCGGACTGGCAGGATGTCTGGCATTCACTGCAACCAGCATGCTGTGTTGTTTTCTGAATCGATTCTGTATTAATCGTAATAATATGTTTTGCCATTCTCTTTCACCTCACTGTCAAGATTAGTCTTATTTTACCACATAAGACGCGTTTCGACAATATATCAAAGAAGCTTAAACCCTTCAAAGACAAAGTTTTTTCCCATACTGACAACAATCGAACGTTCATGGAACACATCGTTTGTATCAAAAAAAATATCAAAGCCACCTTTATACGTAACATATACGGAATTAATGCGTTTTAAGTAGCTGCGTATTTCTTCTGCTGTTACTTCTCGTTCTCCATCAGCACGCCACTTTTTATTTTTAAAATTAGCAATCAATGGCGCATGCGCCATGACACGGGACCGATGGGCTAATACCCAGTTCCAGATTTCCTCACTATAGCGGCGAGCCTCTGCATCGTTGCCTTCAGCTAATCCTTCTAAGGTAAATAATACTGGTTGGCCTTCAAACATGATTTCATCCATATAGTTACCTTTTACATATTTTAAATCCATATAGAATGAACCCTCCCCACTAATGTTTTGGAATGTATACAGCTCATGCATTATTTATATTACTCATTTTTTATACATTTGTCAATGTGACTGACTGGGACAAAGATCGGCTAAAAAGCATTGATCGCATAATGGTTTTCGTGCTTTGCATACACGGCGTCCATGCCAAATAAGCCAATGATGGGCTCGGCTCCACCATTTTTTAGGAATCGCATTTTGCAGTCCCTTTTCTACTTCCAACGGCGTCTTTCCTTCAGCCAGCTGCAGTCGATTAGATACACGAAATACATGCGTGTCTACAGCAATCGCCGGCGTATCAAATAAAATACTTACCAATACATTGGCCGTTTTGCGGCCTACACCGGGCAGCTTGACCAATTCATCAAACGTTGTCGGTACTTCGCCATGATACGTTTCACACAGCATCGCACAGTTTGCTAAAATATTCTTTGCTTTGCTGTGATACAATCCGCACGTGCGAATTTTTTCTTCTAATCCGCTGATTCCCAATTCCAGCATTTTTTCCGGCGTATTATACTGGGGGAACATGCCTGCCGTAACGATATTGACTCGTTCATCTGTGCATTGCGCCGATAAAATAACAGCTATCATCAATTCAAATGGCGTATGATAGTGAAGTGCCGGTTTCATAATACCGTATTGATCTTGAAATCGCTGCAGCATTTCATCTTTTACTTTTTTAGAAACAGCCATTTATTTCGCCTCACTTGTATCAATGACTTCATTTAAACTTCCCATTTCATATCCGCCCAAATCAAGTGTAACATACGTGAATCCACACTTCCTTACATACGATACAATTGCTTCTCGATGTGCGAGTATTGCCGGTATTTCGTCCACACCGACTTCAATCCGGGCTACATCACCATGGTACCGCACACGCAGTGAACCATGAATATAGGGGGCAATAAATTGTTCTGCGTTGTCAATAGCCTGCAGTCGCTGTGGCAGCAAGGTCGTTCCATAGGGAATGCGGCTCGCCAGACACGCTGCGCTTTGTTTATCCCACGTTTTTAGGCCAAACCGCCACGATAACGCGCGAATATCTTCTTTATGGAGACCGGCTTCAATCATCGGGCTGCGTACAAATTGGGATAATTCCTTGATAGCTTTCATGCCTGGCCGATAATCGCCTAAGTCATCAACGTTGCCGCCATCGACAACCCATTGATACCCTTTTTGTTGAGCCAGTTCTACTAATGCGGAAAAACGAATCTTTTTGCAAATGTAGCAGCGATCCGGCGGATTCTGCACAAAGGTTTCATCGTCAAATTCCGTCGTCGGAACAATCAAATGGGATACGCCGATTTGCTTTGCCATAGATACGGCATCTTCTTTTTCACTCGCAGGCAGTGTCGGCGATACAGCCGTCACCGCCAACACGCGATCTTTTAGCACATCATGTGCGGCATACGTCAAAAACGTACTGTCTACACCGCCGGAAAAGCCGATAACTACACTGCCCATCTCTTGAAGAATGGTACACAATGTTTCATATTTTTTATCTAATTCTTTTATATCTAGCTGCTCTTTATATTCTGACACTACGATTATCTCCCTTTATTGCTATTGGTTTCTGATGGTTTCATATATGCCGCTGCAAATGTCTGTAACACATGCTGCATCGGCTGTGGTATATATGTATTTGCCTGCCGCCACAGGGAATCCGGTACGCCATACCAAGCTTCCGCAACAGCCCCAGCCATTGCGGCCTGCGTATCCGTATCGCCGCCTAAAGATACGGCATTTTTAATGGCATCTTCAAAATCTGTGCTGTCTAAAAATGCTTCTAATGCCTGCGGCACACTATCTTTTGTACGGCACGTAAACGCATAACCAGGACGAATATCTTGTAACGATTGCCGCAGCGGGTAAAAATAAGTCTGCAAGTATGTTCGTATTTCTTCTTTAGGCGTATGCATGCGAGCTAAATATACGGCAGACGCAACAGCTACGGCTCCTTTGACCGCTTCTTCATTATCATGGCTTATAACAGCGGTAAGTTCAGCCAATGCCTGCACTTCATCTAAGGACCGGCCTACCCATGCAGCTGGAGCCACACGCATGGCCGCCCCGTTAGCATAACTGCCATAAGGGGCAATTTCATCAGATAATGCCCACTGTTTAAACCGTGGGCCAAACCCAGCCTCAGGATACAAACGGAACCAGTGCTTAAACTGGCGGCGCAGCGGACCTATATACCCTTGCCGCGTTTCTTTTCCTTCCATCAAGGCTGCGGCAACGGCGATGGTCATAACGGTATCATCCGTCACATGGCATCCCGGTGCAAACCAATCAAAAATCTTGGTTTTAACAGGAGGCTCAGCAAATTCATAGGGTGATCCAATAATATCCCCAATAATCGTACCTTTCATATACTCACCTTCTTTATGCTTTCTGACAAAAGCTTATGGTTATTATACCATAGCCGATTCTGTTCGCCTACAGGCTGCTAAAAAAGAGGCTGCCGTACAGGCAAGCCTCTTCAAATTCTACAGTATAATATATCGGTTGCAACATAATGATTTAAAAGAAATGTGCCGATTCTTCTTTTAAGATTTTTTCACGCAAAGCCGACAATTTAGCACTTCGCTGTACCCACATTTCTTCAGGATTAACGAGGCGCAAATATTCCGGCCATAACGTCTGCATTTGTTCATCGGCATACCGCATGATTTCTTTTAACGATGGTTTTTGATATACTAATTTTCCCTTTAAAAAAATCGGTTCCAACATTTTGCGGACCACAAAGGTACCTCCCGGAATCACACGGGAACGCCATGGTGCGTTATCACTCACCAAATGCAAGTCTTTGGATGTATCAATCGTTTCGCCTTCCAAGACAATGATATCCGCTTTCATCTTGCCATGGTCTTTGTCATAAATACGAAGAACGTTTTTCATGCCGGGATTCGAAATTTTTTCGGCATTATCGCTCATCTTAATTTTCGGTACAAACGTATCGCCATCGTACTGACCAACCAATTTAAATACGCCTCCCAGAGACGGGCTGTCTTTTGCCGTAATCAAATTGGTGCCTACCCCCCAGGAATTAATGCAGCATCCTTGGGATTTCAGTTCGGAAATTAGATTTTCATCTAAGTCATTGGAGGCGGCAATAACGGCATCGCCAAAACCGGCTGCTTCAAACATTTTGTGAGCTTCTTTGGAAAGGTATGCCAAATCACCACTGTCTAAACGAATACCATAGGTCTTAGGCAATGTACCTGCTTCTTTCATTTCCTTAAAAATCGTAATAGCATCGGGTACACCTTGTTTTAAAGTATTGTACGTATCAGCCAACAGAATCATATTATTTGGATACTGACGAGCATATGCACGAAAGGCTTCTATTTCTGTCGGAAAACTCATAACCCAGCTGTGTGCCATCGTTCCTAAGATAGGCATGCCAAATTTTGCACCGGACAACACATTACTCGTACCATTAAAACCGCCAATCATAGCAGACCGAGCCCCATATACACCGGCAGACATGCCTTGGGCACGACGAAGGCCAAATTCCATCAGATTATCATTGCCTGCGACCGTACGAACACGGCGAGCTTTAGTCGCAATCAGGCTTTCATGATTCATAATCATGGACATGCAGGTTTCTAACAGCAATGCTTCCGCTTTTTTAGTATGAACGCGCAGCAATACTTCCTGCGGGAATGCAATTGTCCCTTCCGGCATGGCATAAATATCGCCCGTAAACGTAATTGTTCTTAAGTAATCCAGGAACTCATCCTGGAATATACCTGTCCGTTTCAAATACGCTATATCATCATCACTGAAATGAATATTATGCACATAGTCAATTAAATGTTCCAGCCCTGCAACAATCGTATAGCCCCCATTAAAGGGGTTCGTTCGATAGTATCGGTCAAACACGCAGGATTGTTCGTGTTTCCCTTCAAAATACAGCCCTTGTATCATGGTCAATTGATACAAGTCTGTCAACAACGCTTTCGTATACAATATACTCGCCTCCAAATAAATATTATCTCTATTATACATCAAATAAACAATGGTGAGCAATGAAATTTTACATTTTGCTTACGTTGCAGAGATATCCTATTTACCATTTCTTTACGAAATTCCTATTACCATCAAGACAACCTATCCATAGGACGTTAAATGATACGCCGCACCCCAGTGATTTTATGCGGAACAACTTATCTTTTCGTCTATATATGGTATAATAAAAATCACTGTATTCGTATCATAGAAAGGAGTTTGGGTATGAAATATCGCTTTATGCTTTTGTTAACTGCGTTAATATGGGGATGCGCTTTTGTCGCACAACGCACCATTGCGAACATTATGGGGCCTTTTTCATTCAATGCCCTGCGTTTTTTTGTCAGTTCCATTGCGTTAATTCCTTTAGTATTTCTGTTAAACCATGACACGTCTACTGCGCAGAAACAACACATGAAAAAACCTTCTTTTTTTCTTATTTGCACAGCCATTGGCTTTTTCTTATTTGCCGGCTCTGCCTTTCAGCAAATCGGTCTGATATACACAACGGCCGGTAAGGCCAGCTTTATTACGTCCTTATATATTATTGCCGTGCCACTGCTTGGATTATTCTTAAAAAACGCACTACGTATGTCTCACCTAATCGGCTGCCTGATTGCCGTTATTGGCCTGTATCTGCTAACGTTCCACGATACAGGCACAGCCGTCAATATGGGTGATATATTTGAACTTATCGGCGTTTTTTTCTGGAGCTGTCACATATTATGTATTGGCCGTTTTGCTTCTGATTTTCCTGGTGTCATCTTATCCTTTGGGCAATTTATAGCTTGTACGTTTTTCAATGGCATGGCTATGCTGATCTGCGGCGAAACGCTGACTTGGCCGATGATAACAGCTTCTGCCATTGCGATTTTGTACTGCGGCATTTTTTCCAGTAGTGTGGGCTATACGCTGCAGATTATCGCACAAAAACATGTTCCGCCAACAGAAACCTCTTTACTTTGCAGTTTCGAAATGATTTTTGGGGCCTTAGCCGGCATTCTCTTATTAGGGGAATGGATGTCTTTGCGGGAAGGCATTGGCTGCGTATTTATGGCTGTCGGTATTTTTGCTGCCCAGCTGCCTAGCCGAGAGCTGATTCATTTTTCAAAATCCTGCTAATTTTCTATCGTATGGCATCAAAAAAACTGTCTTTCCATAGAAAAGACAGTTTTTTTGATATTACTTTCTTTTTAAGACATTTCGTACAGCTTGTACAATAGAAGATTCCCCTAATCCATAGGCCTCCATCAAATCATCCGGTAGTCCAGATTCACCAAATGTATCTTGAATGCCTACGAGTTCTACTGGGACACAGCAATGCTGTGACAAAACTTCACAAACTGCGCTGCCCAGGCCGCCAATACACTGATGTTCTTCACAAACCACAACGGCCTTTGTCTTGGCAGCACTATGTATGATTGTTTCTGTATCCAGCGGTTTGACAGTATGTACGTTGATAACTTCAGCACGAATATTTTCCTGCTGCAGCGTTTGCGCCGCCTGTAATGCTTGATATACCATCATGCCGTTGGCAAAGATGGTAACATCCTGCCCAGCTTTAAATACGGCAGCTTTTCCTAAGATAAACGGCGTATCTTCTGTCGTTACGACAGGCGCCGGATTGCGGCCAAACCGAACATACGATGGTCCAGTTTTTTCATATACTGCCATCGTCGCTTTATATGTTTCATGCCAATCGCAGGGAACGATAACTGTCATATTGGGAATGACGCGCATAAGAGCTACATCTTCCAATGCCTGATGCGTTGCGCCATCGGGTCCTACAGAAATACCGGCATGAGCACCCCCCAATTTAACATTAAGGTTATTATAACAGACCGTATTGCGAATCTGTCCCCATGCCCGTCCTGTCAAAAAGACGCCATATGTCGAAATAAAAGGAACAAATCCAGTCAGTGACATACCTGCTGCCGTACCTACTAAATCCTGTTCAGAAATCCCTACATTGACATATCTGTCTGGATATTTTTGCCGCACCCAATCGGTACGCGTTGATTTAGCTACGTCCGCATCTAAAACGACAACATCGTCATGAAGACGACACAATTCCAACAAGGCTTTGCCGTAACCGTTACGCATCGGTACTCGACTCATTGGGGCACCTCCTGAGATAATTCTTTCATAGCCGTCTGATATTGTTCTGTATTGGGAGCAGTACCATGCCATTCTGCTTGATTTTCCATATACGATACGCCCTTGCCTTTTATCGTATGCGCCAATACAACGGTCGGTTTGCTGCGATATTGCTTAGCTTCTTTCAATGTATGATACAACTTGTCTATATCATGACCATCTGTTTCCAAGACATGCCAACCAAAACTTTGCCACTTCGCTGCCATAGGCTGCATCTTTTTGATGCCATTCAACGCATCTACTAATTGCATGCCATTGCAGTCTACAATAAGACAAACGTGGTCTAAATGGTGTTGAGCCGCAAACGCTGCTGCTTCCCAAATCTGCCCTTCTTGCTGTTCCCCGTCGCCAATCAAGCAAAATACATGCGGCATTTCCTGTCGTCGCTGCAATGCAAAAGCAATCCCATTAGCAATGGATAACCCTTGTCCCAATGAGCCTACAGCACAGTCCAAACAAGGTAATTTTTCCATATTTGGATGTCCCTGCAGCGGGCTTCCCAGCTTCCGCAGCGTATCCAGCAAGGATACCGGGAAAAAACCTTTATGTGCCAACACACTATAATATGCCGGGGCTGCATGCCCTTTGGATAAAATAAACCGATCTCGCCGTGGATTTTTAGGATCTTTGGGAAAACAGTGCAACAAATCGGTAAAATATAACGTTACCAGTATTTCGACAACTGACAAAGAACTGCCAGGATGTCCGGAACCTGCTAAATAAATAGCCTGTACAGTTTCTCTGCGTATTTGCCTGCATAACTGTTGAAGCTGATTTGTCATCAATACGCGCCTCCTATAGCGAAGATTGGTCTATACTCGCTATTTATAGGTATCACATAAAAAACGCACCGTATCAATCATAGCCCGCCCCTGATACGAATGCGTTTTTTGCGAACACTGCGAAGACATTATCTTTATAAAAAATGTCTTTGTTATTATTATAATACAATGATTATACACGTAAGTCAATCAGCATATGCCAATGCCGTATATTTACATACCTATAACTCATAAAAGAACATATAAAAAACATGATGCGACACGCCATCGTATCGTATCATGTTTTTTATCATGCAATCTATCTGCATTATTGTTTATATGCTGCCATTTCTTCTTTTAAAACATCTGCCAGTCGTTTAATGCCTTCAACAATTCGTTCTTCTGGCATATTGGAATAATTGAGCCGGAAATGGTTCGCATTGCCGCCATTCGGATAAAATGGACCGCCTGGAACGTATGCCACATCTTTGGCTAATACTTTTGGCATAATTTCTTTGGCATCCATGCCTTCCGGCAGCGTAACCCATGTAAATAGGCCGCCTTCTGGATAGGTAAATGTAATTTCTTTAGGAAATTCTTCTTTCATCGTCTGGCACATTAAATCCCGCCGCGTTTTATACAAGGCTTTAATTTTTTCTACATGTTTATCCAAATCATACATATCAATATAATATGACGTCTGGCGTTGTGCAAATGATGAAGACTGTAAGTCCACAGCTTGTTTTAATTTTACAATTTTATCGATAATTTCCGGGTTTGCAACCATCCAAGCGATGCGAAGACCGGGCATAAAAATTTTAGAGAATGAGCCTAAAAATACAATATTGCCTTTGGTATCCATGGATTTTAAAGACGGTACTTTTTCACCATCATAGCGCAGTTCACCATAGGGATCGTCTTCTAGTACAGGGAAATCATACTGATTAATAATGTCCATAAATTGTTTGCGCCGTTCTAAGGGCCAGGTAATCCCTGTCGGATTTTGGAATTCTGGAATTACATACATCATGCGTACACGCGGGCCATATTGATCCAACAATTTTTCCAGTTCTTCCGGAATAATCCCTTTTTCATCTGTCGGTACTTCAACAAATTGTGGTCCACACAATTTAAATGCATTAATAGCTCCCAAATACGTCGGACTTTCTACTAATACAACATCATCTTTATTCAAAAAAATCTGCGCCAATAATGACAATCCCTGCTGCGAACCAGAGGTAATCATTACTTCATCAGCTGAGCAATCTACCATAAACGCTTGTTTCATTCGCTTAGTAATTTTTTCGCGAAGCGGCAGATAGCCTTCCGTCGTACCATACTGTACAGCCTGTTTTCCTTCTTTCGTTAAGACTTCGTCGTCTACTTTTTTCAATTCTTCCGTAGGAAATAGTTCCGGTGCCGGTAATCCGCCAGCAAAGGAAATAACTTGCGGCATGGTTGTTAATTTCAATAATTCACGGATTTCAGAAGCTTTAAGGTCCATCGCAAGGTCTGAAAATTTCATTACCAATCACTCCTTTGGTTTTTCTAAAAAAACGTTTTACGTTACTGTTATAGTTATTATAGCATTTTAATGAATTTTTATCAATTGTATTTTTACTTTTTATCATAATACTAATTAAAAAAAATTCAGACATGCAATATAACATGTCTGAACTCTAAAAACGTTATTATTTTAATTTAGCCATTTCTTCTTTCAATACATCAGCCAAACGTTTAATACCTTCTACGATACGTTCTTCCGGCATATTGGAATAGTTAAGACGGAAATGGTTCGCATGACCGCCATTCGGATAAAATGCGCTGCCCGGTACATATGCAACTTTCTTCGCAATAACCTTTGGCATCATTTCTTTGGCATCCATACCTTCCGGCAACGTTACCCATGTAAATAAACCGCCTTCCGGATAGGTGAATGTAACTCCTTCAGGGAAATATTTTTTCATGGAATCATACATCAATGTACGGCGTTTACCGTATAAATTGCGGATTTCCTGCACATGCGCATCCAAATCGAACATATCGATATAATAGGAAACCTGACGCTGTGCAAACGAAGAAGACTGTAAGTCAACAGTTTGTTTCAGCATAACAGCTTTTTCCAAAACTTCCGGTGCTGCAACCATCCAGCCAAGACGAAGGCCAGGCATCAAAATCTTGGAGAAGGAACCGAAGAAAATAACATTGCCTTTTTTGTCTAACGATTTCAATGTCGGTAACGATTTGCCTTCATAACGAAGTTCACCGTATGGATCGTCTTCAATAACTGGAATGTCATGCTGATTAACAATATCCATGAATGCTTCACGGCGTTCCATCGGCCATGTAATACCGGATGGATTCTGGAAATCAGGAATAACATACATTAAGCGAATACGATTACCGTATTTTGCAATAATTTTATCTAATTCTTCTGGGATCATACCTTTGTCATCGGTCGGAACTTCGACAAACTGTGGGAATTTTACATTAAATGCTGTCGTAGCACCCATGTATGTCGGGCTTTCTACCAACACAATATCATCTTTATTTAAAAAGATATTGCCGAGCAGCGATAAACCTTGCTGAGAACCAGCCGTAATAATGATATCTTCATAGCTACAGTCCGTTTGGAATGCAGATTTCATACGTTCAGCAATATGTTTACGAAGCGGCACATATCCTTCTGTTGTGCTGTACTGAAGAGCTTGCCGACCTTCTTTTTCCAAAATTGCCACATCGACTTTTTTCATATCTTCCACCGGGAACAGTTCCGGAGCAGGCAAACCGCCGGCAAACGAAATAATTTCCGGGTTTTCTGTAACTTTTAAAATTTCACGAATGTCAGATGCGTGTAAACTATTTGCTACTTCTGAAAACTTTACCATAAAAATATCACTCCTATTCTTTTTCTCTTCTTTTATGGCTCTATCCAATATAACTCATGCAACATGTATTGGAGTGCTTTTAAGTATACCACATTTTTTATATATGTGCTACAAATTTTACCAAAAAAAATAAAAAAACATTGCAGATATATTATTTTTTCTGCAATGTTTTAAGTTAATCGTTTACGTTTATAAAAAATTTCTGTGCTGCTTCTTTATCCTGCTGCATTTGGCAGACTAATTCTTCTGCCGATGCAAATACCATTTCACCGCGAAGACGTTTCCTAAAACGTAAGTTGACCGTTTTTCCATATAAATTTTCCTGACAGTTTAATACATGCGTTTCAATTCGTCTGTACTGATGGGTAAAGGTCGGATTACTGCCAATATTGGTGATACTGGGATGACATATGCCATTCCAAGCCAGTTCCGTAATATATACTCCATCAGCCGGTACAGCCATTTTTACGGGAATCAGCATATTCGCCGTAGGAAATCCAATCGTGCGCCCGCGATGATCTCCCTGCACAACTTCTCCGGTTAAGGTAAACGGCCTGCCCAATAAACTTTCAGCCGTCTCCATATGCCCCATATGAACCAGTCTTCGAATGACCGTACTGCTAATTGGCGTACTCCTTCCCGGCCGTTCTAATAATGTCAAGGCCAAAACAGGTATATTATACGCTGCCATAAATTGTTTTAGCGTATCCGTATTACCAGCTGCTTTTGCGCCATACGTAAAATTAGAACCGACAACAATTGCCGACGGATGGATATACGTTAACAACTGCTGACAAAATGATTCTGGCGATTCTTTGAGTAAATGCTGCGTCATGGGCAGCAGTACGAGCCCATCAATTCCTACTGCCGCAATGTATTGTTCTTTTTGTTTCACTGTAGCCAGTCGTGCCGGTTCTTTATCCGGACAAAGAACGGACAAGGGATGGGCGCCAAATGTAATCACCATGGCTTTTACGCCTTTTTTAGCAGCCTTTTCTATTGCCGTTTTCATGACCATTTGATGTCCCAAGTGTACCCCGTCAAAGGTTCCCAAGGCAACAACCGCGCCGCAGCAATCTGTAATTTCCTGAAATGAATGGAATACTTGCATGATTTATTACCTCACCCTATGTCGGCAAACATTTTATGCGGACGAATCACATGATGTTCTTTATCGAAACGAGCAATACCTGCCAACTTTTTCTCTAGTGTATAGACACGCAATACAGCCTTATCTGCCAATCCCTTTCCAGCAAAGGGAACAGGACGTCCCTGCAATAAAAAAGTGCATTGTTTATGATTGCATACGGTTTTGGGTAATTCTTGAATAGCCATGTCAGCGGGTTGTACATAGGCGACCGGATTAGCCTCAATTTCTTCCAGCGTAGCCGCCTCAGCAATATCAAATAACCCCGCCCGTACACGCACCAAATAAGTCATACAGGCGTACGTGCCAAGTGCTTCTCCTATATCGCGAATTAACGAACGAATATATGTCCCTTTCGAACATGTTACAGCTATCACACCTCGACCGTGATTGTACGACAGTAACTGAATGTCATGAATTGTAACATGCCGTACAGGTAACGTAAACTCCGTATGCTGCCGAGCTAATTTATATGCTTTCACGCCATTGACATTAATGGCAGAATACCGTGACGGCGTTTGGCCTATTTCCCCATGAAACGATTGCACAGCCTGTTGTATTTCATCAAACCGAAACGCACGTACCGGTGCCTGCGCCACGACTTCTCCGGTACTATCTTCTGTATCCGTAGCCAATCCCAGTACAAATTCAGCATGATACGTTTTAACGCTGCTGTCGCCATATTCAATCAGTCTGGTTGCCTGTCCTAAGTAAACAGGCAATACACCGGCTGCCAACGGATCCAGAGTACCCGCATGGCCTATTTTTTTCATATTGTATATACGGCGCAGCTGTCCAATCACATCATGGCTTGACATGCCCGTTGGTTTTATTACATTGACAACTCCATGTATCATATCGCTTTTAAAATTTCCTTCACTACCATTTTCTTTGCATCTTCTAACGAAGCGGCTATCGTACATCCCGCAGCCCGGACATGTCCGCCACCGTCAAAACTAGCTGCAATCGCATTGACATCTACTGTTTTAGAACGCAGGCTAACTCTTGTTTCTGTATCATTCACAAATTTTACAGTAAACGCAACGTCTACGCCTTTAATATTGCGCACATAGTCCATGTAACTGCCTGTATGCTCACCTGTATACTGCATCAATTCCGGTGTAAAAGCCAATCCTGCGACAGTATTGCCGCCAAACAGTTCAATATGCTGCAATACTTCTGCCAAGGCCTGCATTTTAGCCAAAGAACGCGCTTCTAGATGTTCAGAAATGCGATTGGGGTGTGCACCGGCATCAACCAACGCACCTGCCATTTGCAGCGTATGGCCTGTTGTGTTGCTGAACTTAAAGAAACCACAATCTGTAGCAACGGCCAAATACAAGGCATCAGCCCAAGAAGCTTCGATGGGTACATTCCATGTTAAAAACAGGAATGTCAAGATTTCACCGGCTGCTGCAAAATCAGGGCGAATATATTCCCAATCAGCAAAATGCTGATTGGAAATATGGTGATCAATATTCAAGATCTTCCCTTTCGCCAAAGTGGCTGCATTTCCCAACCGGTTCATGTCCGTTGCATCCAATACGACCGTTAGCCAAGATTCGTCTGTCTGAACAGTTTCTGGTTTTTGAATGACATCATAGTCCTGTAAAAAGTTAAATTTTTCGTCCACGTCGTCGTCCAATACGACAACTACGTCTTTGTTCAGGGAATGAAGCCATCCATATAATGCCAGCGTACTGCCAATTGCATCGCCATCGGGACTGACATGCGCAGTAATCATAATATGATCATACTGTTCCAATACGTGACGTATTTCCTGTATTGAAGAATTCATACGTTTTAACCCTTCTTTTCAATGTCACGAAGAATTTTATCAATTTTCATGCCATAATCCAATGACGTATCTTCCTTAAATTCAATGGTCGGTGAATAGCGAATCCCCAATCGCCGGCCTACTTCTGTGCGAATATAGCCTGTTGCATTTTTTAACGCCTTCATCGTATTTTGCTTTTCTTCCGTTTTTCCGAAAAGGCTTACATATACAGTCGCTTCCCGCAAATCACCGGTAATCCGCGCATCTGTAACTGTCACAAAACCAAGGCGGGGATCTTTCAATTCACGAAGCAGGATATTGGATACTTCCTGCTTAATGAATTCTTGTATTTTACGAACTCGTAATTCTCCCATAATGTTTTATCCTCACTTATTCCGGAGCTACTTCGACCATTTCATACGCTTCGATTTCGTCACCTTCCTTGATGTCACGATATTTATCAAGCGTAATACCGCATTCGTAGCCAGAAGCAACTTCCTTTACATCATCTTTAAAACGACGGAGACCGTCAATTTCTCCTTCATGAACAACAATACCATTACGAATCAAGCGGATTTTAGACGTGCTGGTAATTTTACCTTCTTTGACATAGGAACCGCCAACAATAACTTTCGGTGTCGTAATGACTTTGCGGACTTCTGCACGGCCAACAATTTTTTCTTCGTATTTCTTTTCCATCATGCCTTTAATCGCTGCTTCGACATCATTAATGGCATCATAAATGACACGATACATACGCATATCGACATTTTCATGTTCCGCTGATTTACGAGCTGCTGCATCAGGACGAACATTAAAGCCAATAATAATCGCATTGGATGCAGACGCCAGCATAATATCCGATTCTGTAATGGCTCCGACACCGGCATGTACGATGGAAATACGAACTTCATCGCTCTTAATAGACAGCAAGGACTGACTTAATGCTTCAACAGAACCCTGTACGTCCCCTTTGACAATCAATGGCAATTCTTTCAATTCACCCTGCTGAATCTGGCTGAATAAATCGTCCAACGTAACTTTAGCATTGACATGAAGTTCAGAGGAACGTTTCTTTTCCATTCGCTTTTCAGCTACACTGCGCGCCGTTTTTTCATCGGTTACATCCAAAATGTCGCCAGCTTCCGGCACATCATTCAAGCCTAAGATTTCGACTGGGAATGAAGGTTCTGCTTTTTTAACTCGTTCGCCCCGTTCGTTGGTCATGGCACGAACTTTACCAAAGCACGGTCCAACAATAATCGTATCGCCTACATGAAGCGTGCCTTTTTGAATCAGTACCGAGGCAACCGGGCCGCGTCCTTTATCCAACTTCGCTTCAATAACAACCCCTTGAGCCGGACGATTCGGATTGGCTTTCAGTTCTGATACTTCGGCTAATACTAAAATGTTTTCCAGCAAGTCTTCCAAGCCGATTTTCTTATGAGCAGAAACGGGAACCATAATGGTATCGCCGCCCCAATCTTCACTGATCAAGCCATATTCTGTCAGCTGCTGCATAACATGTTCAGGATTAGCACTTTCTTTATCTATCTTATTAATAGCAACGATAATCGGTACGCCTGCAGATTTCGCATGGTTGATAGATTCAATCGTCTGCGGCATAACGCCGTCATCGGCAGCAACAACGAGGACAGCAATATCCGTTACCTGCGCACCACGGGCACGCATTGCCGTAAATGCTTCATGGCCTGGTGTATCCATAAAGGTGATTTTTTTACCTTCATAACGAACCTGATAGGCCCCAATATGCTGTGTAATACCACCGGCTTCATGACTGGTTACATTGGTCTGACGAATCGCATCGAGCAAGCTGGTTTTGCCATGGTCGACGTGACCCATAATCGTAACAACAGGCGGACGAACTTTCAATGATTCTGGCGGATCAATAATTTCTTCTAATTCAGTGGGATCTTCCGGTGGTGCTTCTTTCGTTACAGTCACACCAAATTCATCAGCGATTAACGATGCCGTTTCATAGTCAATTTCTTGGTTAATCGTCGCCATAATACCGCCCATCAGCAGTTTTTTGATTACTTCGCCAACTTCACGTCCCAAGCGTTCCGCAAAATCCTTGACAATAATCGTTTCCGGCAATTCAATGCTGGTTGGATAATTTTTCTTTTTAGCCGTTTCATGATTTTGCATTTGCTGCGGCTGATTTTTATGATTTTTATTTTTATGTTTTCCTTTGTTCAATACGTTGGACAACAGGGTATGCGGTCTGTTTTTACCGCCTTGATTATTGCGAGAATCCCGGTTGCCATTCTGTCCCCGTTTATTGCGTTTGTTATCGGAACGGTTGCCGCTGTCTGTGTTATTTTGCTGCGTACGACCAAAGAATTTCGTACGTTTACCATCATTGGAACTGCCTTGTTTGCTGTCTGTCTGATGATTCGTACGGTTTTGACGATTCGATTGACCGCCTGCATTTTGCGGTTTATCTTTACGCATATTGGACATGTTTTTTCCATTGCGGTTTGTCGGCTGTCCCTGATGTTTTCCGCTGTTGGTGCGTTCGTTATGTCCTTGTTTTGCGTTATTTTCCTGATTATGTTGACGTTCTTGTTGTTTTCCTTGATTTGCGCGGCTGTTATCGTTCACTTTTCGGCTATTTCCTTCCATTCCTTTTTTGGCTTCTGCCACTTTTTTATCAGTACCCTGTTTCGATTTCTTAAAAGACGTATCCAAAATGGATTTCATTTTATCATCAATACCAGTAAAATTACCAGCTTTAATATGATGGTCTCCTAATACCTTGATAACCGCTTTAGCTGACACACCATATTCTTTGGCTGCTTCATATACTCGTTTTGTCATCTAGTTACCCCCTTTATCCATCGCTTGCATCACCTTGGCAATCGCTTTGGCAAATCCCGTATCTGTCAGCAAGACGACAACATTTTGCATCTTGCCAACAGCCTGCCCAAGCTCTTGTTTGGTAAATATATCTACTACGGCAATCCCCTTTCGTTTTGCCAGGCGGCGGTATTTTTCTACATTGTCACTACCGCCGTCGCATGCTAAAAACAGCATGGGAACTGTATGTTTTTTCAAATGATTCTCGGCTGCAAAATCACCGCATATCGTCTTACGAGCCCGATATGCCAATCCTAACAAGCCGCTTATCCGTTCGTGCGCTGTCATGATAATTCCTGCCGCAGGCTTTCATAAATATCGTCTGATACCTTTGTTTTCAGCGAACGTTCCAAACGGTGTTCTTTATATGCCTTTTCCAGACAGTCCGGATTTTGGCAAATATATACGCCGCGGCCTGATTTTTTGCCGGTCTTGTCAATTTCAACGATTCCTTCCGGCGTACGGACAACACGAATCATTTCTTTTTTACTTTTTTGTTCCTGACAACCGGCACAAACACGGAGCGGTACTTTTTTCTTTTTCATAGGCTCCTCCTATTCAGCGCTTGTGTCATCAGACGGCAAGGCTAAATCACTCAAAATATCCATATCCTCATCAGCAGATTCTGATAGTGCTTCCGGCTGAGCAGCTTTTGCTTCCTGTGCCTGGCTTTCACTCTTTATATCAATTTTCCAATTTGTCAGTTTCGCAGCCAGCCGTGCATTTTGACCCGCTTTACCAATTGCCAGTGACAATTGATAATCCGGTACAACTACGCTGGAAGATTTTTCAGATTCATCTACAGTAACGGACAAAACCTGTGCCGGGCTCAATGCGTTGGCAATATATACTGCCGGATCTTCATCCCATTTGACAATATCAATTTTTTCATTCTGCAGTTCCGTTACGATATTTTGCACGCGTGTGCCTTTCGGTCCTACACAAGCTCCTACAGAATCTACATTTTCATCGCGGGAGTAGACTGCAATCTTCGAACGGCGGCCTGGTTCTCTAGCAACAGATTTTAATTCTACAACGCCTTCATAGATTTCAGGAACTTCTAATTCAAACAATCGTTTCAACAGGCCCGGATGAGTACGGGATACCAAAATTTGTGCGCCTTTTGTTGTTTTTCTTACTTCGACAACATAACATTTAATACGCTGTCCTACCGTATATGTTTCTGTCGGAATTTGTTCTGATACAGGAAGTACCGCTTCTGCTTTGCCTAAATCAACGTAGACATTGCGATTTTCAACACGCTGAATTAATCCGGTAATGATATCATCCGTTCGATTATAAAATTCATCATATACAATATTGCGTTCTGCTTCACGAAGGCGCTGAATCATGACTTGTTTCGCTGCCTGTGCAGCAATGCGGCCAAAATTATCTGGTGTTACATCGACATTAACCACATCGCCGACTTCATATTCTGGATTTAATTTTCTGGCATCTTCCAAGGAAATTTCACCATGAGGATTTTCCACTTCTTCCACAACCGTCTGGGCTGCAACAATACGATAATCCCCTGTTTCACGATTTAATTCTACATCTGCAATCGGATTGGCTTCCGGTTCTTTTTTATATGCCGTAATTAATACAGCCTCCAAGGAATCACAGATAACATCTGTAGACACACCTTTCTCTTTGGATAAAAAAGCGATAGCATTGAGCAGTTCTTTGTTCACGTTTACACCCTCCATTAAAAATCTATATGCAAGCGAATTTGTGATATATCTTTCATTGGTAATCGTTCTTCATGATCATCTATGCGCACGGTGACGGTGCCATCTTCATTTTTTTGCACCAAATCAGCAACAATATCTTTTGCTCCTTGATAGGGTTTGAAAAAATGAATATCTACGGCACGGCCAGCATAGCGGATAAAATCCTTATCTTTTTTAAGAATACGGTCCAATCCCGGCGAGGATACTTCCAGTAAATAATTATCCTGTATGGGGTCTTTTTCATCCAGCACTTTGCTTAATTTTTCACTGACTCGTTGACAGTCTTCCAAATCCACGCCGCCATCTTTATCAATAAAAACGCGCAAATACCAGTTTTTTTCCCGCACGTACTCTACATCCACCAATTCCAGGGATGTACCAGCAATAATTTGTTCTACTTCGTTAGCAATTACTTCTTCAATATGTTCACGTCTCATCGTATTCACCAGCTATCCTTCTTAAAATAGTGTAGGTAAAAGTTAAGAGTGGGCTTACACCCACTCTTTATCAATCCAACCTAAATTACTTTTAGTATACCACTTGACCTTTATTCTGACAACGCCGTCAAGCGGAAATCACGCCATATCAGCGCGTATAGCATCTAAAACAGGCAACAGCCTCTTTTCCAATGCCTTTTCCAGCTCCTGTAAGGATGAAGTATCAAAATCATGTACCAAATTCGGAAAATTATGGATACGCCGTTCAGCAAAAAAGTCATCACGCAGCACATTATACATCAAGGATAAACCGCTTTGTGTTTCCCGATGATAATACGCCAGTATCATATACGATCCATTGATGATACGCACGGCTTCATTCGGACGAATAAAACGTGTAAACCCATTATATTCTTCCGGCAGAAATGCATCCCATTGTACAGCAGGAATCCCTTTGTTTTTTAAAATGACACTGAAATTACAAGACGGTTCCACATAATAATCATGAATCAAGCGGCTAAGCCGCTGTTCTACCATGGTACGGAACAGTGAAAAATCACTCGTAATAAATTCAATCAGCGCAAATTCCAGCATACCAATATCCGTGCGCACCGAAAATTCTTCCGAATCCGGATTAAACACGGCCCGTACGGACCACTGATTCACAGGATTACGATACGTAAACAGTACGTATTCTTTATCCGCACCCTGCTCCTGTATCATGCGGGATTCTGTCGATAACTTAAAATCTCCCACCTGAAGTGGGAGAATAGAAGCAATATTCCATTGTTTGAGCGTTTCAATCAATGTATCATCCATGCTAAAAAAATGGTGCGGTTGGCGGGAGTTGAACCCGCACGATCAGAGATCACTGCCGCCTGAAGACAGCGCGTCTGCCATTCCGCCACAACCGCACATAACTAAAAACTATAAAGACTTTTATATTGCTGTTCATTCAGCAAAACTATCTTAACATATTCTCTAGTCTCTGTAAAGGGAATTTTTTCTATTTCAGAAAAATCTTTTTTCCAGTCATATTTTTCTATCCAAGAGTCGACATACCCACGGCCTGCATTATAGGCTGCCAGTGCCAGCACTTTATTACCATCATATTCTTTTAATAAATATGCCAGATACCACGTACCTAGTCGAATATTAATTCGTACATTGTTCAGCTTATCCGGTGTATATTCGGTCAGTTGCATTTGCTGCGCTATCCATGCTGCCGTATCCGGCATAATCTGCATTAACCCTACAGCTCCGCGATGGGAAGACGCACTTTCGTCAAATTTGCTTTCCACTAAAATAACAGCAGCTACCAACGCCGGATCTACACCGTCTTCATAGGAGTACTGACGTACCATATAGTCGTACTGAAGGGGATATACAAATTTTCGCATCACCGTATCTTTCCAGTGATAAAAATAGCTGACAGAAAAACAAAGCAATGCGACTGCTATTAGAATTTTCCCTCTCGTATTCGATCTTCGTCTCAATGCCCATCCCTACCGTTTATCTATACGCAGCAAAAGCTGGTTCCATGCTGCTTTTACTTGTTCTTCCGTTTTTTCCAGTGATGCCGTATTATCCACAATGACTTGGGACAATGCCCGCTTTTTATCAATTGGAAATTGTGAACGGATACGCGCTAAGGCTTCTTCCTTCGTATACCCGTTGCGAGCCATGAGTCTCGTAAGCTGTGTCGCTGCATCTACATAGACAAGCCACACTTCATCAACATACGAATGATATTTTACCTCAAATAATAAAGGCATGTCAAGAAAAGCGACCGCTTCCCCTGCTTTTTCCAACTGAGTTATTTTTGTTCGTATTTCTTGGCGAATTAAAGGAAATAAAATTTCTTCTAATTCTTGTTTTTTAGCTGGATTTGTAAAAACAACACTGCCAATATACGCCCTGTTCATCGTACCGTCAGACAAAAGCGCCTGCGGCCCAAATGCGCGTACTACAGCCTGTAGCCCTTTTGATCCTGGCAAAACGACGTCTCGGGCAATAATATCACAATCAATAATAGCAGCGCCATACTGACGCAGCATGGAAACTACCGTGCTTTTGCCGGATGCAATACCGCCGGTCAAACCAATTTTATACATATGTATGCCTCCCTAATGCTGACAATGGGGGCAATAATGTGTACCCCGGCCAGCTAATTTTTTATACTGAATAGTCCCGCCACAAAAAACGCAAGGCTTTCCTTCTCGGCCATATACAAGTAAATGGTTTTGATTTTGTCCTTCTCTGCCGCTTCCATTGACGAAATTTTGAATGGTCGTACCGCCATATTTTAATCCTTCATGCAGTACATGAACAATAGCATCATGAAGATGTTCGATGTCTTCCTGCGTAAGCGTATGACATCGTCTAAACGGAGAAATATGTGCCAAAAATAATGCTTCATCTACATAAATATTGCCAAGGCCGGCAATTTTCGTTTGATCTAGTAAAAAACTTTTTATATACCGTTGGGTACCTGCCAATGCCTGGCGTAAATACGCGGTAGTACATGCCGGACTATTTCCATCCGGCCCCAGCGTATCATAGCCTTGAATGCCTGTCGGTCCCTGCGGCGGCACCAGCCACAGACAGCCCAAGGTACGAATATCTCGATATACCAGCGTTCCTTCTTGCAGCGAAAAAATAATATGCGCCGCTTTTATATTTTCTTGCCAATGCGGCACATAAATCAGACTGCCGGTCATCCGCAGATGTACCAGCAGAGAATGAGAACCGCTGCATTGCAGCAATAAATACTTTCCCCGCCGTTTCACTTCCTCAATCGTTTGTCCTGTTAAGGCATGGATAAATGTGTCAGCATCAGCATTTTTTATAAGCCTTGCCAAGCGAACATCAATATGCATTATTTTTTTGCCCGCTGTATATTGATGAATATATGCGCGAACTGTTTCTACTTCTGGTAATTCAGGCATACATCCTCCTATTTAGCTTCTTCCCAATTTTTTCCATAATGAATATCGACAACAAGCGGAACCGACAAAGAAACAATATGTTCCATCGTATCTTTGAGCATTGCTTGCACTTCTTCTCGTTCATCTGCCGGTACTTCCAAGACCAACTCATCGTGTACTTGTACAAGCAGCCGACTTTTTAACTGCCGTGTTTCTAATTGCTGCTGCACGGCATTCATAGCCATTTTGATAATATCAGCTGCACTGCCTTGTATCGGCGTATTCATGGCTGTCCGTTCGGCAAAAGAACGGCGTGTAAAATTTTTACTGTTAATTTCCGGTAATGCCCGGATGCGGCCAAACATCGTCTTGGCAATACCCGTTTGATGTGCTTGGGCAATTAAACCGTCCATATAGGCATAAATGGTACTATATCGTGCAAAGTATGATTCAATATATTGTTTTGCCTGCTGCCGTGAAATCGAAATATTACGAGCCAATCCAAAATCGCTAATACCATAAATAATACCAAAATTGACGGCTTTGGCATGAGAACGCTGTTCCGGCGTAACGTCTTCCCAGGGAATACCAAAGACTTCCGAGGCCGTTCGGCGATGAATATCCTGATTTTTCAAAAAGCCATCTACCATAGTCGGATCTTGGGATAAATGGGCTAACAACCGTAACTCAATTTGTGAATAGTCACCAGACAAAATATAGTCATATCCTTCACCTGGTACAAATAAGGAGCGAATCTTTCGGCCCTGTTCGGTACGAATAGGAATATTCTGCAAATTCGGATCCGAGCTGCTCAGACGCCCCGTTGCAGTAACCATCTGATTAAAGGACGTATAAATTCGTCCGGTTTCAGGAGAAACCAGCGGTTCCATCCCATCCAAATAGGTGGAAATCAGTTTTTTCAACGCTCGGAACTGCAAGATCTTCGAAATCATCGGATGCTTATCCAGCAACGCGTCCAACACAGCTGAATCGGTTGAATAGCCAGTTTTTGTTTTTTTGATCACAGGCAGCTGCAGTTTTTCAAATAAAATAACGCCCAATTGTTTGGGAGAGTTAATATTGAATGTTTCACCAGCATCTTCATAAATAGCTTCTTCCAACGCATCGGCTTGTAATGATAACTCTTGTTTCATTGCCATCAGCCGCTGCATATCGACGGTAAATCCGTTCATTTCCATCACTGCCAGCGTGTGAATCAGCGGAATTTCAATTTGGTTATAGAGATCTAATAAGCCTGCTTTTTCCAACGCTTCTTTTTCTTTCGGCCAAATTTGATAAGAAGCCAAGGCATCGCCTGCCATCCGCATGGCATCATCTTCCGTATCTTCTTGCAGCGGGACATCAAATGTTTCTGCTAAATACATCTTGCCATAAGCTGTTCGGGTCGGATCGAGCAAATAGGCACCTAATACAATATCCTGCACCTCCATGGTCTGTTTGGTATAATGCGACAATGCTTTAGACAACCGTTTTCCATCAGTTGTAATGACTTCTTTGGCTGTCGTAAGAGCTGTCATATAGGTATGATATTGTTCCGACGGAATGATACATACGCCTTGTTCAGATGCAATTGCCAATAACTGTATATCCGGTACGGGCACATCCTGCGTATATATCGCTTCGACAGCAACGCACTGACCGGCTAAGCTGGATGCAGGTATGGTACTAATAGATTGTATCGTTAATTGGGGCTTTGACGTTTTAACGGCCAAAGAGGAAAATCTATCAAATGCTGCAAATCGTTCTAATAAGTTTCGAAAGCCCAAACTACGGAACAGTACAGTCACATCTTCTTTGCGCGGCTGTGGTAAAAACATCTCAACGGTATACGAGATAGGTACATCACAGCGAATCGTCGCCAATTCTTTAGACAACATGGCCTTGTCCTTATTAGCCGCTAATTTTTCCTGCAGTTTCTTTCCTTTTACATCGGCTAAATGGTCATATACGCCTTCAACACTTTGAAATTGGGTAATCAATTTTAAGGCTGTTTTTTCGCCTACACCAGGAACGCCGGGAATATTATCTGCCGTATCGCCCATCAAAGCTTTCATATCGATCACTTGTTTGGGCGTATACCCATATTCTGCCTGCATGACATCCGGCGTAACAGCCAACATGTTGGTTATGCCTTTTTTAGTTAGATGAACTGTAACCGAATCATCTACCAACTGCAAGGCATCTCTATCCCCCGTTACGACAGACACATCCAGTTTCTGTTCCATATGACGGGCAATGGTACCAATAATGTCATCCCCTTCATATCCTTCCAATTCCAAGACATGAATCCCCAAGCACGCCAAGACTTCCCGAATTAAGGCAAACTGAGGCCGCAGCTCATCCGGAGCCGGCTTGCGGGTTGCTTTATAGCCATCAAACAAATCATTGCGAAATGTATGCTTTCCCTTATCAAACGCAACAGCGACATACTGCGGTTCTAGTTGTTCATACAGCTTTAACAGCATATTTAAAAAACCATAGACGGCATTTGTCGGCTGTCCTTGACTATTTGTTAAGTGCGGAATCGCATAAAATGCACGATATAACAGACTGCTTCCATCAATAACAACTAATTTTTCTTTCATCACAGCCTCCCGCTACCGCCGCAAAAACGATTTGACAATATTATATACGCAATACACAAGAAAAATACCTATCAAATACGGCATCGCCATAATTAAAAAGCCAAGGGCACTAACAATAATCGCCAACACGCAGAATACAATCACACCTAATGCCAATTTGACACGCCAAGATAATCCCGATGTGATAATACGGTGCATCGTACCAAGACCTTGCTGTTCCTGTTGTTGTTTATACGATTCGTTGTATACATGCTTTTGTTCTTGTACCGTCCCATCTTCTTCTATGGTCTGTCCTTGGAAACTATCCCGTTCATGACTAGACATGACCTTTGCTTCTTCCTGCTGGGCAATACGATGGCACACTTCACATAATCCATCTGCATATACCGCTTCTCTATCACAAAACCGACACTTCATATCGTTCCTCCTGTATATATCGCAGTTGTACACTGCTGTTTACTAATAGCTGTAAATTCGTATCTATTATATCATAAGAAAAAAACTGTGTCTTCCAATGATATCTTTGGAAAGACACAGTTTTATACTGCATAGTTACAACTCGTATATTATTTTGCCATCATTTCAGCTACTTTATTGGCAAAGGCTGCCGGATCATCAGGCATAATACCTTCTAACAACAATGCCTGATCATAGAGCATCTTGCAGTAATCCT
The DNA here is from genome assembly GCA_934202965.1 of uncultured Megasphaera sp. Taxonomy (GTDB): domain Bacteria; phylum Bacillota; class Negativicutes; order Veillonellales; family Megasphaeraceae; genus Megasphaera. Next base: position 68,909 of record CAKPYN010000006.1, read on the forward strand.
TAAATTCCGGCGTATCTTTTCCTGCTTCATGAACAGTCTGTAATTTAGCAAACAACGGATGCTGCGGATTAATTTCCAAAATCCGGCGTGCTTTCATCATCGGGTTATCAGCTGCCGCAAAAGCCTGTTCCATAGCCAGTGATGGACCGGCTGCATCTGCCACGAGGCATACAGCACCTGTTTTCAAACGATTGGATACACGTACATCGACAACTTGTCCATTTAGAAAATCTTTCATATCTTTTAAGAGGCCTTCATTATCTTTAGCCACATCTTCATTTTTCTTCTTTTCTTCCTTAAAAGCGTCATCTTCTAAATCCAAATCGCCGCGGCTAATTGAATGGAACTGTTTGCCATCATATTCACGAATAGCTTCTACAGCAAATTCATCTACCGGATCGGTCATGCAAAGGACTTCAATATCCCGGTCACGAAGCATTTCCATTTGCGGCAACGCTTCAATCGCTTCTTTATCTTTGCCCGTTGCATAATAAATTTTTTTCTGACCATCTTTCATGCGGCTGACATATTCTTTTAAGGTGCAAAGTTTGCCATCTTTCGAAGACATAAAGAGCAGCAGGTCTTTCAGTTTATCGACATTATTTTCCCCTGTCATCATGCCGCTGTATACACCGATTTTCAACGATTTGCCATATTCAGCCCAGAATTTTTCATATTTTTCACGATTTTTTTCCAAATTACGAGCTAAGGTTTTTAAAATATTCTTTTCCAGATTACGGCCAATCAGCTGTAATTCTCGGCTCTTCTGCAGCAATTCACGGGAAATATTCAGCGATAAATCCGGAGAATCGACGAGCCCTTTAACAAACCGCAAGTAATCCGGTAATAAATCTTTGCATTTATCCATAATAAAGACATGGCGTGAAAACAGCTGAATACCCGGTTCATAATCTGAATAATATAAGTTAAACGGTGCGCTGCCTGGAATAAACAAGAGAGCTGTATAATCGACAGCCCCTTCTACGCGGGTATGGAAAATTTCCATCGGTTCATCCCATTCATAGAATTGATGCTGGAAAAATTCTTTATATTCTTCTGGTTTAATATCGGATTTATTGCGCGTCCATAAAGGCTGCATGGAATTGAGCGTCCGTGTTTCCGTATGTTCTTCTTCCGGTGCATCTTCGATGACTTTGCCATCTTTATCTTTTGGTTTTTCTTTAGTCGTAAATTCCATCGTAATCGGATAACGGATATAATCGGAATATTTTTTCACCAAACTCTGCAGCGTCATTTTATCCGTATAATTTTCTTCCGAATCACTGCCGTAAAAATCCTTACCTAAATGCAGGATAATAGACGTGCCATGTTTAGGTTTTTCGCATTCTTCCAAGCTATACTGGCCATCACCAGCTGATTCCCATTTATACGCTTGTTTTTCGCCGGCTTTACGCGTAACAACCGTAACTGTGTCTGCTACCATGAACGCAGAATAAAAACCAACGCCGAATTGACCGATAAGGTCTTTATCCGTACTGCTGTCTGAATCTTGAGCTTCTTTTAATTTTTCCAAGAAGGCTTTTGTACCGGATTTCGCAATCGTCCCCAAGTTCTGCATCAGTTCTTCTTTATTCATGCCTAAGCCATTATCAGAAATGGTCAGCGTATGGGCTGTTTCATCCGGTGTCAAATGAATTTCAAATCCCGTATCCCCTTCGAGTAAATCACTGTTTGTTAATGACTGGTAATGTAATTTATCAATTGCATCGGATGCGTTGGAAATTAATTCACGTAAGAAAATTTCATGATTCGTATAAATAGAATGGACCATCAAGTCCAGTAATTGTTTCGTTTCTGCTTGAAATTCAAATGTTTCTTTTGCCATAATCAGCAGTCTCCTTCTTTCCTGTATTAGCACTCTCTTGGTTTGAGTGCCAGTCTCTGTTTATATAATACAATAAAAAGTCAAATAGTCAATAGTAAAATAAAAATTAAGCGGTTTTTCATCAGTATACTGCTTTATATAGATAAAAAACCGCTCATGCTACACTATATTATTTTTTGAAAACACTCATATCCAGGCAGCTAAATCCTTGGAGCAACGTTTGTACTTGTGCTGCAATTTGCTGACAACCGCCTTGTTCTTTACTTTCTACATTCAGCGGCATATTGGGATCATGCAGAGACATACGCAATAACGCCCATCCATTAGCAAAAACAAGACGAACCCCTTCATACGATGGCTTAGCAATGGCAATGCCCGCCTTGACTGCCCGTTCTTCGAACTGCTGCAATACGGCAGCACCATATGCTTTGACATCATCGGTTCCTTGAATTTTCAGTCTGTACTCCTTACTTTCTGCCGGCTGCTTTAACTTGGCAATCAAATCGCCAATGGCTTTGCCTTCTTTCTTAGCTTTTGCTGCAGCAATCAACAATTTGACCGCCAAATACGCACCGTCATCTAAATAGTAATTTTCACGTAACGCGCCATGTCCCGATGTTTCTATGGCCAAGGGAGACACGATCCCCTGCTGATTCAACCGAATGCATTCATCAATAACATTTTTATATCCACGCATATAGCGATGATGTACTAAATGAAGTTCATCCTGTAAAAAAGCTGTTAACTCATCAGATGTAACCGAATCCGTCACAATCGTGCTTCCCGGATACTCGGGAGCCAAAATAGCCGCCATCATAGCAATTAACGCATTGCGGTTGATTTCTTCAGCATTGGGAAGTACAGCACTCATGCGGTCTACATCGGTGTCAAAGATAAGGCCTAAATCAGCATGATGCTGCAACACGGCTTGTCGAATCGATTCCATCGCCTCTTTATTTTCCGGATTCGGTATATGATTCGGGAACATGCCGTCCGGTTCCAAGAACTGACTGCCCGTCGTATCAGCCCCCAACACAGCCAACACTTTATCTGCAAAGAAACCGCCGCCACCGTTACCGGCATCGACGACAATATGCATGCCTGCCAACGGCTTACTGTTTGCATCCGCGCTAAGACCTTCTCTGATTTTCTGACACAAATGAGCTGTATATATATCTATAATATTTAAATAAGATACCGTTGATACAGGCGTACTATCTTCTGCAATCTGCGTGGCATAGGTCAATACGTCCTGCACTTCACTTTTTTCTAAGCCGCCATCTTTTGTAAAAAATTTAAGGCCATTACGATTATACGGCAAATGACTGGCTGTAATCATAATCGCTCCATCCATCTGCGTTTGCGGGAATACAATGGACATAAACATGGCCGGTGTAGATGCTAGGCCGCAGTCGGCTATCGTAACGCCCTGTCCCTGTAAGCCTTGAAATACCGCTTGTTTCATCGTATCAGCCGAAATTCGCGAATCATGTCCAACAGCAATACGGAGATTCTTTTGTTTTTTTCCTAATTTTTTCGCCAAAAATGCAGCAAAGCCGGCAGCAATACGATTGGCTGCTTCTGGAAATAATGTCACCGGTTCATCGGCTTTTCCAGCCACAGCCACACCGCGGACGTCACTTCCATTTTGCAATTTCATGATATCTTCATTACTAATCATCATACATCCTCCTCATGATAAGCTATACATCTTCATTATGTATTATGGTACTGGAAAATGCACAGAATTACAAGCAGAATGTATGACCGCAGTACGCAATTATGATATACTTAAACCAATCTTTGTGATTGAGGTGATAAAGTATGCTGCATTCCTTCGCTTCCAAGGAGCACCACGCGAAACTTTCCTTGGTATCGGCTATGCTTATTTTTGGTACTATCGGTCTTTTCGTCCGTTATATACCCCTGCCTTCTTCGTGCATCGCCTTTGCTCGCGGTTTTATTGGCACGTTGTTTATTATTGGATTTCTTCTGATTAAAAAGACACCTATTTCTTGGACAGCTATTCGCCAAAACATAGGCCGTTTGATTCTCAGCGGCATTTTTATTGGCTTTAACTGGATTTTTTTATTCGAAGCTTATCGCTATACGTCCGTTGCTGTGGCCACACTTTGCTACTACATGGCTCCGGTTATTGTTATCATAGCTTCACCGATGGTTTTAAAAGAACGACTAACGGTATATAAGCTGTTTTGCGTTATAGTAGCACTGATTGGCATGGTACTTGTATCTGGTGCCGGACAAGAAACAGAAATGAACAATCTGACTGGTGTGTATTTTGGCTTAGGAGCCGCCGTGCTCTATGCATCCATTATTATACTGAATAAAAAATTTTCTTCCATTGCTGCCTATGATAAGACCATCATGCAATTAGGCATTGCTTCAATCGTTCTTCTCCCGTATGTTTGGGCAACAGAAGATATATCGACAATGACCCTTTCTCCCTTGGGTATCGGATTACTCTTATTTCTCGGTATCATTCATACAGGCTTTGCCTATACATTATATTTTGGCTCATTACCCTGCTTACGCGGACAAACGATTGCTTTGCTTAGTTACTTAGATCCTATTTTTGCTGTTTTTCTTTCCGCTTTTGTACTTCATGAGCCATTATCTTTTTTCGGTATACTAGGTGCTATTTTAGTCCTAGGTTCTACATGTCTAAGCGAATTAAAAAAATAAACAAATTTTTACATAAACAGGAGGAAACATACGATGTCTACCTATAAAATTATTGCCTGCGATATGGATGAAACATTGCTCAGCAGCGATGCTTCCATTTGTCAGCGCAATATTGACGTCATTCAACAAGCTATACGTCAAGGTGTTAAATTTGTGCCTTGCACAGGCAGAGGATTTCGCTCTGTGGAAGGAGTACTAAAAATACTGGGCTTATGTAACAAAAAAAAACAGTATGTCATCGGGTTTAACGGTGCCAGCATTACAGAAAACAAAGGATATCGCTCTTTATTTTGGGATCCTATTCCTTTTGACTTAGCCAATCGGATTTATCAAAAAGGTGTAACTTACGGCATGTGCATGCATATCTACACGCGTGACAACGTATATATTCGCGCCATAACGCCAGATGAAAAAGCCTTTTTATATGGCCGTATGGCATATATCCCTACAGAAGAAACAACGCTTGATTTCATCCGTAATAAAGAAGAAGTGTGCAAGTTGATTATTATGAATACAGACGATGAGGTCCTGCAAAAAATTCATCGAGAAATGCAGCCTTTACTAAGCGATATTACGGTCAGTTTCTCCAGTAATCGATATATCGAATTTATGCATCGAGGCGTCACGAAGGGCGTAGGTCTATTGACATTAGCCCAACTTCTCCACGTCAAACCAGAAGAAACGATGGCTATTGGCGACAATATCAACGATATCGAAATGCTCAAAGCTGCTGGATTGAGCGTTGGCGTTCACAACTTAAGCCCCATCATTCGTCCCTATTGCGATGTCATCACCAATGCCACCAATAATGAAGGTGCCGTAGCTGAAGCGATTGAACGATTTGTATTAGTCTGAGTATTCGCTGTACTCCTCACTCTCAACTACATATAAAAAAAGATGTTTGCTCTCCACCTAGAGAACAAACATCTTTTTTTATATTGCATTATCGAATGACACGCCGCGACGGGCCAAGAATGCGAACACTATTCAATACAACTGCTAAGGTAGCTGTATTATGGATGACAGCTGCCCATAACGGACTAATTCTGCCCAATGCTCCTAAAAGCATTGCTGCTGAGTTGACAACAATCGTCGCTGTAAAGTTTTGGTTAATCGCTTTCATCGTACGACGGCCAATCTGCAAGGCATCACAAAGCTTGCTAGGATCTTCGGATCGAATTGTAATGGCTGCTGATTCGGCAGCAATATCTGTTTTATTACCACCTAGGCTGACACCAATATCAGCAAATGCTAATGCTGGGGCATCATTAATACCATCGCCAACCATCATAACATTGCCGCGTTTTTGAAGTTTCATGACATAATTTGCCTTATCTTCCGGCAAAATTTCTGCATGATAGGAATCAATATCCATGTCATGGGCTACTTCTGCAGCCATGTCTTTCGAGTCGCCCGTAAGCATAACTACTTCATCAATGCCGATACGTCGCATTTGATTCAGTGTTTTTTTCATAGCCGGGCGAACTGGATCTTCAATCGTCAAGCAGCCGAGATATTGTTTGTCTCTGGCAACATAGAGCAAGTTTCTACCCCATGATTTATCGCTGACTTCCGGAACACCTTGTACGTTTTCTTCCTGCATGAACCGCCGGCTGCCGACAAGAACATCGCCGCCCTGATAGGTTTCAAAATCAGGAACCATCGCCTTCATACCGCGTGCTACTATCGTTTCTGATGTTTCATGCGGCGGCGTTTCCCATTCCTGTCCTTTTACATATTTTTGAATAGCTACGGCTAATGGGTGAACAGAGTGCATTTCTGCTGAAGCGGCCAACAAAATCATTTCTTTTTCTTCCACACCTTTGGCTGTTTCAATATGCGCAATCTGCGGTACACCCATGGTAATTGTACCCGTTTTATCCAGCACAACCGTATCAATATCTGCTAAATTTTCGATATAGTTGCCGCCTTTAATCAGAATCCCCTTACGAGCAGCAACGCCAATAGCAGCTGAAATTGCTGTTGCCGTAGACAATTTTAAGCCGCAAGAGAAATCAATAAACAACAGATTCAAAACACGCTGCCAATCTTTTGTAGCACCGTATACAATGGCTGCACCAATAAAGGAAATCGGAACCAGCATATTGGCCATCTTATCAGCAAAATTTTGAACAGGTGCACGCCGTGTTTGGGCTTCTTCTACTAGATGAATGATTTGCGCCAAGGATGTATCTGCACCGACTTTTTCTACTTCAATTACTAAATCGCCGGCTTCAATAATACTGCCTGCATACACAGAGGAACCAGCTTGTTTGATAGCCGGATTGGATTCACCAGTAATAGAAGCCTGATTGACTGCTGCATTGCCGGATAAGACACGGCCATCTACACAAATTTTTTCACCCAGATGAACGGCAATATGATCGCCGACTTTCAGTGATTCAACCGGTACTTTCCGTTCTCGGCCATTTTCAATAATCCAAACATCGCGCTGATCTAATTTGAGCAAGCCGGAAATTTGCCGGCGCGCACGTTCAGCAGCATATTCAGTCAACATTTCTGCCCCATTAGACAATGCCAGCAAGGTCAGACTGGATTCCGGTTTACCAGCCAATACCGAAGCCGCTACAGCCGTTGCCGTCAAGGTATCCGCATTTGCCTGATGATCTTTTAAGACTCCCATGACACCGCTGTAAATAAATCGACGAGCAATATACAACGTAAACAGACGACGGAATAATAAAATACCTGCATAAAATTTCGGATTGGTCTTACGCAGAATGTTCATCGCAATAAAACCGCCTACGGAAATAATCGCTTCGCGACGATATGCAGCTACGTCCCATTCCTTTTTTTCTTCTTTTTTCTTACCATATTTGTTTTCAAAAGAACGGACAAACATACGAACCGATCGTAAGTCCACACGTCCCGTATAATAAAATGTTAATTTTCTTTCATTGGTAGATGCCGCCACAATTCCCGGAATCTGTCGTAATTTGACACTTAGAATAGGACGCATTCTCACTGGAAGAAGACTATGAAGCTCCATTGTACAACATGTATACATTACTTATCGTCCACCTCTCATTAGAGCCGCAGCCCACCATAACATCTGCGGGCCTGACGGCCGTTGATTGAGCATAATCATTTTGCGCATGCCCCGAATGATAAAGATAAAGGATACAAGCGAGCGCAAATCCAATACATTGGCTGTTTTTTTAGAAATAATGCCATTAAACAAATCCAATGTTTCATACAGTGCATCCCGATACGCAGCTCGATTACTATTTTGCTGTATCATCAGTGCTTCACGCTGTTGATTTTCATTTTCTGTAAATACACGGCTGCGTAAGAAAATTTCTAATTGATCCAATATTCCTTCATCGTTGGCGCATAGAAGAATACTTCCTGTTACAGAACTGATTTGTACAGTTTGTATCGCTTTGAGGCTTGCAATTTTGTTTTGCAGCATATCTGCCAATGCCTGATTTCCTACCAAAGCAGCCACCCGATAGCGACGACGTCCTTTTATGGCAGACACGCAAGTAAATGCTGGTATAGTTGCTTCACCCATCGAAAGCGGTGCTGTTATCTGGGGCTGTACCTTAGGTACGTTAGCACCCTGATACGCACCAACTGGTGTATCATTCTTACAAAACATGCCATGAATCGCCTTACCAATCGACGCTCCCAACATGAATCCAGAAGCATAAGACATGGTCATCCTCTCCTTTCTACGTGGCTCATAATATATTGTTCCACTCTTGCTAATTCCGTATTCATCCGCAAAACATCTGGACGATACACAATCAGAATCGATCCCGTAACGACATTTATATCGACTTTGTCAATTTCTTTATAACTTGCAATATATGCATATACTTTACGACCCAATTCTGCATTACCAATCAATTTTCGGCTGTGAAGACGAATCCGTCCGGGTATATAAGAAGAAATTTGTACAGCACGAATAATAATATCCCACTTTGATACAGGTAGAAACACGATGTTGCGCAACCCTTTCTTTTGCCAGATTGTAAAAAAGACCATTACCATCAGTGGCAACAGTCTTTTGTTTGTGTTATGTACAATTATTTTGCTGCTTCCTGGGCTGCAATTAAATCTTCTAATTCTTCTTTTTGACGCTGTAATTCAGCTAAAGGCACGTTAGCAGATACTGCACCTGCAGCTGGCTGCTGCAATGCGAGAAGCTGTTGTTCTCTTTCGCTAAGCAGTTTGTAACCAAATACACCTGCAACAACACCAATTCCTAAACCAATCCAAAAATCACTATTTTGAAACATAAGGCACCTCTCCTTTTTTCAAATCTATATTACTACTTATTTACGTCCCTTATTATACAGGAAAAAAAAATAATTGTAAACAGTTATTTATAATTATTATCATATTTATTTTCATATACTATCGCATTTTTTCAAAACAGTGTAAAAAAAAATGCGTTTCTCTTTTTTATCACATACAGACTTCATAATAAAAAAACATTATAACACATATTAATGTAAAAAATAAACGCATATATTCCAATAATATCTTTATTTTTACAAATATTTCCTAATATTTACAAATACAACAAATTGCCCATACGGAATATATCTTCCCATGGGCAATTTGCTTTTTATATAGTGCTTCTCATTATCTCTTTTTAATTATGAAAAGCATTTTCCTTATTCAAACCAGCGTGACAAATCAAATTCTTCGCCAATTCGTTCTTTTATATATCCTTGCGCTAAATACAACCCTAACAGTGATAATGTAGAAACACGAAGCATTGTACTATCCCAAATATCGCCTAAGTCAGCTAAAACCGGTGATATATCTTCCATAATATCCAATGCTTCTTCACCCATGAAGCCTGCAGGCCGTTTCTTAGCCAGCCGCATAATCTGTTCCTGCATCATACGGTCTTGAATACCGGTCATGCGGAAAAATCGTGTCGTCATGCTTTCATCTACCATTGCTAATTTAATCAAAGGCGAATTGAAGGACTGCACAATAAATTCAGCCGGTATCCGTTTTCCGCGCAATGCCTTACGCAATTCTTCTTCCGTAAAACCACGATACCGGAACAATAATGGATACGAATCCGACAAAATTTCTGCAAAATGCGTTTCTTTACTTTCAAATGCCGTACAACGCAAATAGTCAAGCTGCTGATAATATGGGCGTTCTGTTGGGAATCCATCCAAAAATGGCGCAACATATTTATCAATATATTCACTAAACGTTTCTTTATCAACATTATGTGAATTACGAGAGTATAAAAACAGCAGCAAAATAGCTAAAATTTTGTAATGTTCATTTGACAAATACGGCATAACTTTTAATGCATCAATAGCAACCAAATGCCGCGTCGATACCGGTGAACCCAGTACAATATCATCAAATGCCTGCAGAGCCAATGATTCTACATGGCTTTCTGGATGGGCCGCATATGCTTTTTGCAAATTCAGCAATGCTTCCTGTGCCAACAACGTGGACATAGCTTGTTGCCGCTGTTCATCATCGGTACAGCCAATCCGATCAAACGCAGCTGTTGTAATATGTTCCGCCTGTTGTTTCAAAGCCGGCGTTACCATGCCAAACTGATTGAGGAAATGTTCAGCGCACTGCTGAATCAGCGGGGATACGGTTTGTTTCTTTTGTGTTTCTTCTTCGTTCCAAATAGATTGCCGTTTACCAGCGCCAGTCAATGGCGTTGCCTTCGTAGCCGACAAATCATTGCCCCATGGACTCTTTTGCGTAAGCGGAATTTCCATGTCTGCTTGTTGTGTCGATGCCTGTGGGCGTCTTGTTGTTTGGCGCGAATGAATAGGCGGCATAACTGCCGTTTCTTCTAAATCAGCTTGCTCTTTAGGAATAGCTGTATCGATATGGATAGGTTCCATACGCTGTGTTTGTTCTAATGAAGCTGCTACAGCTTCCATCTGTGCTTGTTTTTGTGCCGCTGCTTCACGTTCTTTCTGTCGCAGCATAGCCGGATCAATAATTTGCGTTTCATCATTTAAACCGTCATTCGATGTATGCGAAACCGTTTCAGTATGTTCCGGCAGTGGTTGTCCTGCCGCCTTGGCATTTTCTGCCATTACTTCTTGTAAAATGTGTTTGCGGTGCGGGACTTTTTTCTGAGATTCATCAACAGCTGTCTGTTCATGCGCTGACGATGATACCTGCGGCTGCTTCAATCCTGCATTATCATCATGGCGCGAAGCCAAATCAGCTGCTACGACAGCTGCCATATCTGCCAGCTGCGGTTCTTCAGACTCTGTCTTGGCTACTTCATCAGCCCACTGTGCCTGCTGCTGTCGTTGCACTTCTTCTTGCTGCCGTCTTGCCTGTTCTTGACGGCTGCGAGTACGCAGCGCCTGATCTTCAGCAATATGACGATCTTCTGCCGCTTTTTCTTCAGCAGCCCGCCGTTCTCGTTCTTTTTTAGCTTCTTCGGATTTTGCTTTATACGCAGCAGCTTCTTCTTTATCTACTTTGTCCATTGCCGCTAAAATTTCATCACGCGACAATACACGCGTAATATCTAAATTTTCCTGTTCATCCGACGGTGTCTGCCGGTTAGCTGCCTGATATACAATACGTCCATTACGCCGAACAGCTTCCCCTTTCGTAGTCACAAACGCCGTTTCTTCCGGATGTTCCTGCCGTTCCCTCACTGTAACCGTAGATATTTTGGGAAGGGGCGATGTATCTTCTTTGACATAGCGCTGCTGATGAGCTTTTCGCTGTACCGGTTTCTGATGATGTACAGGCATTCTTCGGCGCGGTGCCATACTTTCTTTTTTTTCATGCACCCGTTTTTCTTTTTTTATTTCTTCATCATGACTGCCGCCAGAATACAGCACATAACATACCACAAAAAAGACAATCACAATACCCGCTATGATAGCATATGGCAAAAAGTTGGTCATTTCATCCTCTCTCCTATTCGTACTCTCTCAAAATTCTTTTATTATTGTATCATACATCATTCTGTTTGACACTAACTTATCAGCATCAGTCCAATATTTTCTTGGCAATACTGCATTTATTTTCTATAATAGAATCATAGTCTTAAAAAGGAGGCCGAGGGCTTCAGCCCACAATACTATGATACTATGTAAAGCAATCATTTTTGATATGGACGGAACCGTCCTTGATACACTGGATGAATTAACTACCAGTCTCAATCATATTTTCCAGCTTCATCATATGACTCCCAAAACAGCACAAGAAATACGCCGTTGTTTGGGATATGGATATGAAGGGCTTATTGAACGAGCCGCATCTGCTGCATCGGCAGCACAAAAATCGATTCTCACGGAAGAATTCAAATCCTACTACAGCAGTCACTGTCAGGGAAATACCCATCCCTATACCGGCATCTTAGAGGTATTATCTGCTCTTCGCAAATCCGGATATCGCACAGCCATCGTTTCTAATAAGGGACAAGCAGCTGTTTCGTCTCTGCACGAAGAATTTTTTAAAGGTCTTGTTGATTTTTCTATGGGGGAATCTCCGGCATATAAGAAAAAACCTGCTCCCGATATGGTTTGGGAAGCACTAAAGCGATTAGGCTGCGCCAAGGAAAACGCTGTATACGTAGGAGATTCTGAAGTAGATAAACAAACTGCTGACAATGCCGGTTTGACATCGGTTCTTGTATCATGGGGCTTCCGCGATCGGGATTTTTTGGAACGTCTCCATCCGGACTATCTGGTAGATTCCCGAAACGAATTAGCTGACTTATTCTGCAGCAATCATTAAATTACATATAACGTCAAAAACAAGGCAGTGATTCCCAAGCGGTATCGCTGCCTTGTCTGCTATCCAGTTATCAGTGAATGACATCTTGCTGCACAGACGTAATCATATCCGATGCAGCCTGGTCAATTAACGGAGAATATCTGACTTTTCCCTCATCTGTAATACCATGATCTGCTGCTTTAACAGTTGTCGATGCGTTTTTCGGCGGATTTTCTCTCTGACTGCCAATCTGACCAGATGTTTCTGCCGTTTCAAAACGAACAATACCTTCACCCACTCGTTTTGCGACTTCTTCCCGTGCCGCTTCGCTAAGCGGATGCCGTACGGTGACGACAATCTGTTCATGCGCATAGTCAGGTATCGCTCCTATATAATTCTGCACGCCATCGGTTCCTACAATAGCATTAACAGCCCGCATCATCAGTTGCGCATAATCCATGCGGCTGAAATGAACCCGCCGCAGCGATACAGCATCAGGACGTGATACTTCTTCTTGTAGTCGTTTTTTCATAGACTTGCTCGGATTTCCCTTGAATCCCAAGACCAGCGTATCGCCATCCCAATAGATGGTTCCTTGCTGCATAAAGGCTGCTGTAGAACCATATTCGGCATTAATAATTTTAATGACCTGTGTTTCAATCTGGACATGCGAAACATACGCTGCATCAGAATGAAGTATATGGTACATAACGTCTGTCGCATCTGCCCTTGTTATGCCTTCTTGCGGACGGAATCGGTTATCTGCAGGCACCATAATCCGTTTCGCATACAATGCATCTACGGCTTTCTTATATGCTGCAGAAATACGATTTGCATCTACATATGGCGATGGGGTCGCGTTAAGCTGCGCAATATCTACCGTATGGCAATACTGCAAATAGCGGTAGATAACATCCGCAAATTCTTCGCGACTGACTATTTGATCCGGTTGAAAGGAACCATCGGCATATCCAGACAAAATTCCCTCTGCCGATACAGCAGCTATGGCATCCGCAGCCGGCCCGGCTTTTACATCGGTAAAAGACTGAGAAACGGGGGGCATGCTGGCTGCTGCCTGATATACGAGCTGTGCCAAATCACTGCGTGTCATCAGCTGATTGGGCAGAAATTGGCTGCCCGTTACAAAGGACAAACAATGTATATCATACAGATAGTCAATAGCATCACGGCTTGGCAGCGTATTCAAATCTGTATAAGGTGCTTCTGCCAGTGTCGTAAACGAAGCACCTAAAATCGCAGCTGCTGTCATCAAAGCAGCCCATGTTTTATGTTTCATTGCCAAACTCCTTTACACAGGACATTACTGAATTACAATTCGCAGTGCGCTTCCCAAGGCTTTATTCAAATTCGATTGCGTTGTTTTTGAAATAGAGCTTACGGTTAATACGACTTTTTCATTTAAATAATCAACATCTGTATTTACAGACGCATTGGTTGATTCTGTAGCGCGATAAATTTTTTCAGCCTGGGCCATTAAATTTTTATAGTCATCATAGCTGTATGTAGCAGATTGTACATAAACAGATTCTGCTGGAATATCTTTATCACCAGCAATGGCCTGTTCCAATTTTTCTTTGTTTTTCTGTGTCTTGACACCGATGCGCAGTTTATCCCCCTGCCAGTACATAATACCGTCTTTCGCAAATTCTTTTACAGAACCATACGTATCTTTTATATCTTTAAATACTTGCGATTCCAAAGAGCCCTGCACTGCCGCCGCTTCTTTGCTGGCAGCCGTATTACTGGTTACAACCCGATACAATACATTGACAGCTTCACCGCGGGTAACATATTTTTTCGGATTAAATCGATTATACGCACCTGTCATGTACCCTGCTGCACCCAACGTACTAACTGCATCTTTGGCCCATGGCGAAATGGTTGCACCATCGGCATAGGAAACAGGCTGGCCGCCTACATTGATGCCTTTATAACTCATATAATTATATACAATTACAGCAAATTCTTCCCGCGTAATTTTTTGTTGCGGCTTAAATGTATTATTGCTGTATCCTTTCATAATCTGTTTATCAACGAGAGAAGAAATGGCACGTTCTGACCAGCGGCCTTTCACATCAGAAAAACCTGCCGTTTTGACAACTGCATTGTCTCCTAACATGTTATTGATAATCGCTGCAATGCCTTCACGCGTAATATCGTCGTTAGGGCGGAACTGACCGTTCGTACCGCTGACATAATGATTATCATAAAAATATTCAATCGCCGTTTTGCCCCAATAGGTATCAATATCTTTCATGGGACTTGCAGCAGAGGCTGCAAAAATGCCGGTACTCATACTGGCAGCTAATGCTGCTACTGCAAAAATTTTGGTATATTTTTTCATATATATCGCTCCTATCTATTTGTAACATATGTTTATGTACTTAACGGATTTATGCATATTACATATCTTTATTATTTTATCACACCCGCTAAAAATAGGGAATAGTCCCCTATCGTGATTCACATATCTCCTTAATATTCTTGAAACAAACGCCGTATTTTTTCTACATCATGCGTTTGCAAAAGAGCTAACTGCAGTAAAATTTTTGCTTTTTGCGGCGTCAGCGTATCCGCACAAAGAAGAGACGCGTATTTAGGCACTACACTGACTATACCTCCCAACGTTCTCGATGCCCGTACCACGATGCATCCTTGGCGTTCTACTTGCTGTACAGCTTCCCATACATCATCAGGCATTTGTCCATGTCCTAATCCTGCTAAAACAAGTCCCTCTGCATGAGCTGCTGCCGCTTGTATTAACGAAGTTGTCATACCAACATACGCATATACAATAGCAACTGCCGGCAGCTTTTCTTTGCCAGTGCAAGCAAGCTGGGATGAATCGGTATGGCGGCGAAGCGGTGCTTGGTAAATATGTGGCTGCCCATCCTGCATAAATCCCAAACATCCCATTTGCCGACTCTTAAATGTATCTACGTGAGTTGTATCTGTTTTTTCAACAAATCGTGCGCTATGAATGACGCCATTCATTACTACAACAACGCCGACCGTTCCCAATACCGGATCCACAGCAGCTTGTACTGCTTCTAATAAATTCAGCGGCCCGTCCGCACTAACAGCAGTCGAAGGGCGCATTGAGCCAACAAGAACAATGGGTTTATCTGTATGTACTGTCAAATGCAAAAAGTAAGCCGTCTCTTCTAATGAATCCGTTCCATGCGTAATGACGATACCGTCTATTCCCTTATCATCGGCTGCATTCTGCACCCGTTCAGCCAATGCAATCCAAAGGGATTCGCTCATATTGGAGCTATCTATATTACAAAATTGTTCACCCGTTACGTCTGCATACTGCGTAATTTCGGGTACAGCAGTCAATAATTCTTCTATCGTTGCTTCACCTGCTTTATACCCCGTCAAATCTTCAGGCGAAGCTGCTTTTCCAGCAATAGTACCGCCACAGGCAATCATATATATATGTTTTTTTTTCATGGTATATACTCCTATCTATCATACTATAGTTATTATACTGAATCTTTTTTCATTTGACAAAAAAAAGACAGCCCCAATCATTCAGAGCTGTCTTGTCTTACGTATGTGATTAATGAGCATGTGTAGAAGAAAGGGAAGATTCGCCGTTTTCCGTATGAGATTCAGTCGATACCGGCATGTCATGATGCAGTATCCCCATTTTTGCTTTCGTAATAATGCTATGTTTATATCCATAACCAAAATATACACCTAATCCAATGATTAGCCATACTAAGAAACGAATCTGTGTAATCGTTGGCAGCATAATAATCAAAATGCCGCAGAAGATCATGGCTAAAATAGGAAGTACCGGTACGAAGGGGCATTTAAACGGACGAACTCGATTCGGCTGTCTTTTACGAAGAACCAAAACAGCGCCAGCAACAATAATAAATGCACCCAGTGTCCCAATGTTAACCATTTCAGCAACAATACCAATTGGTGTAACCCCTGCCAAAATGGATGTAATCGTCGCTACTAATAAAGAACTGCGAACAGGAACTTTCGTTTTATGACTAATCCTGCCAAAAAACTTAGGTAATAAGCCATCACGAGACATGACAAATAAAATACGGCTCTGACCAAAGAATAATACCAGTAATACCGATGTTAAACCACAAATTGCACCAACTGATACGACGGCAGCGCCCCAGTGATAGCCGATTGTCTGTAAGGCAAATGCTACCGGCGCAGCGACGCTCTTAAACTGCAGATACGGTACGATACCTGTTAAAATACCAGAAACTAAGATGTATAATACAGTGCAGATAACAAGTGATAAAATAATACCACGCGGCATAGATTTTTGCGGATTCTTTACTTCTTCAGCTGCTGTGGATACGGCATCAAATCCAATATACGCAAAAAATACAACAGATGCGCCGGTTAATACGCCTGACCAGCCATACGGCATGAACGGCTGCCAGTTTGAAGCATCGACATGTCCCATGCCTAGAATAATAAATAAAGCAACAACAGCTAATTTAATGACAACAATTAAATTATTAACAAAACTGCTTTGTGTAACACCACGCATATTAATTAAGCAAATTACCCAAATAATTGCCATCGCCGGCAAATTGACAATACCGCCTTCTAAAGGACTTGCCATCAGAAAAGACGGAATGGCAATTCCTAAATTCAAGAAAATATTGGACAAATACGCAGCCCAGCCAATGGATACAGCGCTCAGGCCTAAACTATATTCCAGTAGTAAATCCCAACCAATAATCCAGGCCCAAAATTCGCCTAATACAGCATATCCATACGTATATGCACTGCCGGCCACGGGAATCATGGCAGCAAATTCAGAATAACATAACGCAGCACAGCCGCATGCCAACGCTGCTATAATAAACGAAATAACCAAGGCCGGTCCTGAAAAGTTAGCCGCTGCAATACCGGTTAATACAAAAATACCGGTGCCTACAATACAACCAATTCCCAGCATCGTCAGGCCAAATGTCCCCAACGTCCGTTTCATTCCGCCATCTTGCTTGGTCTCTTCCATAAAATCAGCTATGCTTTTGGTTCTAAAAATCCCCGTATTTTTCATACCAATCCCCTCCTACTATCCCGACAAAAAATAAAAAAACACAAGAACACGCTTATCGTAAGCGCACCCTTGCGTTTTTCATATTTTATTCGTCAAGCATAAGTCATTTCTTACATTTGATAATTATATTATAGCGCTTTTATTTATTTTGTAAAGTGTATTTCGTATTTTTTCTTTATTTATTTAAAATACGCATGTTTTTAACGAATATTTTTCTCGTTTCATCCATTCTTTGCTTCTTTCATTCATCATGTCTGCTGCTATTTGCAAAAGGTTAAATTTCTTTGCTATAATCATATCATATTTTTAACACGGAGGGACATGGGAATGAATGTATACATAGGCTATACGCTGCTAGGACAGATTATTTGGGGACTGCTTCCGTTATTTTGGATGCTGCTGCAAGATATTTCAGCATTTTATATTTTGGCAACCCGTATCGTTTGGTCGGCTCTTTTTTGTTACGCATTAATTATACAAAAAGGGCTGCTTCCCAAATTAAAAGCCGTCACACAATGCCGACACGAATGGCCGTATATAGCCGGCGCCTGCATTATGATTACCCTGAATTGGGGGACTTTTATTTATGCCATGACACATCAGCATATTTTACAGTCTAGTCTGGCCTACTTTATCAATCCGATTGTTGTCATTTTATTAGGCTCCTTGCTTTTTCACGAAAAGTTGGGAAAACTACAACTATTATCCATTGTATTTGCCATGACCGGTCTGGGAATCGCTATCTTTTTGTTTGGACAAATTCCATATATTTCTCTCATCATCTGCGGCTCTTGGGCCTCATACAGTTTATTAAAAAAGAAAATACAATTGGACAGCCAAGTATCTGTATTTATTGAGTCCTTTTCTATGGTTCCCCTTTCACTGCTCTTTATTGGCTGGAGTGAATGGAGCGGTTGTGGCGCCGCCCAAGTATTTCATGGATGGCAATACTTGCTTTTGCCGGCAACAGGTATTGTAACAGCCGTTCCTATGCTGCTGTTTACAGCCGGCCTCAAAGGCACACCCGTTACGGTATCCGGCATCTGCATGTATTTAGCCCCCAGTATTTCCTTAATTATCGGTCTTCTCAGCGGAGAACCGCTGACGCAGCCGCTTTTAGTAACCTTTATATTTACATGGATTGCTGTCGCATTATATATTGCCGGTATTTTTAATATGATAAAAAAAATGAAATCAAATGCCCAAGACACGACTATTTCCAGATCGTAATAAAGATGAAGAACTGCTAAAAAAGAAATATAGCAATATATATACCATAAAAAAGACTCTCTGTGTTAGAATTAAACTTCACAACAGAAAGTCTTTTTTATATAACGCTGATTGATTGGAAAATATATGCGTATTATCGATGCATGTTGTTATCAAGCCATTCGATGGCATCTCCCATCATATTGGTCGTAACAAAATGTCCCAATCCATCATAGGTTAAAAATGTACTGCTAATTTTTTCATTCGCCTGCAATTTTGCCATATATAGGTCTTGTGCATGATTATCGACAACATCATCAGCACCGCCATTCAAGGCCAATACAGAACGCCCTTCCAACCGATGCGTATACAAATACGGATCCATTGCTGCCAATTCTCTTATCAAGAAGCGATAACTGCGCGGTTTTGCAATATGAAGAGCTGCTCTGAAACGGCGTTCCGATTCATCCCACCATCCGGAACCATTCAAGGCAATAGCTGTACAAAATTCTTGATAATGTGTCATCACGCCAAGTGATGTGAATCCTCCCATTGAATGCCCCATGACCGCCAGCGGCACGCCGGGACGCCAGGAAGCGATGTATTTGAGATGCATCGGCACTTCGCGAATGTTTTGAAAAATAGTTTGCCAAAATGCACTATACGATGAGGTTGCATTATAATCAATCGTTCCCCGTTCTCCATGATTCACAGCATCCGGAATCAACACATCATAACCATAGGATGCTAATATACGGCCTCGTACAGCTTGATATTCTTTTTGCGACGACCAGCCATGATAAAACAGTACGACACCCTTAGGCATATCACCACTGCTAATTTGTAAACACGGTATTCCTTCTATATATACGTTCTTTTCTTGAATCATTCTATATCCTCACCATCATTATCTATTTTTGCTGCGCAGCGCCAATGGTTTATCCAATATCTCTGCCCATACCAGTCCAGCATATATATCTCTGGCTTCCGGTTCCATCATGCTCCAAGGTTCCGGTTGTACCATATGAGGCACGGTTGAGGCCGTTATGGCTGGTTTTGATTGCACTGTTTCCGGTATCTGTACATTGGACGCCAGTGCCGGTTCCGCTGCATTTTCTTTTCCTGCTGTCGGTGCCGTCGGATTTTCTTTTTTATCTTGCACAGTCTCTGTTGCTTTTACAGGCTGCTGCAGCGACTGACGCTTTCGTTTTACTTCCTCTTTCCGAGGCGGAATCGGTATCGGGCCATTTCGCTTGGGATACTTTCGTTTGCGCCGTAGTACGTCCGGCAAAATAGCCGCAGCTGCCATGATGACAATAAGCCAAACATAATCCATACCTTCACCTACTTCGTTTTTGTATCTTCATTCGGCCGGTTTGGATGCGTTTCTTCGGCCGGGGCAGCCGGTTTTGCCTTAGGTACGCCTGCTTGGGCTACAGCTGTCCGCATTTGTGTATCTGCCATAATATTTTTCATATTATAGTAGTCCATGACGCCTAATGTGCCATCTCGCAGGGCCTGCGCCAACGCTAAAGGTACTTCCGCTTGGGCTTCTACTACTTTTGCCTGCATTTCCTGCGTATATGCCTGCATTTCCTGTTCTTTTGCAACCGCCATGGCCCGTCGTTCTTCTGCTTTTGCCTGGGCAATTTGCTTATCTGCCTCGGCTTGATCAGTTTGAAGACGCGCGCCAATATTACGACCCACATCGACATCAGCAATATCAATAGAAAGGATTTCAAACGCAGTGCCCGCATCCAATCCTTTACTTAATACAGTTTTAGAAATTTCATCTGGATTTTCCAATACCTGCGAATGATCTGCCGCCGAGCCAACACTGGTAACAATTCCTTCCCCAACGCGGGCAATAACCGTCGCTTCGCCGGCACCGCCGACCAGGCGATCAATATTAGCACGAACCGTGACACGCGCACGGACTTTCAGTTCAATACCGTTTTGCGCTACTGCAGAAATAAAGGGCGTTTCAATCACTTTTGGATTGACACTCATCTGTACCGCTTCCAGTACATCTCGGCCGGCCAAATCAATAGCGCACGCGCGTTCAAATGTCAGGGACATCGTAGCCCGATGAGCTGCAATTAATGCATCTACCACGCGATCGACATCGCCGCCAGCTAGATAATGTGCTTCCAGCTGATTAACATTGACATCTAATCCGGCTTTATTCGCTTTGACAAGGGGCAGAATAATCTTGGACGGAACAACACGCCGCAAACGCATGCCAATTAGATTCACAATGCCGACAGATACACCGGCTGCCATGGCAGAAATCCATAAGCCAATCGGTACAAAATGTAAAAACAGTGAAACCACTACAATAGCGGCAACAATGATACTTAAAGGTACGGCAAGTATCGTTAAAATAGACATAAAAACCTCCTTTGTATCTTACACATCTCGTTTCGGAATGGGCTCTACCGTAATGCAGTATCCCGTAACGCTAATAACACGAATATCGGTATCTCTGCAAATATACTCACTGCCGGCTGCTTTGGCTTCTACGCGTTTACCGTCAATTCGCACAAAACCGCCAGGTTTTAAATCCGTAATGGTTCGTCCGCGTTTATATAAATATTGACTTTTATCTTCATGCGACGTATACCCTTTTTCTTGGGTAGAACGCGTTCGCAAGGTAACTTTTGACAATAAGCGGCTCTTTGGCAATCGTTTGCCAATACAATAAAAAAGCAGCACTGCCAATACGGTACCACCGGCTAATATATAAACCGCATCAATGGTCGCGCCCAGCATAAAAAACAAACTGCCGAACAGCAGCAGTACACCGAGGACACCAAAAACACCGACCCCCGGCGACACGAGTTCCAATGCAATACAAGCAAAACTGCCGATAAACGCAACTAATACTTTGATATCATCCGTCAGCGATTCATCACCGGATACCCATAAAATACCACCCAAGACGATTGCTGTCACTAATCCTACACCGATACCGGCTGTCTTAATTTCCAAAAATACAGCTGCTAGAATGCATGCAATAAAAATCATGCGGACATATTCATTTTGCAGGATACCTACAATCATATCCTTCCAGTTTCGTTCTTCATATTGTGTTTTAGCATCGCCCATACTAAAAAAACGCAACGCATCTTCTGGCGTATCCGCCGTTCCTTCCGATACATTTAACTCTTTGGCCTGTTTATCTGTCAGTGATAAAATCGTTCCCGGCTCTGCATAATCCGGAAATCCTGCTGCCTTATCTACCATCGCTTCGGCCACGCTGGGATTATGGCCCATTGCACCTGCCGTAGCACTGAATTCTGATTTGAGTACAGCAATATTTTTCTCTGTATTGGGAATCGGCTCGGCCGCGCCAATACTGCTACCCGGTGCCATGATAATATGCCGACACGACAAGGCAATCAATGCTCCTGCAGACCAGGCACGGGACATCACATACGCAATCGTTGGCAACGATGTCTGTTGCAGCATGTCACGTATTTTCAACGCACTGGCAACGTTTCCCCCTTGTGTATTAATCAGCACCATAACCGCCTTGTCCTGCTGTTCTTCCGCTTGTGTAATACCCCGCTGTACTAACGCAGCCTGACTGCCGTCAATGTCTCCGGTAATCATGATAGCCCGTACAGTATCGGCTGCCAGCGTTTGTGGTACAACAGCGACAGCCAGGCAGCACACACTCACAAGGCATATACACACACGTATAATGAATGTCATAAGACCTCCTTTACTGCATTACGGTTCTTGTTTTTTTAGCCATTGAAAATATCCTGCCTGCTGCAAACGCTGCAGTTCTTCTGGTGACAGCGAATGGGCTGCCTGTTTTTCCAAATCTTCCAAGGGCTTATTTTCCATGCTGTGAATTCGTTCTACTACGGCTTCATATACCGTTGGCGGCTTATTTTCTTTAATCCATTCTAACATATGATCCAACCACTTGCGGCAGGTCCAAGCTTCTGCGCCCAAATTATGACCACGCAATATGCGAACTTGTTCCTGTTCAGGAATTTTAGCCAAGAACCAATTCCATTTTTCCCGTGCAATAAGATACTGATACATCTCATCTATAGCGCGAATGTGACGATCATGCAGTTCGAGCGTGTATCGCGACCAAAATAGACTGAGTGTCATATTGACTACCTCCAATATGCAAATATTTAACACACTATTCTTATACAATTCGATATTATAGCAAAAAATCCTTTTTATTTCAGCAAAAAAAGTCCCGATTCTATACATTCCGTATAAAATCGGGATCGTGCACTTCATTTCTGATTATATAGATACGGTCTGCACAGGCATGGTTGTGTCCATACTATCAGTCATCGCATCTTCCACATATGCCAAGTACGCTTTGGCCATTCGGGCAATATCTTCTTCTGTCAATCCTAAATCAGCGGTGCGAACATCCAGCTGCAGCTGCCGTTCCATTTCAAACAGCCGCGGCGTGCAGTCATTCGCCGTAAATCCCCCAATGGTACGAGCAATTTTGCCATACCGGAACATGTTATTTTTGCGAGCCAATTCCAAGACCAGCGGATACACAGCCGGCAGAATATCTTCATACGCCATATCTACTAATGCCGCCGCTTTTTTCATACCACGCAGTAGTACATTTCCAGTTCCATAGCCAACCATGCAACTGATAATACTGCCTAATACGACTTTTTCCCATTCCGTTTCCCGCGCTGAATCTGTGTATACCGGAATTAAATGCTTCTGCAGCAGCGATAATCCATACAAGGCCATCGCGTCCGCTAACGGCTGCGCCGTGCTGGCTGTGTAGGCATTAATCGTACGGCATATAGAAGCAAATCCTGCCAAGGCAATTTCTTTCTTGCGCATTCCTTTCATACAATCCGGATCCACTATAATAACTGCGGCATTCGCACTGGGACTATAGATATTTCGTTCACTGCCGTCATCATTCTGCCACGTAACAACACCATGAAACGCTTCTTCTACATCATATGTCGTAGGAATAATAATCAGTGAAATATGTTGTTTCCCTTCTTTTTCTGCAGCATAAATAATCTTCTTCGCACTCATAATGGCATCATTCCCGCCTACAGCTACCATGACGCGTCCTTGAATCTGCTGCAGCTGTGCCATTCCATTTTGGATCATGACGTTCTGTGTCTTATTGTCGCCATGTGCAAACAGAGAATACGTTATATTTGTAGTGTCTAAGCTTTCTTTCATCTGTGTCAACATCGTATCTACACGGTTTGCCGTAGAATCGGTTACAATCAAAGCTCGTTCGCCATACGATTTGATAATCGTTCCGACCTGACAACATTTATGGGCACCAAATATCATATTGGACGGCATAAAGAATGAGAAATTAAGCGGCCGTTCTGCATAGGTTACGGCACTGGTTGACTGTACTTCTTGCAGTGCATTAGCCATAGCCTGTCCGAATGCCAAATCACGTGCTGTTTCAGCCTGCGGTTCCAGGGCAACATCCACATGGGTCGCAAATTTTTCACCATATCGTACTTTACAAAATGCACCAAAGACCAAGCCCAAAACAGCCCAACCTAAGACCATCGCCCATTCCTGCGGGACTAATGCGGCCCCGGAACCCGGAATCATATACATAGCAACCATGAAGCCAGACATCAGTACCGCCATGGCCCCTACAATTTTATAATGTCCTACGCGATAGGGACGTGCCATATCGGGTTCTTTGGAACGAAGGATAATAAACGAAATAGCTACCATACAATAGGCAACGCAGCATCCAAAGTTTCCGGCATCTACAACCCAAACAAGCATTTTTTTACCAAAAAACGGAGCAATAATAGAAAGCAAACCAATTAACAGCAACGCATTGACAGGGCTTTTATATTTTTTATGCAATTTTGAAAATGTATGGGGAATCATATACGATTCTGCCATCGAATACATAGCCCGGCTACCACCGATTAGGAACGAGTTCCAACTAGTAATAATCCCGCAAAGTCCGCCAATAATAAGAACCTTAGCCATGATCGAACTGCCAAAAGCAATCGACATCGCATCAGCTGTTACCAAGCCGCCAACACCCTTCATTGCATGAGCAATAGCCGCATTATTCATAACATATCCGACGCCAAAAATAATCAAGGCATAAAATGTAACGGCTAATACAATAGATAAAATCAAAATACGTCCAATTTTCTTTAAAGATACGGAAATTTCTTCTGCTGCCTGTGGAATAACATCAAAACCAATAAAGAAGAACGGTGTCATTACAGCAACGGCTAACGTTCCTTTTAACATATCCACCGTAGTAGCTCCCATAAATAATTGATTATCCAAATTATCTGCTTGTCCAGAAAATACAGACGCAACGATTAATAAAATACCTACGCCGCCAATGATTACTGTTAAAATCGTTTGTAAAATAGCTGCTGTTTTCGTACCGATAATATTAATATACGTAATAAAGGCAGCTACAAGTACAGCCACAGCCAGCCACGATGCATAAATGTCAAACCCTTCAATCGTATACAAGTATCCTTGTAAAAAGTCCGGATAAATATAGGTTACAATCGTCGGCAATGCGCATGCTTCAAAACATACGACGCTAACATACCCCAATACAATAGCCCACGTGCAAATAAAAGAACCTATGGGCCCCATGGCTTTAAAACTAAAGACATGTTCACCACCGCACTGCGGCATAGCTGACGTTAGTTCAGCATACGTAAGACCTACAAAAAATACCATAATGCCGCCAATCACAAAGCCAAGCATTGCCCCTATAACGCCGCCTTGCATGATCCAGTCACCTGTGGAAACAACCCAGCCCCAGCCAATCATGGCACCAAAGGCAATAACGAGTACGTCCCAGGCGCTCAAAACCTTATCAAAATCAGATGCTTTTGTCGCAGCCATAGAAAATCCCCCTCTCAGTCCCTATCAAACCTCTTCAAACCGCATTTCTACAAATGCCTGAATAAACTTTGCCGTTCGTTCCCAGCCCAGTACGCTACTGTCAACCAACAGATGCCGGTTGTGACGATCGCCACGATAGGTTCCGGTAATATACTTATACCGGCGATGCAACATACTGTCATATTCATGAATTAATTCTGCAGCCCGTTGTTTTGTTACATGCATTTTATCTACGATAGCCTGTATCCGTTTTTCTTCCGGTGCATAAATAAATACATTTACCACATTCGGTTCATCCTTTAAAATATAATCACTGCATCGGCCAATAATAATGCAAGAATGACGGGCCATTTTATGAATAACTTCAAACTGTGTATAAATAACTTTATTCGATAAATTGGCATAACGCGTTCCTAATGACGTATTGATCCCAAAGGGAACAAAATTTTTATTATCTGCTTTTTCTACCAACGCCTTATCGACGCCAATTTTTTCGACAACTTTATCGACCAAATCACGGTCATAATATTCAATGCCCATAGACGATGCCAGCATCTTGCCGATCTCCGGCCCGCCACTGCCAAATTCACAGCCCACGGTTACCACAAAATGTTTCATTTTTGTTCCCCCTTATAACGAACAGATGCCTTCTATCCCCTTCATAGAAGGCATCCTCTGTATTTTATTTTGTTAATTCTTCTACAGCTTCCTTTAAAATGGCAATCCCTTTATCGACATGTTCCTTCTGCAAAATTAGCGGTGGAACCAACCGAATAATATTGGCGCCAATTGCCGTCGTCAGCATATGCTTTTCCAAACATTTATGTTTAATATCTACGCTGTTGACACCATCAAATTCAAGGCCAATCATCAAGCCTTGGCCACGCACTTCTTTCAAATGAGGAATTTCTTTACGAGCCTGTTCTAAGAAATACGCTCCCATTTTCTTGGCATTACCAGCTAGATCTTTATCCAGTAGTTCTGTTACTTCTGCTAAGGCAGCCGCACAAGATACGGGATGTCCGCCAAACGTACTGCCATGCGACCCCATTGTAAATGCTTTAGCTACTTTATCAGTAGCACAAATGGCAGCAATCGGCATGCCGCCGCCCATGGCTTTCGCCATGGAAACAATATCCGGCTTGATGCCATAATTCATATACGACATAACAGCACCCGTACGGCACCAGCCCGTCTGTACTTCATCTAGTAATAGAAGCAATCCCTTTTCATCACATAATTTACGAAGACCCGTCATAAATTCTTGTGTTGCTGGATGAATACCGCCTTCCCCTTGTACTGGTTCAACCATAATCGCAATGGTATTTTCCGTTACAGCGGCTCTAAAGGCATCCAAATTATTAAATTCTGCATACGTAAAGCCTGGCGTCATATCACCAAATCCAATCTGGCAGGCATTATCCGGCTGTCCTGTCGCACTCATGGAACCAAACGTACGACCATGGAACGACATCTTTGCCGTCACAATATTATATTTATGATGGCCATACGTTTCCACACCATATTTACGAGCCATTTTAATCATCGCTTCATTGGCTTCTGTACCAGAGTTTTGGTAAAAAATTTTATCCATGCCAATGGTCGTGCAAACCTTTTCAGCCAACAACGCCTGCGGAATCGTATATGGATAGTTAAACGTCTGCATAATGTCCATGGCCTGATCAATCACCGCCATAACTACTTTATCATTACAGCTGCCAGCACTATTAACAGCGATACCGGCATAGAAATCTAAATACGGTGTTCCCGTTTCATCATATACATACATGCCTTTTGCTCGTTCTGCCAAGAAATCATACCGTTCGTACGTTTCAATCATGTACTTTTTTACTTTTGCCTTAATGTCTGCTGCTGTCAATCCTGTTTCTGTCAATCGCATACCCAATTCCCCCTATACTGACCAATTATGCTAATTTCCAAAAAACAAAACAGAGGCAATGATACGTAAGAATCATCTCAGCACCATTGCCTCTGTTTATGTTGTTTTATGTTTATTAACTGTAATCATAGTATCACTTTATTTTTAGTTTGTCAATGCAATATGTTTATTATTTTTTTATGTTTATATAGTTGTTTTATAAATAAAAAATATGTTATCTTTTTTTATATTTCAAGTATCATGAAACAATATACGACTTTATCCTTGTATAACTTGACTTAAAGCATGCTCTAAGTGATATGCTACTAATACAATATCACACTCTAGGAGGAATGTTATAAATGGATACCAAAAAGATTCTCAAATGGCTGTGTCCTATACTATTGATTGTTTGTGCTACTGCATATATGGGGGTTCCTGGTACCAAAACAGTTACTCAGCAAAGCGTAAAAGCTGCCAAAGCCGCCGCCATACATTATGCGCCAATCAATTCAGTTGATGCATCGAATATACGTCAAGTCATCACCAAAGACAGTACTACATCCCGCACCATTATGTGGCAGTCCCAATTTTCTGAAGACAACGCAGTCGTCGAATACCGCCGCAAAGACAGCGAAGATATATGGGCCGTGCCGGCAGGCAACGAAGCATTTACCGATGACGATACGACGACATACATTCATACAGCTGTACTGACAGACTTAACACCGGGAACCGCTTACGAATATCGCGTGGGCTATGAAAAAAAACGCAGTGACTGGATGCCGCTGCAGACAGCGCAGGGAAATACGTTTAAAGCGTTAATTTTCCCCGATTCCCAATCCAGCGACTACAGTGCCTGGGCCGCTACCAAAGACCCAGCCTGGCAGGCCAATCCGGATGCTCAGTTTTTTATCAACATGGGTGATTTAGTCGATAATGGGCAGGACCATTACCAATGGAATGCCTGGTTTGATGTCGTAGCAGATATGGCAAGTCAAATTCCAATCGCACCGGTCATGGGCAACCATGAAACGTATAACAGAGATTGGAAAGTCCGTATGCCTGTTGCGTATCTCCATGTATTTTCACTGCCTAAACTAGAAAATCCAGACTACCAAAATCAATTCTATTCGTTTGACTACGGTGACGTCCATTTTGTTGTTTTAAACACACAAATGACAGAAATGGCACAGTTCCAGCCACATCTGCTGGCAGATGAAATGGATTGGTTCCGCCAAGACATGAGCCGTACCCATAAAAAGTGGAAAGTCGTCTTGATGCATAAGGATCCCTTGCAATACGGATTCGCGAATCGACCGGAACCCAGAGAAGAAGGATTCTCTCCGGAAGGGAAAGACTGGATGCCTTTGTTTGATGAATACGGCGTCGATGTCGTCCTTTCTGCCCATCTGCACACCTACCGCGACCGCGGGCACATTGCCGATTTTAAACGCAATCCCCAAGGTCCCCTGTATATCATCACCGGTGTTGCCGGCAACGTACAGTACCCCGGTCTTTGGAAACAACACGCCTTAGATGAATATGTAGCTCCTCAACCGGAAAGTGATAACTATCTAGTCATGGAGGCGACAGACGATACGTTATCCTTCAGCAGTTATCTTCCTTCTGGTGAATTGCTCCACACAAGCATCGTGCAAAAATAGACCATCTCTAAGAGAAAGGCGCATGAAATTATTTACCATCATGCATCCTTCTCTTTTTTATTTATTACGTCCGATATGAAAAATCTAAACCAATAAAACTACTTAATACATAACATAGCATTTCTGTATGCATGGATACAAAACACATATTTTGCCGTATCTATGTATATTATACATAAATTTAGCTAGTTTATATATAAATATGAATTATAGTTACGAGACAATCTTAGGATTCGCAGCTTTCGTGTTTTTAACATAAAAAGAACAAGTAGGTACGTATTCAGAATATACCAAACAAAAAAGAGACTGCTGTATACGATACAACAATCTCTTGATTTGATTCGTAATAAACATTTAGAAATAGATCAGCGTAACACCGGCACCGCCGCCTTCGACATCATCCAGTTGGTAGGATTTGACAAAGGATTGTCTAGCCAAAAATTCATGAATTTGTCGCCGCAAGGCACCGCTTCCTTTGCCGTGAATGATTTTGACCGGACTGAAACCAGCAGCTAATGCCTGATCCAAAAAGCGTTCTACATCCGGCAGTGCTTCATTAAATGTCTTGCCGATAATATTAAGTTCCGTCGCTACGCTGTTTGTTCGAATCGGTCGATACGATGATTTAGCGTTGGCTTTCTTCTCTTCCTGCTTTTCTTTTTTGATTTCGTCTAAATAGGGCGCACTGACATCTTGAAGTTTAACCCGTACAGTCATGCCGCGTACGGATACGGTCAGTTTTTTCCCATTGATTTCTGTAACTGTTCCTAATCCTTCCAAGGAATTGACAAATACGCTTTGGCCGACTTTGAGTTGACTGGCATCAACAGGATCGCGATGGGGCTTTTCTGTATCCGGCAGGGAAATCTGTTGAATGGCACGCCGTGCTTTATCAATGGCCTTCGCTTTTTCTCTATCGGAGCTGTCCTTAGACTGCTGCTTGAGTTCACGGATAATTCGTTCTGCTTCCATACGAAGATTGCGTTTTAAATCCACCGCTTCCCGCCGGCTAGAATCAATAATATCCTGCCGCTTGGACGATACTTTTTCTTTTTCTTTACGCAGCTCATCTTCGGTATGACGAATCGATGTTAGGCGTTTTTCCAACTCTGCTTCTTCTTCATCCATTCGTTTTGACTGCGTATTGAGCTTGGTCAAAATAGCTTCCATATCAACATCTTGGGCTTTACTGCGCAGTTCTTTCGCCTTGGTCAAAATATCGGCAGGCATTCCCAGTCGTTCACTAATGCTAAAAGCATGGCTGCTGCCGGCGGCACCAATACGTAATTTATATGTCGGTTTCAGCGTATTTACGTCAAATTCGACATGACCATTTTCAATGCCCGACGTATTATAGGCGTAATTTTTCAAATCGTTATAGTGCGTCGTAACCATGACATAAACGCCTTTTTGATACAGCGCGTCTAAAATGGCAATGGCAATGGCACTGCCTTCGGCCGGATCGGTACCGGAACCTAATTCATCAGCCAAAATTAAATCGTCAGCCGTACAATGTTTTAAGATATAAATGAGCTGTTTCATATGACTGGAAAAGGTACTCAAGTTTTGAGAAATATCTTGTTCGTCCCCAATATCAGCAAAGACATCTCGAAAAACAGGCAGTTCCGATTCTTCACCAACCGGTAAAAACAAGCCCGATTGATGCATTAATACCAATAATCCCAACGTTTTCATCGAAACGGTTTTACCGCCTGTATTGGAACCGGTAATCAGCAAAATCCGATAATCACCGCCAATCACAATTGTATTGGGTACGACATGCTTGGCATCAATCAGCGGATGTCGTGCTTGTACGAGTTTTACGAGTCGTTTTTTAGATACTAATGGCCGGCAGGCTTTCATTTGCAATGCCAGTTGTGCTTTGGCAAAAATAAATTCTAAATTGCCGACACAGACCGTACTCTCTGTCAATACGTCGTATTGTCCTTGCACAATGCTCGTCAGCCGTCGAAAAATCCGTTCAATTTCTTTGGTTTCACCAATACGGGCTGCCTGCAAATCATTATTGGCATTCACGATAGCCAAGGGTTCTACATATAACGTAGAACCGCTGGCTGACGTATCATGCACAATACCGGGGAATGCATGGCGATATTCTTGCTTTATCGGTACCACATACCGATTGTTACGTACTGTGACCAATACATCTTGGAAATATTTTTGGTAGTCTTTATTTTGCAGTACACTTTGAATGTATCGCTTGGTCTGTCGTTCTAATTCAACAATCCGGCTACGCAAACGCATCAATTCCGGCGATGCATTATCACGAATCTGATGATTATTGTCAAAGACTGTGGCCATTTTATGAATGAGCTGAGA
This sequence comes from uncultured Megasphaera sp., assembly GCA_934202965.1. Taxonomy (GTDB): domain Bacteria; phylum Bacillota; class Negativicutes; order Veillonellales; family Megasphaeraceae; genus Megasphaera. The sequence continues at coordinate 100,219 of CAKPYN010000006.1, forward strand.
AAAATCACCAATCGTCTGTGATTTTTCTTCCAACTGTGGATACAGTTCTTTTTTATCTGCAAAATACGCACGAATTTCGCCGTATCGCTGCGCATTGTTCCAAATATCAATACATTCCTGCCCGTCTAGTGTTACTTCACGGCTTGCTTTTTCCAATGCCGGCCGAATATCGACAATCCCCCCAAAGGGCGTGGACGCTTCACATTGTAAACAATGTACGGCCTCTTCTGTATCATTGAGCCAAGAAGCAACAACGGTACTGTCACTGCTGGGACGCAGCCGCCGGGCAATTTCTTTCGAAAGGCGGGACGGTGCCAGCCGTACCAGCATTTGCTGTACTTGATAAAATCCTAATATACGCAAACTTCGTTTATTCATTCCATATATACTCCTGCTTTATAAAATTCCTCGCAAAAAATGACCTCGCGTTACAGCCTGATTTTCTTTACTAAATAGCATCGTTTCCAAGCCGTCGCATAACCGTCTGTATTGCGTTGTCATCTGTTCAATCCAGGCTGCTGAACGGCCTCGCCCTTCAATTCGCAGCCATTGGATACCTGCTCGCTGCAGCTCATGAAAATACGGTACCATATCCAAATCTTTACTATTTAGAATATGATTCCGGCAATACTGATCCGTTACAATAGGAAATTGTTCATCTCGGCGGTCCTGCAGGGCAAATGTATGATGCACACACGGTGCCGGACACATTTTTTTGCATCCCTTACCATCAAATGCTGCCATCGAGCAATATTCCGTAATCATCATTTCCAGTTTACCCTGTACGACAGCTTCCAGCGGTACCGTACTGTTTGCTGCGATTTTCTGAATCTGCCGCAGCGACGCTTCCGTCGATACCGTAATGCCCTGACAGCCTAAGCGTACATATTCCTGCGCTGCTAAGCTATTAAATATATTCAAGGACCAATCAGCATATATCGGCACATCTAAGCCTAATTCCTTGCACAACGTAAATACGCTCATCGCCCCAGCATAGATACCAACAGCCCCGCATTGAATAGCCGTCTTTAATTCCTGCCGTACAGCTTGCACATTTTTTTCGGTAATAATTCGCGGCGTTGCTGCCCATAATTCGACTTCATGTTCTTCCGCTATTTCAACGGCTTCTTCCCACTGATTTAACGAAAAAGGACGATGCGTGTAGGATTCACCGCCAAAAATAACACGATATGCACCGCCTCGTGCTGCCGCTGCTACACCTTCTAAGGTATCACAACGAACGACAACGCCCCTATCATCCAACGGCGAAAACAATGTCTCATCAGGGCTTACATAGGTATCCCGCCCTGCCTGAGGACGAACATATTCTTTCTCTATCATGTCCATCAATCTATCCACAGCCTGACGGCGCAATGTATTGAGAACGCTAGCAGGAATCATGTAGCCGTCAGCCCACAACGTAACATCTGCTAATGTAAATATTGTATCACCCAAGCGGTTTAACTGTTCATACACCCATGTTTGATCTGCCGGACGTCGTTTGGCCAGCTGTACAATATAATCTGACACAACTTCTGCAGTATGACCATTTTCATCCCAAACAGTCAAGCGCAATATATTCTGCTCATTGACATCCACATGACCATAGATAGGAATACGCCGTGTCAAGTTATTGTGGCTGTTTGGGCGATCTTCTTTGCGAGATAAACGATACAGTGTGCCAACGCAAGCATCCTGACGGCGCAACTGTAAGGTAAACTGCTTTTTATTGGTAAAAGAGCCAATTGCATTCTGTATTTCATCTACGAATTCCTGTCCATCAGGGCTTATGATTTTAATCATATCCCCCGCTGCCAACGGTTCATTGACGATGACATCTACCTGCGTACCTTGTACAGCTGTTACCTTGCCAACATGATACCCTTGATTACCGCTGTTCTTTTGCGTAATCGTGGTTCTGCCAATCGTCCCCGTTAAAAAATCATGCTGGTATGTCCGATTAAAGCTTTCTGCTGTTTCTTCCTGAGATTGACGCAGTGCCTTTTGTTGTTCCTGCGGTGAACGACTACAGCTGTCTATCATACGTCGGTATGCTTCTACGACAGTGTGTACATAGCCCGTTCCTTTCATACGGCCCTCAATTTTAAATGACGAAACACCGGCATTTAGCAAGGTATGTATATATTCTAAACTATTCAAATCTTTTAAGCTCAACAGATACTGTTCACCCTTGGTCAAGGCTTTTCCATCTTTTAGCAAGGTATAGGGCAGACGGCATGGCTGTGCACAAGCACCGCGATTCCCGCTGCGGCCGCCAATGAAACTGCTCATCAAGCATTGTCCGGAATAGGACATGCAAGATGCGCCATGAATAAACACTTCGATCGCCATCGACGTATGCGCACAAATGGATCGGATTTCATCCAACGGCACTTCACGTGCCAATACGGCCTGTGTGAATCCCAACGATTCCAAAAATTTCACGCCTGCCAAATCGGCAACAGCCATCTGCGTACTGCCGTGCAACGGCAAATTCGGTGCTACCTGCCTTGCCAGTACGGCTACAACCATGTCCTGAACAATAATCCCATCGACCTGCATGGTATCTAGCCGCCGCAAATACGCTGCTAATTCTTTTACTTCTTTATCCGCTATCAGAATATTGACTGTCACATATATTCTGACACCAAAGGCATGAGCCGTACGCACGGCCTTTTCCAGCTCTTCATCTGAAAGATTATGCGCAAATTTACGGGCATTAAACGCTTTACCACCCAAATATACTGCATCTGCACCTGCATCAATTGCCGTCCATACCTGTGATAATGACCCTGCCGGCGCCAATAATTCTGCCATCGTTTTTCCTCCGTTTGTATACATACTGATTCCATAATATCATTGTTATTATATCATAAATCAGACACAGGAAAAATAGGAGAACCAAGCATCACAAAAGGGAAATCGTATCCAGCGATTTCCCTTTTGCATCTACATACTATATATACTCCAATAAATGTTCTTTCAAATAATTCGTATCAATCTTTCCTTGCTGAAAAGCAAAACTAGATAAGATATTCCATTGTAAATTAATGGTGGTTTTGATGCTCTTAATCTGAAAATCTTCTAAGGCGCACAACATTTTTTTGATGGCATCTTCTCTCGTCTTGCCATGAACAATGACTTTAGCAATCATCGAATCATAAAAAGGACTAATAATAGAACCTGCAGCTACACAGGAATCAATGCGAATCCCGTCTCCTTTCGGCGGATCATATACGGTGATTTTTCCTGGGCTCGGCATAAATTTATTTCCCGGATCTTCGGCATTAATACGGCATTCAATCGCCCAGCCTTGGAGATGAATATCTTCTTGTTTCCACGGCAGCAGGTCTCCTTGTGCCACTAAAATCTGTGTTTTAACTAAATCCGTTCCGGTAACCATTTCGGTAACGCCATGTTCTACTTGTATGCGCGTATTCATTTCCATAAAATAGAAATTTTTATCGCTATCTACGATAAATTCAATCGCTTTTTCCTGACCAATGGCATCGAATACCTCCTGTCACAGGAAGTCTTCGACCGGCTCATCGCCGAATCGCCAGCTGACCGGTCCGGCAATATCGAACGGCTGCGCATTACCTGGGAAGAAATCATCGCCAAGGCCCGCATATCGCTCATCGTGCCAATGCCCTCCTTCATGCGCTATCTGGAAACGGGCCACATCGATCTGACCGACGTCCAATACACCTTGACGCCAGACGAACGGATAGACCATTTGAAGACCATCGCCCGGACTCTGACCAAGAGCCAGGGCATCACCTTAGGGACCATGCACTTGTCGTCAGCATTCCTGTCCTACAAAGAAGCCAACTTAGCTTTCTACTCCAACTACCACATGAGCTTCTTCAAAAAGAACACTCTGGCCATGAACAGCCGGACCGATCCGTTCTACATCATTATCGACAAAGAATTGGACAAGATGGTCCTGGATTACTTCAATGATATGACCCAGGCGTCGTACTACCAGCCTTGCAGCGCCCAGGACCTGGAAAGCAAAATCAGGATCTACCAACACATGCTGGAAAAAATCACCAGTTTGGCCGAGGTATAAAAAAGGGACTGTCGCAGGTGCGACAGCCCCTTTTAAGTGGTTAACAGCTAGGTGGTAGCGATCAGTGGTTACAGTGCGGGGAAATGGTCCCACATGAGATGAAAAGCTTCTATAATCTTCTGTTCGTCTTCATTACCTCTTTTTACAGTTAATACACTCTTTGCTAACAGCAAAAAAGCACTAGCTCATGCTAGTGCTTTTTTCGTTGAATCAGCGGCTTCCTATCCTCCCAGGGGGCCTCCCCCCAAGTACTTTCGGCGTTTGCAGGCTTAACT
>CAKPYN010000007.1 GCA_934202965.1 uncultured Megasphaera sp.
CATGATATGTGAAGAGCCGTTTGGCTCAAATTATTGTTTTTGGTGTGATGTTTCCATCACGTTTTTGAATTGATTGATGCCTGTTTCTTTGATACATCAAAGAAACGACCTCGCACTTGGCGTTCATTCGATTCTTACATTGTTCAGTTTTCAAAGGTCATCGCCGTCTTGCGACGACTCATTTATTTTAACAAACTCTTTCGAACTTGTCAAGAGTTTGTTTTGCATTCTTTTTGAATGCCTCGTCACTCAGAAGTACCACGATGTATTTCATCACATGTTCTTCATTTCCTGACGACTTGCTCATTATATCTTAATATGCACAAAATGTCAAGCAATTTATTCGTAAAAATGAAAAAAATACAAAACAATCGTTTGATATATCGAAAAAAACTGTATAAACCAGATATGCATATTATAGTTTATTACTGAAAATCATAGCAAAAAGGACATGCCGCTTCATGCGACATGCCCTTTTCCTTTAATTATTGCGCTGTTTATTTTTTAAACAAACTATCTTGTCCAGAATTTTCTTCACCTTCAATGGTTATCGTATCCAACGCTGCTACTTTATCATCGCCTTCTAATTTTTGAATCTTGACACCTGATGTATTTCTACCTTTCTTAATGCCAATGCTTTCAATATCCGTACGAATGACAATACCATTCGTTGTAATAACCATTAATTCTTGGTTTTCATGTACAACTTCTACGCCAACAATATCTCCTGTTTTGGGCGTAATTTTAAAGTTCTTTACCCCTTTGCCGCCGCGAAGCTGAATCTTATACGCGTCCATGTTGTTTCGTTTGCCAAAACCTTCTTCGCTGACAGTCAGTACTTGGCAGTCTGGTTCCAAAACATCGGCACCAATAACACTATCGCCTTCGGCTAAAGAAATTCCACGAACGCCGCGTGTGTTCCGGCCCATCGGACGTACGTCATTTTCATTAAAGCAAATGGCCATTCCTAATTTAGTTGCTAAGATAATACGCTGGTCACCCTTAGTTAAACGAACTTTAGCTAAATGATCTCCTTCCATTAAGGAAATAGCAATCAAGCCATTACGGCGAACGTTTTTAAATTCGCTTAGTTCTGTTTTCTTAACCAGTCCTTTTTCCGTTGCCATAAATAAATTCATTGTCGGATCTACCTGATCCAAATCAATTAACGCATTCACTTTTTCGTCTTTCGCCAGAGGAAGAATATTGATCGTTGCTATTCCTTTGGAATTGCGGCTGTTGGCTTCTGGGATTTCATATGCTTTTAGTCGGTATACACGGCCTAAGTTAGTAAAGAATAATACTGTATTCAATGCCGATGTATACAGCAGATGATTGACCGCATCTTCGTCTTTTGTTCCCATGCCTTTAATACCGCGACCGCCTTTATTCTGCGTATGATATACATTGGCATTAATCCGTTTGACATAACCGCGCCGTGTTAACGTCAACACCATCCGTTCATTTGGAATCATATCTTCAATAGCAAAATCAGATGCATCAGCTGCAATCTGCGTCCGGCGTTCATCAGCAAATTTTTTCTTCGCATCTAACAATTCTGTTTTTACGATTTCCATTACTTTATGAGCGTCTGCCAAAACGCTGCGTAAATAAGCAATGCGATCTTCCAATTCTTTATATTCCTGTTCGATTTTTTCGCGTTCCAAGCCCGTCAAGCGACGCAGACGCATATCCAAAATGGCAGTTGCCTGCTTATCACTCAAGCCAAACCGGCCCATTAAAGCCTGTTTAGCCGCTTCATCCGTTGCAGATTCGCGAATGGTTTTAATAACTTCATCAATATGATCTAAGGCAACAAGCAATCCTTCCAAAATATGGGCACGTGCCAGCGCCTTGTCCAACTCAAACTTACTGCGTCGTGTAATAACGTTCTTTTGATGATCTAGATAATAATGCAGTACTTCTTTTAATGTCAATATACGCGGATGCCCATCGACAAGAGCCAGCATGATAACGCCAAACGTTTCCTGCAGCTGCGTGTGTTTGTAGAGTTTGTTCAACACAATATCCGGATTGACATCAGCACGCAGTTCAACTACAATGCGCAAGCCCTTGCGGTCTGATTCATCACGAAGAGCTGTAATGCCATCAATTTCGCGATTTCGTGATAATTCAGCAATGGATTCAATGACGCGTGCTTTATTGACCTGATATGGAATTTCCGTAACAACAATACGGTTCTTCCCTTTATTCATCGGTTCAATCGTTGCACAAGAACGCATTTTAATGCTGCCTCGTCCTGTCGAATACGCTTTCAGGATGCCGTCACGTCCCATAATTTTAGCACCCGTTGGGAAATCAGGTCCTTTAATTTTTGTCATGATTTCATCCAAACTTGCTTCTGGATTATCAATTAACAAGACACACCCGTCAATGACTTCCCCCAAATTATGCGGCGGAATATTCGTAGCCATACCGACAGCAATACCGGCAGATCCATTCACTAACAAATTTGGGATTTTAGAAGGCAGTACAACCGGTTCCTGCAAAGAACCATCATAGTTAGGCATAAAATCAACGGTATCTTTATCTATATCTTCCAGCATTTCTCCCGTAATTTTAGCCATACGCACTTCGGTGTAACGCATAGCTGCCGCAGAGTCGCCATCGACAGAACCAAAATTCCCATGGCCATCCACAAGCGGATACCGCGTGGAGAAATCCTGAGCCAGACGGACCGTTGCATCATATACAGAGCTGTCACCATGAGGATGATATTTACCTAATACTTCCCCAACGATACGCGCTGACTTTTTATACGGCTTATTCGGTGGCATACCTGCTTCATGCATAGCATACAAAATACGGCGATGTACTGGTTTCAGCCCATCGCGCACATCCGGTAAGGCACGCGTAATGATAACGCTCATCGCATAGTCAATATACGATGTCTGCATTTCATTTTCCAGGCAGACCGGTAATATTTTATCTACTTGTTGTTCGTCCACAATTTCACCTCATATAAAAATTAAAAAACGGCGCCCTTATTATAGATATATATGAGCGCATACATGTATATTATAGCAAATTTTCCTCTTTTTTGATAGTTATAAAGGAAAAATGCCTTTCGTACCCTAGCGGTCAGGTGTTCTCATTCTTGACGTTTCTTTGCGCACCGTTGTAAAATAAAAATAAAATGCATGGGAGAGCAGAAGTATGACACATCAAATCATCAATGCCGAAGATCCGGCAAAAGATATAGGAAAAATACTGAAAAAAATTCGTTTTGACCGCGATTTGACATTGGATAATGTTGCGGCCCTAACAAGCGTCAGTAAAACAATGCTCGGTCAAATTGAACGCGGCGTTTCCGTTCCAACAATTTCCGTGTTGTGGAAAATCGCTAAAGGCCTGCAAATTTCTCTTTCCACGCTGCTCAACGAACCGACACAACAATACGAAGCTGTAGATATCATACATGATTTAAAACCCATTTATGATGAAGACGGCAAGATGATCTTATACAATATTTTCCCGTTTAATCCATTAAGCGGCTTCGAATATTTTTACATTATTTTAGAACCCGGTGCCCAGCATAGTTCAGAAGCCCATCGCAACATAACCGAAGAATATGTTGTTGTTACGGAAGGGACGCTGACTTTGCAGGTAGAACATCAAACCTTTACGTTAACCGCACCGGCTAAGATTAATTTTCATGCCAATGTATACCATCAATACAGCAACGCCACAAGCAGTCGTGTTGTATTTCAAAATATCATGAAATATTAAAAAAAACGAGTACATAATACCGCATCATTACACGGGCATTATGTACTCATTTTTTATTTTATTCTCTATTCATAATGCAAGCTGCCAATAGTTTAGCTCGTTCAAACAAAGAAGATACATCTGCATATTCACGCGGCGTATGATTGTTTTCTCCCTTGACTCCCATGGCACAGATGGTAGGTACTCCGGCTAATGTAGTATATGCTGAATCAGAGCCGCCACCAATCAATATCGCATGCGGTGCCGGCAAATTCATTTCTTGGTATGTCCGTTTCACTACTTCAAATAATGCGTCTGTTCCTTCGACGGGTTTCATCGGTGCAAAACCGACCACTTGCCGCACTATCGTTTTTGTATCCGGAACATACCGTTTAGCTGCAATCTGCTGCAACTGTTGTTGAATCGTCCCAATATCTTCCGGATTCAAATATCGTACATCAATTTGGATAGATGCTATATCTGGTATGGCATTTACAACAGTACCGCCTTGAATGATCCCTACATTAAACGTAGTTCCTGCAGACCAATCTGTCAAATTTTGAATATCAATCACTTTATGCGCTATTTCCAAAATAGCACTGCGTCCACCTTTCGGGTTGTTGCCAGCATGGGCGCCAATACCTTGTACACACATCTCAAATACGGCACTGCCTTTACGCTGTACTACCAATCCATTGTCTAAAAATCCTGTTTCGCAATTAAATGCTGCCACTGCCCCTTCCGCTTCCTTGCGCATGCAGGCAGCTGCATTCGATTGTTGATGCGCCGTTTCTTCATCACCCGCTAAAATCAGTTTAATAGGTCTTGTACAATATCCTGCTGCCTGCAAGGCTTTCATAACATATATGGCAATGACAATACCACCTTTCATGTCCAAAACCCCTGGGCCATAGGCCTTGCCATTTTGAATCGTAAATGGTCTTTCTTGGGCCGTTCCCTTGGGAAACACCGTATCCATATGTCCTAGCAGCAAAATCGGTGCAGCATTTGACTTTCCCCAGGAAGATACTAGCATACTGCCAGCATTAGACATATCTATTCTCCTAGTTACAGCACCTAAGCCGTCCATCTGTAGTTGAATAGTTTGCGCCACCGCATCTATCCCTGCCTGATCCATTGACCCGCTTTCTGTTTGTACTAAATGCCGCCATATTGCAAGCATATCTTCTTGATGGGCATCAATAAATTGCCACGCCCGTTTTTTCATCTGTTTCAAACAATGCATCTCCTTTTATTGTCATTACGTGATTATCACCTTGTATTGTACAAAAAACTACATGATAAAGGAAGTTTTTATCTTTCTCTATCATGCAGTTTTTTTGCTTTTAATATCTAAATGCATCAGAATCAATAATCGCTGCCGTAAACCAGCAAATTCGTTCATACAGCGATTCTACGATGGCATATTCGCGCAGCGTATGATTCCATTCGCCCCGTACGCCGCAGGAACATAATACCGGCGTTCCTGCCAGTTGAATGTATGTCGCATCGGAGCAGCCGCCAACCTGAGTCGGTTCGGTGTCTAAAAAGCCATAGGTTTTGGCTGTCTGCTGCATAAATGCAAAGAGTTTCAGAATATCATCATGCGTTTCAAAGGGCGTAAACAAACTGATTTCCTTGGTCGTACACGTCGTTCCTTCTACATGCTGGGTAGCACAAATTTCTGCGATTGCCTTGCGTATCCGTTCCAGCTCACTCATGTATTTAAAGCGAATATCCAACGAACACATGCATTCTGCTGGTACAGCATTGGGGATCGTACCGCCTTTGATGACTCCCGTATTGATGGTCGTATCTTTTTCTAAATCAGTCAGTGCCTGAAACGCTAATACTTTATGCGCCATTTCTTCTATCGAACTGATGCCTGCCAAGAAATCTGCGCCGGCATGGGCGGATTTGCCTTTGACAAAAACATCGATACCCAAGCGGCCTTTTCGACCTACGGCCAGGGCATTATTTACCAGTCCCGTTTCCATATTCAGCGCAAACAAACAACCTTTGGCATGTTCTCGAATAAATTCATCCGTCTTCGTATACGTATGCACGCCTTCTTCATCGGCAGCAAACAAAATTTTTATCGGTCGATCGGTGTAGTTTACAACCTGTAATGCTTTCACTACATACAAAGAAATCAAGATACCGCCTTTCATATCAAGTACTCCCGGTCCATAGGCTTTGCCGTCTTCGATATGGAAGGGATTTTCCGAATATAAATCCGATGCCAAAGCCGTATCCATATGACCACTAAACAAGATGGCTTTTCCCGACCGATCTGCTCCCAACGTTCCCATCAAAATTTTGCCGGCTCGGGCATCTAACTCGACCAATTCACAAACCATGCCTTCCGCTTCAAATTCTTTTTTCAGCCATTCGCCTACTGCGTTGACATCGGCCGCATCCCGCCAAAAATCTTTTAGATTAATACATTCTTCATACTTCTGCACGATTTCGGTTCGGTGTGCCTCTACATACGCTTTTACTTTATCTACTAATTCTGTATTCATATAGCGTTCCCCCTCTATTCTATTCCCATGCATACAACAATAGCTTTTACAATCCACATGGAAAAAAATGCATCTATAATCGGCACTACTAACAATAACTTATGCCATCTCTTATTCACATTCGCCACAATAATAACTCGTACAAATCCTGCCAATAATGTTCCCATTGTAATAACAGCGGGGAACATGATAGTTGCCTGCGCTGCTGTTAGTTCACCGGACGAATACATTGTTGCAACAATACCTACGCCCGCAGCTTTCGCAAAAAAAGCAGCAATTAACGCTACGATTGCTTCGCCAGGCAATCCAAATACAGCCATAATCGGAGAAACAATCGTACCGATTACCGTCATCAGTCCGGTAATTGTCAAAAACTGTACCAATACATAGGCTAAAATCAAAGCCGGCATAACAACTTCTGCGCCGAGATAAAATCCTTTTTTTTGCTCCTGCCATAAATAATTCGATAACATTTTTAGTTGCTCTTTTATCTGCCAATGATTCCCTCGCCATTATAACGCCCCCTTTGTGATTGTGATACCTGCCTTGGTACTTCGTGTATATATAATATATGCACGAAGTAAGTTCGCGCCTATTATTTTCACCAATAAAATAATAGCTATAATAACTCCAACCGGTAAAATACTAATCGGCAATAATGCAGCACCGCTGCCAATTGTATTCGTAATCAGTCCGGAACCAGCAATTTGATAGGCTGAAAAAATCGAACGTTCATCATCGGAAATTAAATTTTTTTCAGCCAGTTCTTTCGTCATAACCGCAGCGGCATCGGTACTGGGTAAAACTAGTAACAAAAGCCAATCCGGAAGCTCCGGATATTCCCATCAACGGTTTTAAAATATGGCGGAATAATTTTTCTGCAGCTAATAGGGCCCCTAATGACTCAGCTACATTGATAACACCTAACGCAAACATCAATGTAGGAAACAACGTCAGGGCAAAAAGAAATCCTCCGTCTGCGCCTAAGCCGCCTTTCCCTACAAATGTTCCGCTTCCCTGAGAAATCTGTCCAAACTTCCCAACTAATACTTGGAAATCCAATGCCCGCAGCGGCGTTTCAGAACTACCAAATATACCTGAAAATGCAATAACTAAAACCAGCAAGGATGCCCAGCTTTTCCACGTTAATTTTTGTTCATTCATTTTTTCTTCCCCCTTCTGCATTTTTCATTGCGCTGTAAAATCGTTATAACGTCTTTATGTGCAAAAAAAATAGAACCCAGTCAATAGATACACCATGCGTCATTGCATGTACTGTCTCCCTATCAGACAGTCCTTTCACATACAGGTTGTTCTATTTGCTGTGTTCTTTCACATACGTGTAAACGCCTTGTCATGAGTCAACAAGATTTCGTTTACATACACATAGTACAAAATAAATTTCGTCTTTTATAGTTCTTTATCACGTCTTTAATCATTATTTTTCATTTTATCTTTTATATATTTTTCTGCCTTAATGCATCACAAACGGTCTGTATGAAATACCTATTCCATACAGACCGTCTGCGAAAATACATTTTTTATTTAAAAGAAATGACTTGTACTCCCTCGGCTTCGAGTATGCCATTTAAATGCGCTAATTCTTCTGACGTCGGAGTGCGAAAATCTGCATCTGAATACGACATCCCCAGTTGATCATACTTATCCGCTCCATACTGATGATACGGCAACAACTCCATTTTTGGTTCTTGTATATGGCGTTTTACAAAACGAGCTGTCTGTCGTATATTTTCATCATCGCCATTAACGCCCATAATAGTCGGCACACGAATAACAATACCCGTACGGCGTGCGCCAATTGCCGCAATATTTTGTAATATTCGCTCATTATCTACTCCCGTTACTTGTTGATGAAGATGCCGGTCCATCACTTTAATATCCATAAAGAGCAAATCTATTTTTTCTAAAATGGGCCATACCGTATTCAAATCGAAATAGCCACTCGTTTCCATAGCCTGATTTAATCCCATATCATATACTTCTTGTACTAAGGCGTGTAAAAACACTGGCTGGCTTGTGCATTCTCCACCAGAATACGTAACGCCTCCGCCTGACTGACGGAAAAACATACGTTGTGATTCCAATTGCTGCACAATCTCTTCTACTGTATATTCGGTTACTGTATTTTTACGGGCTTGTTCTGCACAAACGCTGGCACAAAGGCCGCACCCTATACATCGGCTGCGCGCAGCTGGGTCTTGGAAATCCCAAGAAATCTGCTGCGGGCAAACAGCTTCACAGCTGCCGCAGTGCGTACATCGGGAAGCAATATAAAAAATCTGATTATTCGCCGTATATCCTTCTGGATTTGCACACCACTGACATCGCAGAGGGCATCCGGCAAAAAAAACAATTGTCCGAATGCCATCCCCATCATTCACAGAATAGTGCTGCAGTTGGAGTATGCGGCCTTTACATGCCATCGTGTACACTCCGACGGATGATAGAATCCTGCAGTGTTTTGGAAAGATGAACAAACTGCGTACTATATCCGGCTACACGAACGAGCAAATCTTTGTATTCTTCCGGGTGTTCCTGGGCTTTGCGCAATGTTTCCGTAGACAGTGTATTAAACTGTACATGAAATGCTCCCATATCAAAGAACGATTGCACCATAGCAGCCACATTGCTTCTGCCTCGTTTTGTACTGACCAAGTCATGGCTCAAGCGCAAATTGAGCAGTGTGCCGCCAGAATGAATATCTTGATTCATTTTAGCACAAGAATTCATCGCTGCCAGCGATGTAGAAACGTCGGTACCAGCTACTGGTGATACGCCTTCTGAAATAGGTTCTCCAGCTTTACGACCGCAGGCTGTTGCACCAATTACCCGCCCTGTGGGAATAAAATTGGAAATCCCCATAAATGCGCTTGTAAACGGACTGCCGTAAATATCTCTGTACTGATGCGTTTCTTCATAGAAATGATTGGCTATCCGTTGCGCAATATCGTCTACATAATCATCATCGTTACCGTATTTAGGCGCATTCTGAGCTTGTTTGCGCAATGCTTCATATCCTTCCCAGTTTTTATCCATCGCATCCAGCAATTCTGCCATCGTACAAATTTTATCATCAAAAACAAGTTTTTTGACAGCTGCCAGACTATTAGCTGATTCGGCCAATCCAATCCCCGTAAGTACAGGGCCGATGTTATATTTAGCACCGCCATCAACTAAATCTTTGCCTTTTTCCAAGCATTCTTCAGAAAGAGCTGAAAAATATGGTCGAGGAATCATTTCTTTTTGCAACCGCTGTGCAATCAGCGTTCCCGTTACTGAAATATCAATAAGATTATCAAACTGTTCCATAAATGCCTGTTCCACAGATTCATATGTATCAAATTGGCGATCCTGGTGAATCGGCAGCCCCATTTGCTTGCCTGTCATACGGCTTTTGCCACCATTCGTAGCATATTCAAAGGCACCGCTAAAGTTTACATTAACCGTACTCGTCCATTCAAAGGTTTTACGGAAATGGGGAACAACACAGCCGCAATTGTTCCAATCCCGTGCATCTTCTGTATCGTATCCGAGATTTTTCAACATTTGATAACCCGTCTTATCGCTGTGAATAGCCGGGAACCCTGTGCCTTGGGCAACTAATTCCATAACCGCATCAATAAATGCTCGCGGACTCTTTTGGGAAATGCGAACCGATAAGCCCGGCTGATGCGTTTTTACTTCTGCTGTTGCCTTCAATGCCAAATAGCTTAATTCATTGGTCGCATCTTTGCCATTACGGTCGCTGCCGCCGACGGTGAGATTTTGAAATTGGTTATACCCAGCAAAGAAGTCGGCTGTATTAGCGGAAATTGTCCAAACCCATTCTGATAATTTCAGCCAATAACATTCTATCAATTCCAAAATACCGTCATCATCATGGAGATGATGGGCTATATCATACTGATAATACGGATACATATATTGATCAAACCGCCCAGGATTCAGGGATAAGGGATTTTCCATCAAGATACCGCCTAACTGATAAAACCAAATCATCTGCAATGCTTCGTGGAATGTCTGCGGCGGAAGTTCTGGTACACGGCGGCAAATGGCAGCTATCTGCTTCAGTTCAGCCTGGCGAACGCTATCTTTTTCATCAGCAACCATTGCGTCGGCTTTATCCGCATACCGATGGGCTAATGTAATCATTCCTTCACCGCACAATATAACGGAACGATAGAAATCCCTTTTCCGCAAGGCATCGGGTTGGGATAATTTTAGCTGTGCCATTTTGTCTTGACACGTTTTAATAATGCCGCCAAATCCTTTTTTGAACAATACGTCTTGATAATCCGGTGTAATTTCTCCAACCGATTGCCGCCATTTAGAGTCGATGTCAACAATCCCTGTATCTACAGCAACCTTGGCCGTATCCGCCGGAATCTGTGCCAAAAAGGCTTCTTCTAACGACTTGCCTTTCCAATATGGGAATATATTGGCACGAACAAATTTCCGCTGTTCATCTGTCATTTCATATGGATCTTGCACACGGTCTGAAAAATGATCCATTTCTTTATCTACCCATGTCCAAGAAAATTCAGGAGTTAAGATGCCGCATTTACGAAACTCACCAACAGCACCAACGATTAATTCTCCCGGAAAAATTGTAACGACAAGCTGTTCACATACGTCTTTAAATGCTTGCGCACGGCGAATGGCTTCGCTCTGTCCTTCTGTTTTTTTATATGATTCCGTCCAAATCCTAGCACGGTCATATGAAATAGCAGGCTTATTATTGACGTATTCATCTTTTGCTTTTTGAATTCTTGCAGTCAGCATAACAAACATCCCCTTTATATAAAGCATAAAATAATTTATACGTTATAAAGCATTTCTTGATGGTTTCAATATACCATTTCCCTATTTTGATGTCAATATATATTCCTAAAAAGAACCATCTTTTGTGCGAAAAATTTATGGCAATTTTATGTTTTATACTTATTATCTATAAAAATAAAGGTTGATGTCCAGTTGCAACAAATATTTTATAGCTGGCAGTGAGGGTGCCTTATGTCTTATTAATGCGTACGCTATAAAGTATTTAATAAGACGCCCTCTTGCTTTATATCTAAAAAGCAAGAGGGCGTCTATTGAGGAGGGAATTATTTATTCTTTTTTCATTTCTTGCGTATGAGCAATAATTTCATCCTGTAATTTTTTAGGCACTTCTTCGTAATCAAAGAATGCCATATTAAACGTACCTTTACCTTGGGTCATCGAACGAAGAACCGTAACATATCCTTTCATTTCTGATAAAGGAACTTGTGCTTTCACAACAATAATGCCTTTGCGATTACGATGATGTTCCATACCTAAAATCCGGCCGCGGCGACCACTAAAATCACCCATGACATCACCCATATATTCTTCCGGCACGACGACATCAACACTATAAATCGGTTCCAGCAATACCGGATTGGCTTCGGGTACTCCTTTTTTTAGCGCTAATGCAGCGGCGACTTTAAATGCCATTTCCGACGAGTCGACAGAATGATAAGACCCATCTTTTAACGTTACTTTAACATGAATCATGGGATAGCCTGCCAGCAGCCCTTTTTCTAGTGTTTCTTTGACGCCTTTTTCGACAGCCGGGATATATTGGCGCGGTACAGCACCACCAAAAATAGCATCGACAAATTCAAAATCTTCGCCATTTTGCAGCGGTTCAATATCCAAAACGACGTGTCCATATTGTCCATGTCCACCACTTTGTTTTTTATGTTTGCCTTCAGCCGTTGCCTTTCCTTTAATCGTTTCGCGATAGGGAATATATACGTCCTGTAATACGGCTTTAATGCCATATTTTCGTTCCATCTTGTTCATAATATGATCCAAATGGACATCGCCCATGCAGTGTACGATAAGCTGTTTTCCTTCTACACTCTTTTCAACCTGGCACGTCAGATCTTCTTCACTAATGCGCAGCAACGCACTCATGAGTTTTTCTTCGTCGCCCTTCTTTTCCGGGACCATAGCCACAGTGTGCAACGGATTGGGGAAGCGAATCGGATCATAGATAATGGGGAAATCCGGAGTGGCAAATGTATCACCTGTACGAGCATGCTGCAATTTAGGCAATACTACAATATCCCCGGCAATCGCTTTCGTCACCGGTACTTGTTCTTTTCCGACCAACGTCAGCAATTTACCTAGTTTTTCATCTTTTTCCTGGCTGGCATTATACAGTTTATCCCCTTCTTTTAGTTCACCCGAGAATACACGGACATAGCTAAGCTTACCTGCAAAGGGATCGATACATGTTTTGAAAACAAAACCTGTAAACGGTTTATTCGGATATACGACAACCGGTTCTCCTGATTTTTTATCCGTTCCCATCATGACTTTTTGTGATGCTGCCGGCATATAGGTAATAATACGGCGAAGCAGTTCTGCCGTACCAATATGATAGGTTGCACTGCCGCACATAACCGGGCAAACGCGGCCTGTCAGCATCCCTTGACGGAGACCTCGGCGCAGTTCTTCAATCGTCAATTCATCACCGTTAAGATATTTTTCCAGCAGTTCATCATCGCCTTCAGCCGCTGCTTCCATGCACATTTCACGCACTTCACGCGCTTTAGCCATATATTCAGGCGGAACTTTGATTTCTTCACATTTGCCGTCATTCCATTCCCAAGCAATCATTTTGCAGACATCTATCATGCCGCGAAAATCTTTGCCTTCGCCGATCGGAATTTGCAGCGGCATAATGGATTTACCAAAGACATCCCGCATTTTTTTCAGGCAGCCAAAGAAGTCTGCATGTTCAGCATCCATCTTATTAACATATACCATCCGCGGCAAATTCAATTCAACACCATAATCCCAAGCCCGTTCTGTGTCCATTTCGACGCCGGATTCTGCAGAAATAACGAGCAGAATACCATCACTGGCTCGAAGTGCTGCCCGTACTTCCCCACAAAACTCAGAATACCCCGGCGTATCCAGGAAATTGAGTTTATATCCTTCCCATTCGCACGGCGCAATTCCCAACTGAATCGTTACATTTCGTTTAATTTCTTCCGGTTCATAATCCATGATATGCTTATTATCTTTGCCTACGCCAACAGCATCTACGGCACCGCAGGCAAGGAGCAACGATTCGACGACTGCCGTTTTACCGGCGCCATCGTGCGAAAGTACTGCTACATTACGAATTTGATCACTAGTATATTCTTTCATAAATAAATCGCCTCCTATAGTCACGTTACTTATAAGATTCGTGACCAAGAGGCGATTCTCCTTTTTTTCGTATGCGTTTTTTCTAAATCATCTATGATTTTTTCAAAATTTTCACAAAACAGTATACTTTAATTTTTATTCGTTAGAAAGAGCCCTGCAGGCAAGCGATACCATTACTTCTACCCCAATAGGCAGGCTTGCTTCATCAACAGCAAAATGAGAGTTATGGAGAGGATACATGGTCTGACCCGGTTTCGTCGTTCCCAGCCAATAGAAGCCGCCGTCATAGGCCTGTAAATACCCAGAAAAATCTTCTGCCGTCATTGCCGGTTCCGGCACTTCTGCCAAAGCCTGTTCTCCTAAGCATGATTTTACCGTATCAGCAATAAATGCTGCCTGCTTGGGTGAATTCACAACGGCTGCATATCCTCGTTCATACTGAAGTTCACTCGTTGTGCCATACATCATATCTAGACCTTTCAGCATATTGCCAAGACTTGTTTCTACCATGTCCTGCGCTTCTGTATCGTATGTCCGGCACGTTCCTTCTAGTTCCACCGTATCTGCTACGATATTGTATCGTGTACCGCCGCTAATACGGCCAAATGTCAGTACTACCGGATACAATGGATTAATCTGCCGGCTGATAATATCTTGAACAGCTGTAATAAATTGGCCCGCCGCAACAACTGCATCAATTCCTTTATGAGGCATAGCCGCATGACTTGATTTGCCATGAATGATGACACGTACATGATCGGAAGCTGCCATCATCGCTCCCGTACGCACGCCAATTTTTCCTGTCGGCAAGTTCGGCCACATATGAAATCCATAAACAGCCTGAACGCCATCTAATATGCCTGATTTTACTAATTGTTTCGCTCCGCCAACAGGTGACTTTTCTTCTGCTGGCTGGCAAACAAATAAAACCGTTCCCGCTAATTCTTCCTTTAGCGTGCTGAGTACTTTCGCCGTTCCCAACAAAATTGACATATGCCCATCATGACCACAGGCATGCATAATCCCCTGTCGATTGGATGCAAAAGATAGTCCCGTTTCTTCCGTAATAGGCAAGGCATCCATATCCGTTCGCAGGGCAATCGTCGGTCCCGGTTTTCCTCCGGTCAGCCGGCCCAGTACAGCATGCGTTCCCGCAACGTGTTCTTCTGTTTCTATACCAAAACTTTTCAGCATACGTGCCATATACGCAGCAGTTTGTACTTCTTCATTGGATAATTCTGGATTTTCATGAATATGACGGCGCATACGGCAAATATCTGCTGTATATTCCTGCACCAACGCTTTAATTGCATCATAGGATACCATACCTAAATTCCCCCTTTTATTTCACATGCATTCAAAATATGCTTGATTATATCACAATCATCTTTAAATTCCTAGGCAATTCCATTTTTTCCGTTATATCAGTTTTCAATCTACCCTCTTTCATTTTTGGTTCATAGCGATTATAATTTAAGATGAAATCTCAGTCACAAAGGGAGGATACTCATGAAAGCATTTGATATAGAACACAGTGCGTGGGCTCGTTTTTCTCCAGAAGAACGCGGCCAAATGGAAGCATATAATGTAAACTACAGACATTTCTTGGATACGGCTCGTACAGAACGATTGGCCAATAAAGAAATTATCCGTCAAGCTAAAGAAGCTGGTTTTAAAGCACTCAGTGAATATACATCACTAAAACCGGGTGATAAAGTATACTGGGATCAAAAGGGAAAATCTGCCATTCTAGCAGTAATTGGTTCACAGCCGATTACGGACGGCATGAAAATTGTCGGCTCTCACATTGATTGCCCCCGCCTGGATCTCAAGGCCATGCCGGTTATCGAAAAAAATAAAATTGTCTATTTTAAAACCCATTATTATGGCGGTATTTTAAAATATCAGTGGGTCTGCATGCCCTTATCCCTTATTGGCGTCGTCTTTACTGCCGACGGTCGTCAAATTGATGTCTCTATCGGCGAAGATCCCGACGATCCTGTTTTTTACATCAATGACCTGCTTCCTCATCTTGGCAAAGATCAGGCTGCCAAAAAACTAACAGAAGCCATTACCGGCGAAATGCTTATGCCTATTGTCGGTACAAACAGTACTGAAGAAAAAACAAAACCGACCATTCTTTCATTATTGAAAGAAAAATATGGTATTGAAGAAGAAGATTTTGCCAGTGCCGAACTGGAAATCATTCCGGCACAAAAAAGCCGTGAAGTCGGTCTCGACCGTTCCATGCTCATGTCTCACGGCCATGACGATCGCGTTTGCTCGTATGGCAATTTAGCCGCTATTCTGAACGCTGCTCCTGGCGAAAAAACGCAAGTAGCTCTGTTTGCCGATAAAGAAGAAATCGGTTCCGTCGGCAATACGGGCGTACATTCTTCTTATTTCCTCGACTTTACGGCTGAACTCTTAGCACTGCAGGGACAAACAGAAGAATTATATCTGCGCCGCACACTTCGCAATAGTGAAGTTCTTTCAGCAGATGTCTGCGCTGCACTAGATCCCGTATTTGCCAATGCCTATGAAGAAAACAATGCCGCTAAACTGGGATACGGCATTTGCCTTTGCAAATATACCGGTGCCCGCGGCAAATCAGGCAGTAATGATGCTAATGCCGAATTTTTAGCTAAAGTCCGTCAAATTTTTAATACCAACAATGTTCCTTGGCAAATTGGTGAACTCGGTAAAGTAGATCAAGGCGGCGGCGGTACGATTGCGTATATTATGGCAGACTGGGGCTGTGATGTAGTGGACTGCGGCGTAGCTATGCTCAGTATGCATGCACCATTAGAACTCGTTGCCAAAGCCGACGCATATTGCGGTTATTTAGCATACAAAGCCTTTTTTGAAAGCAAATAAATCACGTGATATATACATAGAAATTACAAAAAAGATGCGACAAAATGTTCATTTTGTCGCATCTTTTTTACTATATAGTTTGCATTTATACTATTACAATTCAGTTTCTTCAAACTTCAAACAAAAAACTATCAACTTTTTAGTGTATACGTGTATCGCAGCGGCATTAGTATGCTATGGAACTTAGCACATTACACTCTCTGCATCGCTTTTTTCGCCCATAATGCATCTTGTAATATAGGCCGGCCTACACCAATCAAATCAGCTGTTCCATTGGCCAATAACTGATTAGCTTCTTCTATCGTCCGCACACCGCCAGTTGTCATCACTGGAATCGACACAGCCTGCTTAATTGCTTTCGCTGCATCACCAAAATATCCCGCTTCTTCATGGTCTGGACGCGTATAGGCGCACATACCACCTGAAATATCCAACAAGTCAATACCTTCTTTTTCAAAAATACGGGCCGCTGCTACTCCGTCAGCAATCGTACTGCCGCCTTCCATATAATCGCAGGCTCCCAATCGCAAGGCAATCGGAAAATCTGCGCCGACCGCACGCCGTACAGCCCGAATCACTTCTACATGAAACCGTACACGATTTTCTACGGAATCGCAGCCATATTCATCATGGCGCTGATTCGTCAACGGTGAATAGAATTGATCGAGCAAGTATCCATGAGCTGAATGGATTTCCACTCCATCAAAACCGGCATACCGAACACGAACAGCTGCTTTGGCATATTTGGCAACCAGCACAGCTATTTCTTCTTTTGTCAACTCATGGGGAAGCACAGCATCTTTACTCCAAGGATGATGTACCCACGCCGCACTCGGCCCTACAGGTCCGCCTCCAATATCTTGCGTTTCTGCAGCTACGCCTGCATGATTCAGCTGGGCAAATACTTTTGTCGAACCTGCTGCATGAATACTGCGGACTAACTGCTGCAGGCCAAATAAATCAGCATCATCACCAAGAGATACTTGCTCCGGATTGGCCCGTCCCAGCTTATCTACATAGCAGTGTTCTACAATAATCAGCCCTAAATAACCGCCTAATGCTCGTTCACTGTAATACTTGCACAATGCACTAGGAACATTTCCATTTTCAGACATGCGCCGTGCCATAGGCGGCATAACCAGCCGATTGGTTAACTGCAACGATTGAATTGAAATGGGATCTGTAATTTTCATGTTTTTCACCTCGTATGTAGAATTATTTTCATTTTATGTGTCTTATTTTACTATATTTACTTCAGAAAAATCCACTCTTATTTTTACATTGACAAGATAATACCTATCCCGTATAATACAAGACAATGCATTAAGGGAGTAATCAGTACATTGGATATGTATAGTAGTATCGACATACTGGCGTAACTCGCCCGGTACTATTTGAAATGATGAGACTTAGAGGCAGTCTGTCGGCTGTCGAGAAGTCTCTTTTTTTATTGTAATTCTCTCCATTATTTCTATGTTTAAAAAGGGGCTGCTGTCATGAACACATTAGAATTATTTATATTAGCTGTCGGATTATCTATGGATGCCTTTGCTGTATCTGTCTGTAAAGGCCTTTCACTAGGCCGCATTAGCTGGAAACACATGTGCATTGCCGGTATTTGGTTTGGCAGTTTTCAGTTTCTTATGCCTACACTAGGGTATTATTTAGGCACAATCTTTACGGGCATGATTATATCTTATAATCACTGGATCGCTTTTATTCTTTTAACACTTATCGGTATCAATATGATAAAAGAATCAAGGGAAACAGAAGACTGTCCCGACGCGAATATGACGATTCCAGCCATGTTCGCGCTCGCTGTGGCTACAAGTATTGATGCCTTGGCAGTCGGCGTTACCTTTGCGTTTATGGACGTTGCTATTCTTCCTGCTGCCTGTTTCATTGGCTGTGTTACATTTTGCTGTTCCGCCCTTGGTATCAAAACAGGCAGTCTGTTTGGTTTAAAATATAAAGCAAAATCTGAACGTATAGGTGGTCTTGTTTTGATTTTATTAGGTCTTAAAATTCTTTTAGAAGGATTCGGTATTTTATAAAACACGATATAAAAAGAAGAATGGTACATGACGACAATTCGCCATATACCATTCTTCTTTTCATTTCTATTACTTTTTAACAATTTCTGCTGTAAAAACGTTAATGACATCCGCGTCGGGACAACAAAAAGTTGCCGTTCCTTCTGGCTGACCCGGTATGCTTCCGCCGTACCGCAAAATGTCCACATACGGAAACGCAGCATGCATTGCCATCGGGCAGAGTATTCCTCTATCTGTGTCAAAATCAAATGTATCTCCCACATGATGTCCATGATGACAATGACACGGCCCTATTTTCTTGATTAGTGTCAGCTTAATTTTAGGTCTTGCCATGATTATTCTCCTGTAATACCAAAAATTCGCTTGCCATTTTCCATCGTAATCCGCTGTACGTCGGCTACATCCATATTGCGAAGACGGGCAATTTCTGCTGCTACGTACTGTACATATGCCGGTTCGTTGCGTTTGCCTCGATACGGTGGCGGTGTCAAATAGGGACAGTCTGTTTCGATCAGTATTCTATCCATCGGAAGTTCACTGACAATCCGTTTGAGTTTTTTGGATTTGGGAAATACCATCGTTCCCGTAAAACCAATATAGAAGCCCATTTTTATGAGTTCTTCTGCCATTTCCAAACTGCCGGAATAACAATGAAATACACCACGAATTCCCTTGCCGTATTGCCGCAGAATATCCATCGTGTCGCCATGGGCTTCTCTGTCATGAATGTCAATCGGCACATCTAATTCAACAGCCATCTGTACTTGTTTGATAAATACGTCTTGCTGAATTTCATGAGATGGTTCGGGCCAGTAATAATCCAGCCCGACTTCACCAATAGCTACTACTTTCGGTTCATGCAAAATCCACTGCCGGATCTGTTCAAATCCCTCCGGCGTTGCCGAAGCAGCTTCTTCCGGATGAATACCGACAGCTGCATAAATCTGTTTGTATTGGTGTGTCATGGCAACGGATTCTGCTGATGTTTTGATATCCGTACCAGGACACATCATATACGTCAAACCCGTTTCAAACGCCCGCTGCAGCATGTCTTGTCTATCTTCTGCATAAGCCTCATCATTAACATGGCAATGCGTATCAAACAACATTATCGTACCCGGCTTCCTGCAGGCATACCATCTGCACTAACAACTTTAAGCGTATCTGCTCCGTCCAAAGCCGCTAAAATCATGCCGTTTGATTCTACACCGCAGAGTTTCACCGGTTTGAGATTCGTAACGACAACCACACAATGTCCAATCAATTCATCCGGCGCATAATGCTGAGAAATACCGCTGACGATTTGGCGCGTTTCTGTACCCAAATCAATCTGGAACTTTAATAATTTCTTCGCTTTCGGAATTTTTTCGCAGGCAATAACTTTTCCTACACGCAAATCACATTTGGCAAAATCATCAATCGTGATTTCTGGTTTTGTCGGTTCCTTCGCTGCCGGGCAAGCCTGGGCTTCTTTCTTTTCTTTTTCACTATCAGCTATTTCTTCTTCTAAATCGTACCGTGGGAACAAAGCATTGCCCTTGCATACTTTTGTATCTGCCGGATACTTGCCCCATACTTGGGCATCCGTAATATTAGCAGCTGCAAAATCACCTAGACCAAGCTGTTTCCACATATCTGCTGCACTGACAGGAATAAATGGGCTGACCAACGTTGCAATAATACGCATGGATTCGAGCAAATTGTACAATACAGTCTGCAGCCGTTCTTTCTGCGCATCGTCTTTTGCTAATACCCACGGCGTTGTTTCATCAATATATTTATTGCTACGGCGAATAAGAGCCCAAACTTCATTAATGGCATCATTAATCTTCATATCATCCATGTATGTTTCAAAATCTTTAGCTGTTTTTACTGCACAGGCAGCCAAATCATCATCAACAGCTTCTTTTACTGTTGGGCCAGCTGCTACGCCGCCTTCATATTTTTCTACCATGGCTAACGTACGCTGCAGCAGATTGCCCAAATCATTGGCTAAATCGGAATTAATGCGCTTGATAAATGAAGGCAGGGAGAAATTGCCGTCTTGGCCCAAGCGTACTTCTTTCAAAAGATAATACCGAAGCGCATCGGCACCATACCGATCAATCAGCGGAATCGGATCTACCACGTTGCCAAGGGATTTACTCATTTTCGTACCATCTACAATCAGCCAGCCGTGTCCAAAGACTTTTTTCGGGATGGGCAGACCGCAGCTCATCAACATAATCGGCCAAATAATGGTATGGAAGCGAACAATTTCTTTACCAACGAGATGTAAATCTGCAGGCCAGAATTTTTTGAATTTTTCCGGATCATCAATATAGCCTGCTGCCGTCAAATAGTTAGCTAAAGCATCAAACCATACATAGACAACATGTTTGGGATCCCAAGGCACTTTAATACCCCAATCAAAGGATGTACGGGATACACACAAATCTTCCAAGCCGCTCTTAACAAACGCAATCATTTCATTGCGCCGTGATTCCGGCTGAATGAAATCAGGATTTTCTTCAATAAATTTAAGCCAACGATCGGCATATTTATTCATTTTTAAGAAGTATGCTTCTTCTTTGACTAATTCCAACGGACGACCGCAGTCCGGGCAAATATGCTTGCCTTCAGGCAATTTATTTTCCGGCCAGAATGATTCACAAGGCGTACAATACCAGCCTTTATATTCGCCTTTATAAATATCGCCGTTATCATAGGAAATCTGCATCAATTTCTGTACTACTTTTTCATGACGCGGCTGGGTTGTACGAATAAAATCATCGTTAGAAATGTTCAATTTTTTCCAAAGCTGCTGGAAAAGAGCTACAATTTCATCAACATATTCAATGGGTGTTACGCCTTTGGCTTCGGCAGCACGCTGGATTTTCTGTCCGTGTTCGTCAGAACCAGTCAGGAAAAATACGTCATCGCCGCGCAGACGATGAAAACGAGCCAATGAATCGGCTATGGTAGTGCAATAGGTGTGCCCAATGTGAAGTTTGGCACTTGGATAATAAATTGGGGTCGTAATGTAATACTTTTTCTTTTCAGACATGTGATTTCCTCCTATACCGGCAAATGAGCCGGTTTATGATAACGTGAGCGCAGCCTGATACACACTGCGTTTGGACACGCCGCATCGTCTAGCGACCGTGCGGATTGCCTCTTTTTTATCTACGCCCTGATTCATCAGTTCCTGCACCAGGGACGCATAATCCACATTGCTGTCGGCAGCAGATGACTCTTCCGGTGCTGCTCCTGCAACAAGAATAACAAATTCACCACGCGTGCCTTGCGTCGCTAATTCATCCTGCAGCTGACACAGCGTACCGCGCATATACTGTTCATATTTTTTCGTCAATTCCCGGCAAAGAACAGCTTGTCTGTCACCGAGAACCGCCGCAATTTCGGTCAGCACGCTGCGAATACGATGGGGGGCTTCATAAAAAATAAGCGTCCCTTCGTACTGCTTAATGCTTTCCAACACAGGAAGCCGGTGTTTCTGCGTTTTGGGCAAAAATCCGATAAAGGTAAAACGCGTCGTATCCATACCGGAAGCAATGAGGCCCGTAAGACCTGCATTAGGCCCCGGTAAAGGCACAACAGGAACCTTCGCCTCAATCGCCAGCCGGACTAAGTCACTGCCAGGATCACAAATCGCCGGCATGCCGGCATCACTGACTAAAGCCAGCATCATGCCTTCTTGTAATTTTTGAATCAGCAGCGGACCTTTTTCCTGTTTATTATGTTCATGATAGCTCGTAAGGGGCGTATCAATGTCATATGCTGACAAAAGCTGTTTGGTATGACGTGTATCTTCCGCCGCAATCATGTCCGCTTCCCGCAGACACCGTACGGTTCGATACGTAATGTCTTCTAAATTGCCAATAGGTGTTGCACATAAGTATAACGTCCCTTTTTGAAATACTTCTGCCATGATTTGCTCCTTGCAAGTTTTTCCATAAAAATCTATAATTTTATATTTTTCCATATAACTGTAACACATGTTGACTATATGAGCCATCTTCGGTATGGACAATACACGGCGGGAGAATTTCCATACCCGTATTGCCGCCGCGAATTCCTTCAACTAAAAACAATTTTGCTTTTTTATCCGGACGGCCATGAATCATCTGTATGCATTTCGGTTCTATCCCATGAATCCGCATCGCTTCCAATATGTCGGTCAGCCGCTCTGTAATATGAACCATGCGAAAACGGCCGTGAAACTTGAGTGCATAGGCTGCCGCTTTTAGCACATCAGCGAGCGCAGCCGTTTCTTCGTGCCGAGCGCGCCGGATGCCTTCGACATGACTGTACGCACCGCGGCTTTTTTCCCGATACGGCGGATTGACATATACGGCATCATAGGCACCGCTGGCAGCCCACGTCTTGATGCAACAATAATCTGCTTCTAAAATGGTAATATGATCTTCTTTTTGATTCAGCACAACATTGCGCCGCGCAATATCCGCCATGATCGGATTGAGCTCAACACCTGTCACTTGTCTGGCACCGCGCGCCGTTAAAATCAAAGGAATCGCCGCTGTTCCCGTTCCCAAATCCAAAACCGGTCCATGAGGCACGCTGCCAAAATGCGCCAACAATACCGTATCCAAGGAAAAGCAGAATTGGTCATCACGCTGAATAATCTTCATACCATCTAAAATTAGGTCATCGAGCCGTTCATGCTCGCGCAATTTATCCTTCATGTTCTGTTTCCGCTACATCAGACCAAGGCACATTGACATTATGACCCGATTCCAATTGTACCTTGACGGTATGATCTTTCATATGCACGCGAAGTACTGTACCAACGCCTTCATCGGTAATAACCCGCTTGCCAACTACCGGCGGTTTTTGCTGCTCACATTTTTGCTGACAATTTTGGCACTTCAATTCTCCCGACGTATACAACGAATTTTCATACCGCAAACAACACATAAGCCGTCCGCAAATACCGGAAATCTTCGTTGGATTCAGCGACATGCCTTGTCCCTTAGCCATGCGAATGGATACGGGTTTAAAATCTCCCAAAAAAGTCGCGCAGCATAATGGCCGACCGCAGCAACCAATGCCGCCAACCATTTTTGCTTCATCACGAAGCCCAATTTGCCGCAGTTCGATACGCGTCCGAAATACTGCCGCTAAATCACGAACTAATTCCCGAAAATCGATTCTTCCATCGGCTGTAAAGAAGAAAATAATTTTCCCCATGTCAAAAGTATAATCGACATCAATCAACTTCATCGGCAGCTTATGTTTCGCAATTTTTTCCAAGCATATATCA
Source organism: uncultured Megasphaera sp. (assembly GCA_934202965.1). GTDB lineage: Bacteria > Bacillota > Negativicutes > Veillonellales > Megasphaeraceae > Megasphaera. The sequence continues at coordinate 23,673 of CAKPYN010000007.1, forward strand.
AATGCTTTTTTTTCTCGTTCTTTATTTTTTTCTACTTGCCGTAAATCTTTTGCTGTTGCCTTACGAATAATCGGTTTTAATGGCTGTACTACATCAGCTGAATCTACGCTGCGCGGCGCTATGACAACAGAACCATATTCCATTCCCCGGGCCGTTTCTACGATAACTCCATCGTTCAGCTGCAGCGGGATATCCGCAGGATCAAAGTAATATATTTTACCGGCAGGTTTAAATCGTACACCTACAACTATCAACTAAATGCCTCCTTTTTGTGTTATACATTGTATACATACATAGTCCCATACTAGGCGTGTATTGACATGCCGCGTAATTGCTTCTATGCCTTCTTCTAAAATTTTCATCATGGCAAACATACTGTCGTCTGTCCAGTAAGGCAGTATGTTTATCATATCTTGTTTATATGGTGCCAGCCGTAATAATGCCGACTCCACACCACTGCGCAGTACTGCCATGTCTCGAAAAAACAATCCCAATGAGTGCAGTACTTCTTTACTTTCTTCATCTGTATAACCGATGGATACGGACAACCATTTAGCATACGGACACGCATGGGTTGTCATAATATGTAAAAAATCCAATGCCCGTTTAAATCCCTGTGCGCCATGTCCTTGTAAATACGCCAACACGGTCTTAACAATACCATTTCCCCAAGCAACCGCATCGGTATATATGTCAGGCGTACCGCCTCGCAGCTGTATTAATCCTTGTATCATTTCCTCATCGCGTACGGGTTCAAATAGAATTTCAGCACAGCGAGAAATAATTGTCGGCAGCAATAAGGCTGCTTGATCGGTAATAAGTATAAAATAGACACCGGCCGGTGGCTCTTCCAGAATTTTCAACATGCGGTTCGCAAATTCTGCATTCATCGTTTCTACATGGTCAATAATACAGATTCGCTTGCATCCTGCTTTTCCCTGCAAAATCAATTGACTCTGCAGCTGCCTAAACTGATCTACCTTGAGCATACTGCCGTTAGGTGCCAAATAGTAGGCATCATCTTTATCAGCAATCACAGGAATATCCGTTTTTTCATCTATATGTATGTTGCTAAAAAGCGATCGGCCAGCCATTGCTGATGCAACAGCACAAGCCATCATGGTCTTACCGATGCCAGACGGACCGGCAAAAATCATAGCATGAGGCATGCGGTCCTTTTCCAATAACCGCATCAAGCGTTTTTTTATTTCCTGATGCCCAATAATCGATTGAAAATACTGAGAATACATGGGCAGCCTCCTTTATGGAAAAAAACATTCTAACTAATTTATTATAAAAAAAATCGGCAGTAAAGTCTAGTTTTACTGCCGATTTGGTGTTTTCTTTTCATTCATTACGTATGTTTTTATAGAATATGCATTACTTGCTGATATACATCTTCGTGAATATCCTGTACAGAGCGCATCTTCTGCTGCAACGTACAAGCAATTCGATACCAGTCATATTTGTTAGCCAGCATATCATAAGCTTCATGGCACCGCCGCAAGAAGGACTCGTCTTTTTCATGAATATCGCCGGTCTGTCCGCCTGTTTTGCCGACACGCTGTGCCATGAGCTGTTCTGTTACTTCCAGCGGCACATCCAACAATATCACGCAGTCCGGTCTGGGCAGTCCCATTTTATTGAACTCAAAATCTTCCAGCCAATTCAAATATGTTTCTTTTTCCGAACGTATCTGTATCTTTATCATTTGATACAGCATATTGCTCGTCGTATATCGGTCTGCGATAACAATACCACCTTCCTGTAAAAATTGTTTCCATTGCATTTGATACGACGCAAATCTGTCTACGGCATAAAACGCTGAAGCTGCATAGGGATTCACAGCATCTGCTTCGTTACCGAAATCACCGCGCAAATACATTTTAACGAGTGCACTGGACTCACTATCGTAATCCGGAAAACTAACAGATTTTACAGATTTACCATTTTTTCGCAACCGTTCAACAAGTAATCGGGTCTGCGTTGCCTTACCGCTGCCGTCGCTGCCTTCTATAATAATCAGTTTTCCTTTCATTATATCACCCTTTTAATACACAAATTGTCTGTAATGTACTATCTGCTGGCCCATTGGGACTATACCCTTCTGCCAGTTTTTCTTGAATATACATCATGCATTCTTTCGTAATAACCTCGCCAACGCCAATAACAGGTATACCTGGCGGATAAAATGTGACCGTTTCAGCAGCAACTCGTCCCGTGGCCTGCTGAAAGAGAATCCGTTCTCGAGCTGTAGTCCATGCAATTCGCGGCGCAACAGCAACCTGCGGTATCGGCAGCGGCCGTTCTGTAACTGGTACAATCACACCACCAGAATGATTGTCTGCAATCCGACGGCAAGCCTGTAACAAAGCCTCACTGGATGCTTCATCATCTCCCAGCGTAAGTAATGCCAATACATGATTTCCTGCGATGAGTTCTACTTCTATTCCTTGTTCTCGTAATTCAGCTTCAGCCGTTCTGCCATCTAGTCCCAGCCCGGAAAAATCAATGGTGACTTTGGTTTCATCAAAGCCGCCAACTGCATCATACTGCATAATCTCCCGCCCAAATGAAACGATACCGGAAATAGCATTTAACTCATGCCGCAGCGTCCGTGCCAACATAACGGCGCGGCCAACTAGTTCATTGCCATGCAGTGCTGCCTGCTGACGCGCACTATCCAATGATGCTAAAAACCAATATTGCGGACTCGTTGATTGTACAACTGCCATTGCCGCACTGACGCGATCTAGCAGCGGAAATCCTCGTCGGCAATGAAGCATAGAAGTCTGCGTCAACGATCCCATCAATTTATGTGTGCTTTGCGCCACACAATCAGCTCCGCAGCGCAAGGCTTCTAACGGCAAAGCGGAATGAAATGGCAAATGGGCCCCATGCGCTTCATCCACAAGGACAAATAAACCATGTGCATGAGCATACGCAGCCAATTCTGTCAATTTTCCAGCAATACCATCATAGGTTGGATACGTAAATACAACCGCTTTAGCCTTGGGATGCATGGCAATTGCCTGTTTTAACGATTGTATATCCGGCCCCAATGATACTTGTTCCTTTACAGCAAAGCGGCTTTCCATATATACAGGCACGGCCCCGCTTAAGATAAGACCGCCTATCACACTGCGATGGGCTTCTCTAGGAATAATAATTTCATCACCATCATGACAAACAGCCAATATCATCGCTTCAACACACGCAGTCGTTCCATTAATAGAAAAAAATGTTTTGCCTGCACCATACAAATCAGCTGCTAGCTCCATGGCTTCTTTTAACGAATCCTCTGGCTGAAATAAATCATCTAATGCATACATAACGCCCAAGTCACGACGCAGGGCATTTCCAAACAGTTCTTTCTGATATGGTGAAATTCCTTTACCAATCTTATGTCCCGGCGTGTGAAAGGGCATCATTCTCTTTTGACAATATAATTCTAACGCCTCTACAAAAGGCGCTTGTTTTTGTTTTTCTATATTCATTATCGTATCTCACCGTTTTGCTAAAAAATCTTCCAATAAAGCGTAACTTTTTCCATAGGCAAACTGCTTCATGCGCTGTAGAGACCGTTGTAATGACCCATGAATACGGTATGACGTAAATTCATCCGGCGTCACCCACTGATACGCAATATGTTCATCAGAAATAATAACTTGCGCAGTCTTTGCCTGAGCCGTAAAGATGACGCCATTTAAAAATTGGCCATCTCTTTTTTGGTAACTCCAGATTCCGGCAGGTGCTTCTATTTCAATATCTAATCCCGTTTCCTCATAAACTTCGCGACGCAGTCCGGTTTCAAAATTTTCTGTGAATCGTAATCCCCCTCCCGGAAATTCCCAATGATGCAGTCCTTCAGCATCATTTTTTTGCAGCAATAATAATTTCCCTTCAAAAAAAATCATTGCCTTTACGCTTAATCCCATCAATACATTTGCTTCCTGCGCCATAACCATATCCCCCATCCATATATGTAAAAAGTTTAGTGTTATTATACCATATTCTATAGATAGGCGAATATATAAGATAGCAACATATCTATTAGCAATACAGAATATCTTATATCTGTCCCATTTACGTTTACACATATATCTTGTAAAATGGAAGTACAGATGTATTTGAGGAGGTTTTATAATGTCTACAAAACGAGTACTTGCCATACATGATATGTGTTCTTTTGGCCGTTGTTCATTAACTGCCGCCATTCCGGTTATTTCTGCTATGGGATTTCAAGTATGCCCATTTCCTACGGCCTTATTCAGCAATAATTTGACATATGGAGATTTCACATTTTCTGATTTTACGCCGCATATGAAAGAATTTATGAATAAATGGACCCAACTGGGATTTTCGTACGATGCTATTTATAGCGGTTTTTTAGCTGATGCCGGCCAAATTGCCATTGTTGAAGAAGCTATTCAACGCTTTAGCAAACAGGACGGATTGATCGTCGTTGATCCGGCCATGGCGGATGACGGCAAATTATATCCTGTTTTTAAACCAGATATTGTGACCGAAATGAAACATCTCATTAGCCATGCAACTGTAATTACTCCCAACTTTACAGAAGCTTGTCTTCTTTTGGATATCCCTTATCCCAAGGAAGCGCCTTCCAATAAAACGATACTGCAGCTTTGTCAGCAATTAAGTGATAAGGGGCCAAAGAGCATCGTTATTACCAGTGTGCCTTCTACGGATGATACCATCAAAATTGTCAGCTATGACGCCAATACGGCTTCGTATGATGAATGCGTCGTTTCCCGTATTCCCTTTAGCACCTGCGGCACAGGCGACTTATTTACCAGTGTACTCACGGGTTCTCTTTTAAACGGAATGACACTGCATCACGCTGTACAAAAAGCTGCTGATTTTCTGGCCTATGCTATTCATTATACCTATGAATCCGGTTCCGATTACCGTGAAGGCGTTCAAGTTGAACCTTGCCTAGCACATTTAATGGAAATGAAATAAAGTATATGACATAAAAAGAGAATGTAACATCATTCACTATAATATTTCTTTAAAAGTTTTTAGTTGTTCCTTTGAAGTTTGAAGAAAATAAACGGCAATACTGCAAACGATACACGTAAAGCAGGATGCCAAAAAGGCAATAACAAAACGAGAATTTTTTTAATCCGTTTTGTTATTGCCCTTTTTTATTTTCCAGTAAACATACTCTCGATAACAAGAAGGGAGCTACAGAAACAAGCATTGGCAATAAAATAAAAAAAGCCCTGCAAACCGCACGTTCATGCGGTTCGCAGAGCCCATCATTTCACAAGGGAAATTATTTCAATTCAACAGAAGCGCCTGCTTCTTCGAGTTTAGCTTTGAGAGCTTCAGCGTCAGCTTTAGCAACGCCTTCTTTAACAGCTTTAGGAGCGCCGTCAACGAGAGCTTTAGCTTCTTTCAAGCCAAGGCCAGTTACTTCACGAACAACTTTGATTACGCCGATTTTTTTGTCGCCAGCAGATGTGAGGACAACGTCGAATTCGGATTTTTCTTCAGCAGCAGCGCCGCCAGCAGCAGGAGCTGCTGCAACAGCTACAGGAGCAGCAGCAGATACGCCGAATTTTTCTTCCATATCTTTTACGAGTTCGGAAAGTTCCAAAACAGTCATGTTTTCAATGGCTTGCATGATTTCTTCTTTAGTCATTTTAAAATACCTCCATAGTATCAATTTGTAAATATTTCAGTTTTGTTAGTTTCGCATTGCGATTCAATCTCTATTACGCCGCATTAAGCACTTTCTTGTTCTGCTTTTTTAGCACGTACTGCGTCAAGCACATAAACCATATTGCGGATGTTGCCCTGAAGTACGTTGACGAGGCCAGAGATAGGAGCCTGCATGCTGCCAACGATTTTTGCGATAAGTTCGTCGCGGCTTGGCAAGTTTGCCAATGCGTCAACAGATGCTTTGTCGATAACTTGACCGTCAGCAATACCGACTTTAACGGTAATAGCTTCTGTCTTTGTTTCTTTAATGAATTCTTTGAGGATTTTAGCCGGAGCTACAACATCTTCTGTAGAATATGCGATAGCTGTCGGACCTTCGAGGAATTCATCCAATCCATTATAGCCGAGTTCGTCAGCAGCAATACGAGTTAACGTATTTTTGATAACTTTGTATTCAACACCGCCTTCGCGGAATTTACGACGAAGTTTTGTAACTTCAGCTACACTTAAGCCGGAAAAACCGACTAAAACAGCACCCTGTGCAGACTGCAGTTTTTCTTTCATTTCTTCAACAACAGCAGCTTTTGCCGGGGATACCTGATGTTTTGCATACATAGACATGTTTCGATACACCTCCTTGATGTGGGATTTATATCGTCTTAGCAATAAAAAACGGCCTCATTTGCATGAGGCCGAACTAGTCATAATCACAATCTACTAGTTTTAGCCTCAGATGGCGGACAAGTGTCCATTATACATACCTTCAGTCTACAGCTAAGAGAGATATTATTGTTCGTCAGCTTTTACAACACCTTTAACGCTGAACGGGTTGATGTGAATACCAGGGCCCATCGTAGAGCTGATGGTAATCGTTTTGATGTACTGGCCTTTAGCGCCCGACGGTTTTACTTTAACAAGTGTATCGACGAGAGTCGTAAGGTTTTCAATCAATTTATTTGCATCGAAAGATTTTTTGCCAATCGGGGAATGAATGTTACCGGCTTTATCTGTGCGATATTCAACTTTCCCTGCTTTACTTTCGGAAACAGCTTTTGCAACGTCCATCGTTACAGTACCAACCTTCGGGTTAGGCATTAAGCCTTTAGGCCCGAGGATTTTACCTAAACGACCAACTTTGCCCATCATTTTCGGTGTAGCGATTGCTACGTCGAAATCGAGCCAGCCGCCCTTGATTTTTTCAACCAAGTCGTCGCCGCCGACGAAATCAGCGCCAGCTTCTTGAGCTTGTTTTTCTTGTTCGCCTTCAGCAAATACGAGAACAGTCTTGGATTTACCAATGCCATGCGGCAGAACCAAGGCGCCACGAACCTGCTGGTCAGCATATTTCGGATCTACGTTTAAGTTTACAGCTAATTCAACAGTTTCATCAAATTTAGCTGTATCCATTTTTTTCAAGATATCTACTGCTTCAGCCGGGTCATACAATTTTGTTTTGTCGACCAATTTAGCTGCTTCAGCATATTTCTTGCCTACTTTTGCCATGTGTTTTCCTCCTTATGTGGTTTAGCGGGGTGATTGACCCCTTCCACGGGCAGAGAAACCGTTCGAGATTAGTCGACGATTTCGATACCCATGCTGCGGGCAGTGCCTTCAATCATTTTCATAGCGGCTTCAACATCGTTAGCGTTGAGGTCCGGCATTTTTGTCGTTGCAATTTCGCGAACTTTGTCACGACCAACTTTTGCAACTTTTTTCTTGTTCGGTTCGCCCGAAGCTTTGTCGATACCAGCTGCTTTTTTCAAGAGAACAGCAGCAGGCGGTGTTTTTGTAATGAATGTAAAGGAACGGTCTTCATATACAGTAATTTCAACTGGGATAATGAAACCAGCCTGTTTTGCTGTACGTTCGTTAAATTCCTTTACGAAAGCCATAATGTTGACACCAGCCTGGCCTAATGCAGGGCCAATAGGAGGCGCCGGAGTTGCTTTGCCAGCTTCGCACTGAAGCTTAACCATTCTTGTTACTTTTTTTGCCATGGTGAGTTACACCTCCTTACATTACAAGATGTGGTAAGCGAATCTTTCGATTCTCCCACTCGCGGCTTACGCCGCATTTAGAAGTATATTATTCCAGACTCTTCTCAATTTGAGAGTAGTCGACTTCTACCACTGTTTCACGGCCAAACATATCAATGAGGCCTTTTACGGTACCTTTTTCTTCATTAATTTCCGTAACGGTAGCAATGCAGTTTTCAAATGAACCGGATGTGATGCGAACCTGTTCACCAATTTCGACAGAAATCTGTGTTTTCGGTTCATTGTCCATACCCTGAGTTTTCAAAATCTTTTTGACTTCATCCGGTTCCAATGGAACGGGCTTCGTTGCCGAACCAACAAATCCTGTTACACCAGGGGTGTTGCGTACGACATACCAAGAGCGGTCATTTACTTCCATTTCGAGTACGACATAGCCCGGATACATCTTACGTTTTACCGTGCGTTTCTTGCCGTCTTTTACCTCTACGACTTCTTCCATCGGCACAAGAATTTTACTAATCGTGTCTTCTAAGTCCATGGATTTGACCTTGCGTTCCAGTGTAGCCATTACTTTATTTTCATAACCGGAATACGTATGGATGACATACCATTTTTTATCTGATTCCATCTAAGCGCAGGCCTCCCTATCCGACAATATTACGAAGTAATTTAAACAACTGAGAAAATACACCATCTGATGCGCCGATAATTGCCATAACAACAATCGTTGCAACGATAACCATAACCGTATAGTTAATCAGTTCTCTCTTTGTCGGCCAGATGACCTTCTTCATTTCTACCTTAACGCCTTGTAAAAATGACTTACCCGGATTCTTCTTATTCTTTTGTGCTGCTTTTTTAGCTGATTGTGCCATATAACCTCTCACATCCAAATAAGATCAAGCAACATCTTATTTCACAAATTATTTTGTTTCTTTATGTAATGTTTCTTTTTTGCAGAACGGGCAGTATTTTTTCAATTCCAAACGATCCGGATTGTTTTTCTTGTTCTTGTTCGTCCGGTAGTTACGCTGTTTGCATTCTGTGCATGCCAATGTAATCGCTGTACGCATTCCTTACACCTCTCTTAATCGATAGTCTATGATAAATAGTCGCAAGCCGATTGCCTGCGTAAGACTGCCTTTATAATGTATCACACCTATAAGGCTAAGTCAAGATTTTTTTTTTGTAACTTAAAAAAGCTAGGCTAACTTCTCGCGCCTAACTTTTTATATTATATCATGCATTATAAAAACTGTCAATACAAAAAGCAGCCTGTCTAATCTCATAAAGACAGACTGTTTTTCATATGTAGTTATGCCTCACGGATGGTGCCTTGTTCAATTTCAAAAAGATGTACCGTATCTGTTTCTCCTGCCAATGTCTGCTGAACTTCCTTGGCAATGTCCCGCGTAGTCTTTGAACATGTAAAGAGAAAAATCTGTTCTTTCTTACCAAGATCCGCTAAGAACTGCATCGCTTCTTTTTGCCGCTGTTCATCAAAACGGACAAAAATATCATCTAAAATAAGCGGCATCGGTTCGATTTGTTTGGAAAATGCCATAGCCAAGCTAATGCGAATAGCCAAGTATATCTGATCTCCCAAGCCGCTGCTCCATTGTTTTTCCGGAATCCGCCGCTGCGTTCCATCAACAGCATATAACTGTTTGCCGTCAAAGGTAGCCTGCAGCGTATATCTACCCTGGGTCATCAGATGCAGATAATCACTTGCCTGGCGAATCACAATCGGCTGCCGTACTCGTTCATAATACGCCTGCGCTTCGCCGAGCATATACTGTGCAAACGCATAGGTAAGCCAATCATTGACTTTGGTATCTAATTCGGCCTTGCGGTTTTGCTTTTCCTGCAGCAGTTTATGATACGTGTCACTTTTAGCCATTTGACTAAGGCGTTCAATAAAGGTTCCTCGTTTTTCGGCTACTTCAGCTAATTTTTTTTCTGATTCGGCAATTTTCTTTTCATAATAGGCCCGTTCATCGGTCCAATTTTTCAATGTATGGATTTTTAATTCATGCCGTAATGCAGCCAAATTTTTCGGATTTTTCGCAATCAGCCGGATATGCGCTTCTGATTGTTCATAAATTTCTTTATATTGTTTAAACTGTCGGAATTTAAGCACTTTACTGCGAAATTCACCAACCGTCTGTGCGCCTGTCAAAACCAGTAAATCTTGCTGCTGACGCTGTCGAATTTCTTTATCCTTTTTCAGTTCTTCAATCTGCGTATCCCGTTCTTTTTGCTGTTTATCTTGTTCTTTCGCTACTTCGGCCTGTACACGAATCTGCTGCCATTGCTTATACACATGTTCCACTTGTTCCGGCGCAACTTCGGCAGCAATTCCGATTTCCCGAAACAGCTGCTCTGCGCCGTCATGCCACCGCGAAATATGGTTTTGCAACTCTTCTTTTCGTTTTTGCCAAGTATGCATCGACTGCGATACATTTTGCCATTTTTCCCAAATCTCTTTAGCTTCCTGAATATGTTCTATCGAAAGTTTCGAAAATCCTGTCGCTGTCAGCCAATTTTCCCACGCTGCACGGCAGGTATCTACTTTTTCTTTCCAATTCTTTCCTTCTTTATCCCACTTGTCATAAATCGCATCATACATGACTTTCTGTTCTTTTTCCCATGCCGTTTTCGTTTCATGAGTTTTCCAATCCATATACATTTTGCGAACTTCATCCAGTTTTTGTGTCCAAACTGCCTGGCTGTCAGATGCCTGAATTTCCAAATGGGCTTGGTCTGCCAAGGTCATCAAGGTATCTTCCATTCCCTTTTTTCGCAGTTCCAATTCTTCAATTTTTTTAGGAATACGCCCAGCATTAATACGCTGTTTAGCGTAAAAAGCCATTGCCATAACAGCACATCCCAAGGCACCGCTGAATCCCATCGTCTGATCCATATCATACATAAAAGTCAACGCCAGCAACGCAATGGCTCCAACGAAAAATAGTCCCGAAAGAATAGCAAAGCCATGTGAATTATTACCGGATTCACTTTGCAACCATTGCAGCTGTTCCTCTATTTTTTGTCGTTCTAATAAAGAAGCTTGAATCGCTGATACGGCTTTGCCAATGACTGCCCATTCTTCTTTGGTATGTCCCGATGTTTCCTCAGATTCTCCGTGAAGAGATGTGACATTTTTTGGTTTTGCTGCCTGCCATTTTTCCGTTTCCTGCGTAAATCGGTTCAAACTTGCTGCCAGTGACAAGCCCCTAGCCCAATCAACATGTTCCGGAACCGTCTGGTCGCTCCACGGCTTTAATTTTTCTACATATTGATTTTGCTCAAACTGCCAATCCATTTCTGTATCCGCATGGTCTTCTATTTCAAGCAGCCCTTGTTTCCATTCCGTTGTATGTTGAAAAATATCATCCAGCTGAGCACCGCAGATAAGCCATTTATTCCACTCTGGCTGAAATGCCGGACCTTCTCGGGAAATGGATGCTAATTTTTTGATCTGTTCTTCAATCTCTTTAATTTTATTTTCCAAATCCGTCCATTTTTGTACGCCATCTTCAGGAAACTGTGCTACATCTGCCAAGTCCTGCATCCGTTTCATCGCATCTTGGCCGCGCTTATATACATCCCACGCAGCAATCGGCATCGATATTTTTTCAATTTGCTGCTTTGTTTCTTCAATATCCAGACGAATTCTGTTTTCTATTTCATGCGTTGTTCGTTCATGTTCTTGCAATTCGGCAAATTCATTTTCATCATATGCCAGACTGTGAATGCGGCGGTCAAAATCCCGCTGTTCATGTAAAAGGGCATTAATCGGCTTTTTTCCCTGCGGAGAAGCCACGAGTAGTTCTCCCATAAGCCGGGTCAAATCCCGTCGCGTTGTCCCCATACGAACACCGCCTTCAATACTGAAAAAATGACTGCGGACTTCTTCACTGGCTAAAATCTTAAATCCCTGTAAGTCCTCCAATCCCATGGCAAATACCTGATCATATGTCCGGCGATCTAATCCATGCCACCATAATTCTGACGGTTCTTCATGAATCGTAAGATTTCCATCTGTCATATACGATTCTTTTTCATTACGATAAATGCGATATTCATGTCCATCATCACGGCGTATATCCATATGGCCTTTATACCCGCGCCAATCGCCCCGCTGATAGCCAAAAAACATGGCGCGAACGTACTTCATGAGGGTCGTCTTGCCGCTTTCATTTTGGCCATGCATAACGATAAGCCCTTTGTCTGGCGGATTCCATTCCACATTGTGATAGATGCCAAATTCATTTAAATTCATTTGTATAATTTTCATACGTATCTATCCTCTTTTATCTGTAAGCAGCTTCTGCATGCCCAGCCATTTTGCTTTTTCAAATGCCTCCAGGATCCGGGCGTCGGATATACTGCGGCCATACGCACCAAGGCGTTCAAATTCCGGTCGTTCCTGAAGAATAGCCCGCAGGGTTTTCAATTTTTCTTCTGGCGGCAGGGCATCTATTTTATCACTTATATTTAAATAATCCCCCACCGTATCCGGAAGCTTGCCGCGTTCTGTTAAATTGATCTTAGGACGAGCCATATTGCGCAGCCGTTCTACCATAACAAAGGCATATTTTCCTTGTTCTTCTTCACGCCAACTATCTATCCAGTACTGTGTTGCTTCCGGATTATTAATGACATGATACATACTGCCTGCCCCAACAAAATTAACTGTAAGAAATGTCGGTTTTCCGACTTCACGTCGTATTTTTTCTTTCGTGAATCGGACAGCTTCCCGTAATTCAGATACCGATTCAATAGAATCAATGGGAATATCTACGCTTTCCCAGCGAACGATACTCGTATCTACAAATTCAATATCCGTTGTACCATACGGTCCTACTTCGACATAATAGCAGCCTCTCGGTCCGGTTTCAGTGCAATCCAAGCCTTGCGGATTGCCGGCATACACGACGTATGGTTTATCGCATACGATTTGATGCGCATGTACATGTCCCAACGCCCAGTAATCCATGCCGCTTTCCTTCAAATCGGTCAAACTGCACGGTGCATATGTGGACTGGCCGCCGATTTGAGTGTGCAGCAAACCGATAGCATAGTGGTCTGCTGACGTTCGACTAAAATTCCACGCTAAATTCTCTCTCTGTTCCTGATGAGCATAGCTTTGTCCATACACTGCTGCCACTTCTTCCCCATCTACCATCAGCGGCATGCGTTCCACTTTTTCCGTGCTGAATACATGTACATTCGGGGGAAAAGGAATCTTCGCCTGCCAAGCATCCAAGGGATCATGATTGCCAAGAACAGCAAAAACCTGTATATCATTTTGGGCCAACTTATGTAGAAGGCGCACGTAATCCAGCTGCGCCGTTAAATTATGCTCAGCACTCGTATACACATCGCCGCTAATAAGTACGGCATGTACTTGTTTATCAATGGCAAGCTGCACTACTTTTTGAAACGCCCGCATCGTCGCATTGCCAACAATACGCTGCCATCGTTCATCAATGGAGGCAATATCACGAAACGGACTGCCTAAGTGCAAATCACCGCAATGAATAAAACGTAAACTTTTTGCCATTCTTATCCTTCTTTCTCCAGCCAGGCCCGCTGCAATGCCATTACAGCCTGTCCAAGCTTATTGCTGGGTATTTTAGAAAAAGACAAGAGAAATTCCTTTTGCTTATCTTGTCCTGGTTGTTCATAAAATGACTGCATTGCCAATACGCGGCAGCCTTCCTGTTCTGCTTTTTGACGCAACTCCTGCGCAGAACACGAACTGCGCAGCGCAATATGGCAATATACGCCTGATGTAATCCGGCTGACCGTTATCTGGCTTCCAAATGCATCCTGCAGCAACCGTTCCATCAGTACCCCTTTCTCCTGATAATCTTTGCGCAGCCGCCGCACATGTCGTGCCAAATCACCGCTTTGAATATACGCCGCCAACACGCACTGTTCCGGGATAGATGCCCCTTGGCGAAAGAGACTTCGCTTCTGATTATACAAAGCCATCAGTCGCGGTGGCAATACCATATAACTCAGGCGCACAAAAAAAGGTAAAACCTTGGATAAAGCTCCCATATACACCACTTGTCCTGCCGTATCCAATCCCTGCAGTGCCGGAATCGGACGTCCGTAATACCGCAGTTCGCTATCATAATCATCTTCTATAATTAATCCGTTGCGCTGTTTCGCCCATTGCAGCAACTGATACCGCATACCAATCGGCATAACTGTTCCCGTGGGAAATTGATGCGATGGACTGACATACACAAGCTGTACGTCACTGTGATGCAGTGTTTCCATATCCAACATGCCATTTTGAATCGATATGGGTTCAATCGCAAATCCCATGCTGCGAAAAATCTCTCTGCCCAGTCTAAATCCCGGATTTTCTACAGCAATGCGCGGCCATGTATCCCTCAGCAGTGTTGTCAATATACTGAGCAAGGCCGCTGTCCCAGCACCAATAATAATATTTTCCGCTTTGGCATGCACGCCTCGTGTTTCGTACACATACTGACTCAACGCTTCTCGTAAATCCGGTACGCCTTGTTCATCATTACTAGCCGTTAAATATGACGGTTCTGACAAAATCCGATTCATATGCTTACGCCAAACATCCAGCGGAAAATGCTCCACATCCATATCTCCGCTGCCAAAATCATAGGCATACGTCGGTTTCGCTGTACACCGTAACACATTTCCACCAGCAGGGATACGATTCCGTTCTTCTATAGGACCTAAAAAAGCCGCTTCATAGCGGGCTTTTTTACGGCGAATAATATATCCTTCACTGGCAAGCTGGTAATACGCTTTTTCTACAGTCATTTTACTAACATTAACGGACTGTGCCAATTCTCGTACGGAAGGAAGACGCATTCCGGCAATCATGCGCTGGGTTTCAATTTCATGACGATAATATTCATATATTTGTACATAATAAGGGGTTTTTATTTCCTTATTGATTTGCAGCATGCAGACCGATCCTTTTTCATTAATTTTTATCGTTATTACATATATTGTAGCGAAAAACTGGCATGGTGAAAAGAGGTATTTTACAAAATATCTGTACAATATAAGAAAAAATAGTTTTGTATTGTAAACCATTTATTTCTTAGTTGCAAGTTGACTTTATGGATTTATTTGTGTATACTAGCGTAAAATCAATACAAGAAGGAGTCCTTTTCATGAACATATCTACATTGCAATCCTATACAGAAAAAGTACTGCAAGGAGGCGATATCACACAGTTGGAAGCATTAGAATTAATTTCTCTCCCTCAAGATGATACGCCATTACTACTTGCCATGGCAGATAAAATTCGCCAGTACTACAGCAATGATACTGTAGATTGCTGTGCCATTATTAACGGCCGTTCCGGACACTGTCCGGAAAATTGTCGCTTTTGCGCACAATCAGCCCATTATCATACCGGTGCATCTGTATACCCGCTGTTAGATAGTGACACCATTATTGCTGCCGCAAAAAAAGCAAAAGCCGCCGGCGCCGCTCGGTTTGCCATCGTTACCAGCGGTCGTTCGGTTGTAGAAGGGCCGGAATTTGATGCTATTCTAAACACCTTAAAACGGATTCGTCAAGAAGTAAAACTCGAAACATGCTGTTCCCTAGGTCTTATCACCCTAAAGCAAGCTATCGCCCTAAAAAATATCGGCGTGTCCCGATATCATGCAAATATCGAAACAGCGCCGTCTTATTTTCCATCAATCTGTTCTACCCACACGTTTGCTGATAAAGCATCTGTCATTCATACAGCTCAAACAGCAGGTCTGCGTGTTTGTTCCGGCGGTATACTGGGCCTGGGTGAAACACCACAGCAACGTGTAGAAATGGCCTTTACACTGAAAGATTTGGGCATTGATTCTGTACCTTTGAATATTCTCAATCCCATTGCCGGTACACCCTTTGAAAACAATCAACCCCTATCCCCATGGGAAATTTTACGCACATTTGCTGTATTCCGCTTTATTTTGCCAAAAGCACTCATACGCACAGCCGGCGGTCGCGAAGTCAACCTGCGGTCCATGCAGGCTTATGCATTGACTAGCGGCTTGAATGGATTAATGATTGGCGGTTATTTAACAACCGGCGGTAATTCTGTATCCGTCGATATGCAGATGATTCATGACTTAGGCCGCAACCCTGCCCAGCCTCAGGTATAACAATTAGGAAACCATGGCTGCCGCAATCGCCGCCCCCACAGATGGGCCATCTTTAACCAGCATCGGTTCAGCCAGCATAGGCTGTACATAATTACCGGCCTGGCAAATTCGCAGCGTATCTTCCATCATAAACAGACTTCCCCGCACATGCTCTAAGACGCTTCCCTCTACAGCAATGGTCTGGCGGGGAATTTCCCCTGCCGTATATAAATGCTGCAGAACGCCATAACATGCTGCTCCTGTCAGCTGTGCTGCCCGTACAAAAATAGCTGCTCCAATACTACGCAAGGGTTTTACATCACGAGGGGATACGATACGCTGCCAAAGCTGTCCCATCAACAAGCGGCCGTTCCGATTACTTTCATTGGCAACAATACGGTTCATTTCTTTCGTCGTAAACGCAGGTAACTGCGATATTCCTAAATATGCCATAACTGCCTGCCGATATACTTCGCAAAGATAAGCACCGCCAATCATTTTTTCTAATTTATGATAACCCGGTCGTTGGGATGCTTCATCAACAGCAATATCCCAGCAATTTCGCGTCGCCTCACTATAGCCGCCTGCTTCCAAAATAATAATCATCTGTAGCATAGGTTCATAATAACAAATATTAAATCCCGTGCCACAAATAATACCAATTTGACTGCATCCATATTGGTATCCTGCCGCCAGCAATAACGCTGTCGTGTCATTTAATAATGCAACAGGTTCAATGTTTTCCAATCCACGCCGTGCCAAGGCCTGCTTTAAAAGCGTATTAATCAGCATTCCTTCGCCGCCTTGAACCTGAATTTCTTTTGACCATTGAATCAGCGCTGCATCTTTTACATGGTTTTGAATGACACCAAAAGAAAAGGTATGTCCCAGCCGATATGCCTTATTTCCCCCTGCCGCTTCCTCAATGAGGGATGCAATAAAATCAAATAATTCGTCAACTGTTGTTTGCGGTGACATGTAATTATACGAGCCCTCTAGCTGTAAAGGACAAGATACTTTCTTTTCTACCATAAAACAATGTTTACCCAACAATCGAATCCGAGAAACGCGTACATTTGTCCCGCCAAAGTCTAGGGCTAAATATGTTCCTGTTTCATTTCCTGTCGGCAGTCCTAAATAGGATTTCACTGTTGATAAAGAAGAAGCCTTCCCTGCTAAGGCTTCTTCTATTTCTGTCGAAAAACGCTGTGAAAAGTTTCGCAGTTCTGTTTCATCCCAATAAAAATACTTGGCAATATTCGTCCAATCCGTTGCGCCATATTCCATCAGAGCACCTCCGCTCAATGTCAGTTTTTGTATATATCCTATTGTATCATATTACTGCCTGTTTGACGGAATGGAATCGTATTTCCCCCAAATATATGCTACGAAATTTTATAAACGCAGTGCATCTGCCATTTTACACATCCGGGCAATCGGTTTGACATCATGAACACGAACAATGGCACAGCCTGCCAGTACGCCGGATACACAAGTTGCACCGGTTCCTTCCATGCGTTCAGTGACAGGCAAATCGAGGATTCGGCCGATAAAGCCTTTACGGCTTGTGCCAAGCAGCATCGGGTACGGTAAGGCCGTAAGATCTGTTAAATGTTTCATCACATAGAGATTTTGTTCCCACGTCTTACCAAAACCAATTCCGGGATCCGTGATGATTTGTTCCTGTTTCATGCCGGCCTTAGCCGCAATGACAGCAGATGTAATAAAAAATTTTTTCATATCTTCTATGATATCTGTATACGCAGTTCCATCTTGATTATGCATAACCACAACAGGCACATCGTATTTTGCCGCAACTGCTGCCATTTTACCTGGTTCCGGTGCGTATTGCAGTCCCCATATATCATTCATGATATGCGCTCCTGTCTGCATCGCATAGTCAGCTGTTTCCGCTTTATACGTATCTACAGAAATAGGTACCGGACAATTTCCCACTAATTTAGGTAAAATAGCTTCCAATCGAACTATTTCTTCTTCCGCCGAAATAGGTGTAAATCCAGGTTGTGACGATTCGGCACCAATATCAATAATATCAGCGCCATCTGCGACCATTTGCTCCATGTGCTGCAATGCGGCATCTATATCATTCCATTTACCGCCATCTGAAAAAGAATCAGGCGTATAATTTAATACACCCATAACCAATGTTTTTTTTCCAATAGTCAGTGATTTTCCGTCTTTCCAATGATAGGTGCGAATTTCTTTTCCCATTTTATATTCTCCTTACTAAAAAAGGATAACGCCGGACATACCGTATGTATGTCACAGTCGTTATCCAAAATTGGTCCGTAATCTGTGTAAAACCGTATTTAGTATACCAAGCTTGCACAAAAAGCACAAGCCATGGATACGATACGTTGTTTATCGATGCTGTACGTGTTCGACAAATTGCTGCCACGCAGGAACATAGTGCATGAGAATTCGCATGACCAAAGGCTTTAATGTTGTATCTTCCTGCATTCTGCTGCTGTCATTCATCATATGCAGCCATACATCTTCGTCTATAAAAATATATTCTTCATAGGCCGCCATGATAATTTCCTTAGTTGAACCCATCGCTGCCATTCCCTGGCCATCTTCTTTCAACGCTTCCTGCAGCAACGCAATACTTAAGGCAAACTGTTCCTGAAACATATGCACAATGCCATGTTGTACATATATATTTTGTAAATTTTCTTTCTTAGCATCTGCTAAAATCTGCAGATGTTGTAAAAATATATGTATTGTATCCATTATGTATCACCCTATGTATCATACCGAATCCTCCGGATACATGCAAGAAAAATTTTACATGACAATATGCAAAGAAGACGTTCAGCTGCATAGCCGAGCGTCTTTTTGTTACAATTTTCATGGATATGCCAAGCATTAACGAGGTTCAATATGAATCGTCGGGTCACACGGACCGTATTTCGTATGCAGCGAAAATTCAACAGCATCTGAAATAGCATGGGCCTGATACACGGGAATTCGTTTATCTACTTCTAAATGAAAATCAAGAACTGTTACATTTCCACTGACACGCGTACGTAAATGATGATATCCCAATACACCTGGGTTATCTAAAATAATACGTCCAATGCGTCGTTCTTCCATTTCATTTAGGGACGTATCTGTCAAATCCTTATAACTTTGACGGCACATGCCATAACCGACATGTAAAATTCCCAGGGCTACTAAACAGGCAATCACGGGATCAATCCAGGCCCAGCCAGTAATTTTCATGAGTCCTACACCCGTAAGAACGGCTGCTGATGTCCATACATCAGCTCGTAAATGCATACCATCGGCCTGTAGTGCCGCCGAACCGGTCTTTTTACCAACACCAATCAATCGCTGCGATACGACAGCATTTAATAAACTAGATACGGCCATAACACCAATCGCCAGATATAAACCATCTTCCTGCAAGGGCTGTGGATATATCAGCTTCTGAATAGCTTCATAAAAAATAGCCAATGCGGCAACGACTATCAACAATGCTTCAAATGCTGCCGATACCGTTTCTACTTTACCATGCCCGTAATCGTGATCGGTATCAGGCGGCAACGCGGCTTGCTTAACAGCAAAACAGGCAATCGCCGCTGCCAATAAATCTACGCCCGAATGGATACCTTCAGAAATAATACTAACCGTTCCTGTCGAAAAGCCTACGGCCAATTTTCCTACTACTAGAATACAATTACTCATAACGGATAGTCTAGCTGTTTGATGTTTCAGTCGATTTTCATTTTGTGACATGTTGATCGCTCCTTATACACTACCTAATTCGAACTTTCCACGATACAAGTCCACAAGGCTTAACAGTATTTTCATACAAAAAAGCCTGTGGAACTACGTGTGATAGTCCCACAGGCACGCCTGCTGCTTACGCCCGGCTGCATCATACAGCCTGTTCATCTCCTATATGTTATCATTTACGTTCTCATTTGTAAAGGAATAGGAGATATAAATATTGCATATCCTTCATAGGATAAACGCAATATTATATATCTGCAGCATGTTGTCTTCCTAATATAATCGGCTCATTTTCCCAAAACGTCCATATATATCCCGGCTTACGCGGATTATGGTTTTGATCAAATCGAATGTCACCCGTTACACCCTGATATACGTCAAGTGTTTCCAGTTGGCTGATCATATCTTGGGTATTCACAGATTGTCCATTTTCTATCGCCTTAGCCAGCATCATACATGCATCATATCCTAGTGCTGCATAGGTATCCGGTAATTCGCCGTACATTTCATAATATGCCTCAGCAAAATCTTCGGATAACTCATCATTTACATCTGCTGCATACTGCGAGATATAAAATACGTTTTGCAAATCACCATTCGGCACCTTTGCCGCCAATACGTCTCCCTGCCAGCTTTCAGGGCCCAAAACAGGGATTGTTATGCCCTTATCTCGCAACGATTGTATCCACATGGCCGCTTTATCCTGCTGAACCGGCATATATACAGCCCGGCAATCTTGCGGCACCGATATGGCTGTTGCCATATCACCATCAACCATCTGTTGATACAGCGATACCGTACCGCCATGCTGTTCTACGGCATCTTTAAAATGCGTCGCCAGTTCATGCGAATCTGTCGTATCATCATAAAATACAGCTATGTTTTCAGCATGACATATTTCCATGGCATACGAAGCCATAATCCGTCCCTGCCAGGAAGGCAGCAACGTTATTCGAAAGATATTCGGATATACACGGTCATGCTGTATATCCATCGTTATATTTTCCGCCGTGCTCGCCGGACTTATCATCGGAATTTTTTTATCTACAGCTTGTAAAACTGCCGCTGGCGCACAATCATTTTCGTTAGGTCCTATTAGAGCTGCTACATGCCGCATTGCTAATTGCTGCACCGCCAGCGCAGCATCTTCCGGCTTGCCATGATTATCTACCGACACGAGCTTAACTTGCCGCCCCAACAAGCCGCCCCGTTTATTCAGTTGATTTTTCGCTAATATAATGCCCCGTTCTGTCGATTCTCCGTTTGCCCCGGCATCACCGCTTAATGCCAAATTAATGCCAATGACAATGGTTCCCTGTTGTTTGGTATAACAAAATCCGACAATACCGGCCATGATAAGACATATGCCCACTAGAATATATGTTTTTATCTTCATTGCTCACGCTGCCTTTCTTCGCCTGCAAGGTAAAAAAGAAGGAGAATCCATTCCGTATGAAACGAATTCTCCCCCAAATTTTTTATGCTATGGTAAAAATAACATCGGATCGGTCGGCGTACCATTTACGCGTACTTCATAATGAACATGCGGTCCTGTACTTCGTCCCGTACTGCCTGCCAATGAAATAATGTCTCCAGCTTTGACAGTCTGTCCCTGTACAACAAGAACCATTGAATTATGTCCATACCGCGTAACAAATCCATTACCATGGTCTATTTCTACTAAGTTGCCGTATCCATCGACCCATCCGGCCATCGATACAGTACCCGCTGCCGTTGCCCGTACAGGCGTGCCATAATCTACGGCGATATCAATTCCTTCATGAAAACCGGTACCGCCGCCAATCGGATTTCCGCGATATCCAAATGATGAAGTAATTGTCCCCGTGACCGGCCAAATAGACGGTGTCGTAGATGAAATGGCATTTGCCCCACCTTTTGATGATACATACGCTTTGGAAACTTGCTGCATTTGCCGGACTTGCTGACCCGCTGTATCGCTTAATACTGTTTTTAACGTAATAAAACTGATAATGCGGGCATTCGTGCGTGTTTCTAATCGAGAGGTGGCTAATAACAAGTCATTGTAACTAGCATGAGAAACATCCGGAGATTTCTTCTGCGAACCTGCTACGCCACCTTCACCTTTTGGGCTGTCACCAGCTCCTGCTCCTTTAACCATTTGCCGCAGTTCTTGGTCCAACGAATCCATTTTATCCATTTTTTCCTGCAGCGACGTCGTTTTTTCACGCATTAACTCCAACTGCTGCTCATGGAGCGCTTCTTTTTCACGGGATTGCTGCAAAGAAATAAACTGGTAAATGCCAACGCCTATGACGACAATAAAAGCAACCACGCCAGCAACTATGATCCGTACGATTCGTTTATATTGTTGTACCGAAAGTGTAACCGGCTCCGTTGTATCTTTTATCAAGCCTTTGATCTTAAAAAAAGATATAACACTGGTTCGGCACTGAAAAAACTTTTTTTTCAACTGTTCCTGCCACAGTTTACATCGTTCTTGAAAAGACAACCGTACCCCTTCTTTATCTAAATTCACTGGATGGTATATTATTCTTCTTTTTGCGTAGTTTGTATATCGCCAGTATAATGAATAGCGCTATCCAGACTCTCCTGTTCTTCTGCGCTCATGCCGTATAGACACTTGCCATCTACAATGGGCTTGGCAAAAATTCGCGATTCATTACGGCCATACACACTGGATAGGCAAAAACCATCATTTTTTCCATCCAATACGGTAAAAGCAAAACTCAAATTATTACCTATATTATCAAAAGCATTATACTTCACAAAACCAATTTTACGAAAACAATGATTTTGAACGGCCAAAATATCCTTTTGCGTCGTATGAATCATGTCTAATGTTCCCTGCAGATTATGTAGTTTATCTACATCTTCCCGCAGCTTAGCTTCCATGCTTTTTCCTGCTTCATCTTGCATAAAATATGCATACTTTTCTTCTAATTTTTGTACCTTGCGGTTTAATATAACGGTATAAATAAGGAGAAGCAGTACTATAATCCCTGCTATACCGGCTGTTACTACAAACATTATATGCATATCTAGTCCGTAAAACATGTCTTTCCTCCTGCTGTCATGCAACTTTTAGTATATTACGAGCTGTTTTTAGTTATTAGATTGTTTTTATTATACATGAAATGACGATAATGTCGAGTCTTTTTGCTCTGTTTTTTCATCAGTCAGCATATGTAATAATCGTTCCAATTCGTCTTCAGAAGTAAATGTAATTTCAATCTTCCCTTTTTTCTTATTGCGTCCCATTCGAATGGCTACACTCGTACCCAAATGCATTTTCATTCGATCCTGTACGGCCTCTAAATAGGCATCAGGTTCCGGCATTTCTTTTGGCTTTTCTGTTTCAGTTAACATCTTTTTGACATATGCTTCTACCTGCCGGGCTGATAGTTCATGATCCATAATGTAAATAGCCGCATCATGCTGCTGCGTTGCATCCGTCAGCCGCAGCAATGGTCTTGCCTGCCCCATGGAGAGGCGTCCTTCCGTTATACATTGCTTGATTTCGTCCGGAAGCTGCAAAAGGCGCATCATATTGGCTACATGGGCCCGGCTTTTGCCTACTTTTTCAGCGGCCTGCTCTTGGGTCAAATGAAATTCTTCAATCAGCATTTGATAGGCTGCCCCTTCTTCAATGGCATCTAAATCTTCACGCTGCAAGTTTTCAATCAGCGCAATTTCAGCTGCCGTATCTGGCGCAAAGGTTCGAACGACAGCCGGTATGGTAAGTAAACCGCATAATTTTGCTGCACGCAGCCTTCGTTCGCCCGCAATCAATTCGTACCTTCCTGCTTCTTTTTTTTGCACGACTACAGGCTGAATCACACCATACAGCCGAATGGATGAAGCCAATGTTTCCAAGGCTTCTTTATTAAAAACCCGCCGTGGCTGTTTAGGATTAGGGTGAATAGCTTCAACAGCAATCTCTATAGGAGTTCCCTGTTGTACTTCTGGATGTTCCACACGGCTTTCATTCAATCCCAAGACCTTTAACCTGCTTCCCAATGCAGTATTCATGCCCAGGCCTTTCTTTTTAGCCGACACGGCGAATCACCTCTTTTGCTAATTTTTTATATACCTCTGCTCCCTTGGAATGGGGATCATAAATGGTAATGGGTTCACCATGACTTGGTGCTTCACCAAGACGGACATTTCGCGGAATAATCGTCTGAAAAACTTGGCCGCTAAAATATTTTTTTACTTCTTCTGTAACCTGAATGGATAAATTGGTACGACCATCATACATGGTCATCAATAAGCCTAATAAATGCAATTTATCATTCAAGCTGCTGCGTACCATTTCTACAGTTTGCATGAGCTGTGCCAGTCCTTCCAGTGCATAAAATTCACACTGCACCGGAATTAATACAGAATCTGCAGCAGCCAGTGCATTCACCGTTAATAGTCCCAGTGATGGCGGACAATCCATAATGACATAATCATATGGTTTCTTCAAGGATTGCAAATACGCACTAAGTACGTTTTTTAATACATATTCCCGTTGGGGTACCGTTACAAGTTCAACTGCTGCGCCAGCTAAATCCATCGTAGCCGGAATAACAGCTAATTTTTTTATCATTGTGTTTTGAACAACCTCAGTCATAGGCGTATGCTCTATGAGGCAGTCATACAAATTTTTTGTCAAGCTGGTTTTATCAATGCCCAAGCCGCTGGTAGCATTACCCTGCGGATCCAGATCAACAAGCAGCGTTCTCTTGCCGCAATCAGCCAGACATGCACTTAAACTAATCGCTGTTGTCGTCTTTCCAACGCCGCCTTTTTGGTTCGTTACGGCAATGATATGTGTCAACGCACCCACCTCATTCCATGATTCATCAGATATTTAAAGTCTATATTATAGTATAGCATAGACAGTACGGCGTAGCCAGTACTCAACCCCATAAGATAGCATAAGTTTTCCACTTTTTTATGGTATAATAAATATGCTCTATATACTATCATTACATACTGCCGACGTTACAGGAAAGGATGGTTTTCTCATGCCGCTTTACACACCTAAATTAACGCATATTAACAGCCAAATCGTACAGCAATATGTCGAACAGCGCAGCCAGGACGACGTAGATTCCGCTATCATTACAGCTGCCTGCAGTACAATACTGCATCTTGCTAAACCACAAGCTGTTTTCCAGCAAGTATTTTTTGACACGGCGTCGCAGCATATACTCTGCAGTGCCCCGTTTCACTTTAAAAGCCAGCAGATTCTGCCTTATTTAGAACAGGCTTCTATCATTTTAAGCAGTGCCATTACCTTAGGTACTGCTATAGAAAAAGAAATTGATGACTGTTTCCTTGCTAAAGATTTTACCAGAGGCATTGCCTTAGATTCTGCCGCAACAGTAGCCTCCGGTCAGCTGTTGGACATCGTAACACAACATATTAAAGAAATTTGTGAACCCAAAGGATATGCCATCATTTGGCGGTTCAGTCCCGGCAATGGAGACTGGCCTGTAAGTCAGCAAACCGATGTTGCCAACGCTGCCGGTGGCAGCCAGATCGGTTTATCTATCACAGCCGGGGGCATGCTCAATCCCCGCAAATCGCTTACGGCTATGTTTGGATTACGCAGCACTGAAAACGGCTGCAGCGGCAGCTGTTCCGGTTGTGCCCTTTCCGGTCATTGTCACGAATAAAGATATTTTTCCATAACGATAACCCCCTTACGCCGATACCGGTTTAAGGGGGTATTGTTATGTATATCCATCTAGATATATACAGCTAATTATTTATTGAGTTTAGGCAATGTTCCTGCAATAACACGGACGATGAGTGCTACCGTATCCAATTCTACAGCTTCATCAGCACTATGAATATCGTTGTTATTGGGTCCGATAGATACGATATCGAGGTTCGGATTCATGGAATAGAAATAGCCTGTTTCCAAGCCGCCGTGCATCGCTTCAATGCGAACGTCTTTGCCTTCTGCTTTATAGACATCAGCAACAAGCGGTACTAACGTGCTGTGCGGATTTTCCGTCCATGCCGGTTCCGGTGAAGCAATATCTACCGTAAATCCAGACAGTTCTGCATAAACCGGCAGTGTTTCCACCAATTCCCGCAAGCGAGCATCGGATGAAGAACGCGGGAAATACTGGAACGTAACCTTTGTATCGGTCGTTTCAATTGTACCAATATTCGCTGACAAATCCGGTAATTTAGGCAAGGTCTGATTCATCGCAAATACGCCGCAATGAAGGATAGACAAAATTTGCACTAATGCTTTCGTATCTTCCGGTGAAAATACACGAGTCGGCATCGTCGTTTTTTCTACAGCAAAGACGGCCTTCGTTTCAACATCGCCGTATATCAAAGCAAATTCATTTTTTGTTGTCGTCAAAACTTGCTGTACCGTATCCATATCCGTATCCTGCAAGGTAATCACAGCTTCAGCAGCTGCCGGAATAGCATTAGCAGCATTGCCGCCATGTATCGAAGCGATCGTATACGCTACGCCGGCATGACGCAAGCGAAGCAAGAAATAGGCCAAAGCCTGAATGGCATTGCTCTTCCCACGATTAATTGTTTCGCCGGAATGGCCGCCCATAAAATGTTTAGTCGTAACGGCAAGGGCTGTATTACCTGTTGGCTGCTGCCAAGTAATTGTTTTATTAAAATGCGTGTGTACACTGCCGGCAGAAGCAACGCATAATACGTCAATCGATTCGGAATCACAGTTAATAATATATTTAGCATCCTGCACATATTTAGGATCTAAGTGCGTTGCACCGGTCATACCCGTTTCTTCATCAACTGTAAAAATAAGACGAAGCGGACCATGCGCCATATCCTGCTGAATCAAATACAAAGCAATAGCAATGGCAATGCCATCATCAGCACCCAGACTCGTTCCATCAGCACGAAGAGTATTCCCTTCACGTACCAATTTAATTTCACTCGTCAATGGATCATAGGCTACGCCGGGTTTGGCAACACAAACCATATCCATATGGCCTTGAATAATCGTCAGCGGATATGTTTCGCAGCCTGCTGTTGCCGGTACGTCGGCAATAACGTTATATACTTCATCTTGTACAACTTGTTGAATTCCCAATTCATGAAGACGCTTTACAATATAATCACTGACCATCTTTTCGTGATGAGATGGCCGTGGACATTTAGCTAATCCTGCAAATTCCTGCAGTACGCCATCAATAATTTCAGTATCTTTCATATCAATATTCCTCCTTCATAGACCGAATATCTAGTCTGCCATCATTATATCATACTTTAGGCCAACTATCGTCGATAAAATATGACAGATGG
The DNA here is from genome assembly GCA_934202965.1 of uncultured Megasphaera sp. Lineage (GTDB taxonomy): Bacteria > Bacillota > Negativicutes > Veillonellales > Megasphaeraceae > Megasphaera. The sequence continues at coordinate 50,569 of CAKPYN010000007.1, forward strand.
CTTCATATAAAAATTACATATTTGTAGTGCATCCATTCTATTTTTGCAACATACTAGATAAAACCGATATGGTATAATTATATAAAGGGCGTGTTTGGGGAAATTTTTAAGGAGGTTTTTATATGAAATCACAGTCTTCTCAGACTGTAACGTATCCAGCCTTGCCGGAACTAACCATTCGCGGCATGGTCCTCGGTGCATTAATTACAGTTATTTTTACCGCTTCCAATGTATACTTAGGGTTAAAAGTAGGATTAACATTTTCCTCGTCTATCCCGGCTGCGGTCATTTCCATGGCTATTCTGCGCATGTTTAAACATTCTAACATCTTAGAAAACAACATGGTGCAGACACAGGCTTCTGCTGCCGGAACATTATCCGCTATTATCTTTATCCTTCCCGGTTTATTAATGCTGGGCTATTGGCAGGGATTTCCCTTTTGGGAAACTCTCGTTCTGTGTGCCTGTGGTGGTTCATTAGGGGTTCTGTTTACGATTCCACTGCGGCGCGCTATGGTTGTCAACAGCGATCTGCCGTATCCAGAAGGCCGAGCAGCTGCAGAAATTCTAAAAGTTGGCAATGATCTTCGCCAAGCCAAAGAATCCCCCACTGACACAGCTAAAACAGAAACAGGCATGAAAGATATCCTCGGTGGTACTGCCTTGGCTGGTTTTACAAGTTTATGTGCCAACGGGTTCCATATTTTTTCTGCTGAACTAAATCACTGGATTATGCTGGGAAAAACATCGGTAACACAGCTGCCAATGGGATTTTCCATGGCCCTTCTCGGTGCAGGTTATTTAATCGGCATTGCCAGTGGGATTGCTATTTTAGTCGGAACGCTGCTAGCATGGGCTGTTTTTGTTCCCTATCTTACAAGTATTCTCTCACCGGCTGACGGCCAGACAGCTGCAGCATTTGCTAACGCCGTTTGGGCACAAAAAGTCCGTTTCATTGGCGCCGGCTGCATTGGTATCGCTGCGGTTTGGACATTAATTCGTTTAGCTAAACCGGTTATAGACGGTATTAAAATGTCTATTTATGCAATTCGCGACAACGACACGGCCGAAAAGAAAGCCTTACATCACACGGACATCGATATGTCCCCTAAATCAGTAGGGATGGTCTTTTTAGCTATCTTAATCGGCTTATTCGGCACGTTTTATTCCTTTGTCAGCGGTGCCGGATTGCCATTTTCGGTCTCCCTTATTTATATTGTTGTCGGCATTTTGATTGCTATTTTAATGGGGTTCTTTGTCGCCGCTGCTTGTGGATATATGGCCGGTCTTATCGGTACGTCTGCCAGCCCTATTTCAGGTATCGGCATTTTAGGTATTTTGATTTCTTCATTAGTTGTATTAGCCATTAGTTCTTCCTTTGGCGTTTTTGCAACACCGGAAGGAACTAAATTTGCTACGGCACTGGCAATTTTCATTACCAGCGTTATTGTCAGCATTGCGTCTATTTCCAATGATAATCTGCAGGATCTTAAAACAGGTCATCTCGTAGGCGCTACTCCCTGGAAACAGCAGGTCGCTTTGATTCTCGGTTCGATTATCGGTGCTTTTGCCATTGCGCCGGTCTTAAATTTATTATATCAGGCCTATGGGTTCACCGGTGCTATGCCGCGGGCTGGCATGGATGCTTCCCAAGCCTTGTCGGCACCACAAGCAACATTAATGACAACCATTGCGCAAGGTATTTTTAGCTCCAGCTTGGATTGGAACTACATTTTACTCGGCATTGGCGTCGGTATCGTTGCCATCATTCTCGACTTGATTTTAACCAAGACGACAAAATCTCTGACATTGCCGCCACTGGCAGTTGGTATGGGTATTTATCTGCCACCGACATTGGAAATACCCCTCGTTATTGGTTCTGTCATGGGATATTTCGTTCATCGCTATCTCAAACGCCGTGCCGCTTTACGCAGTCCAGGCCATGAAGAAGAAGATGTAGAAGCATGTAGTCATCGCGGCGTCTTATTTGCGTCTGGTTTGATTGTTGGCGAAAGCTTGATGGGCGTTATCATTGCTATGCTGATCGTCGTATCTGTTACATCCGGCGGCAGTGAAAATCCGTTGGCTCTTGTCGGCAAAGATTTTAAATCCGTTGCCGATATATTAGGGCTAATCATGTTCATTGTATCTATTGTATTACTGGTTCGCCATATTATTACGACTAAATTCACACCGCAACATACACAAAAATAATGCGGTCATCGAAGATTTGTCTGATATGCTTTTTGTCAGGCAAATCTTTTTTTGACTAAAATTTTATTTTTCCATCCGCAAAAATATCTTTCTATCTGTTTTTCAGAATGTTATAATCGTTGATTGTAAAATGAAGTTGGACATCTGAATAAAAAAGCCCATGGCAGGATCTTTTTTGGTAGAATATAAATCGCCAAACCTATATTTACAAAGGAGACCCATACCATGGACAATTCTTATTCTACCATATCTTCCCATGTGAAAGGTAGTCATCTTTCATATGAAGACCGCATACTCATTCAGATTCGTCTCAAAAGCCGCTGCTCTATCCGGGCAATTGCACGTGAAATCGGCTGTTCACCCAGTACCGTTTCCAATGAAATAGCTCGTGGTTCTGTGGCGTTGTATCATGGCCGCGTTACCTGCTATAAAGCATCTGTCGGTCAGCAAACCTATGAGAACCACAGAAAGAACAGTTGCCGGCATTATGAGTATCTGAGCAAATCCGCATTTCTGGATTATGTGTTCAAGCATTTTACAGAAGATGGCTGGTCTCTAGATGCCTGTGTAGGCCGAGCCCTCTCAGAGGGTTCGTTTACCAAAGAACAGGTTGTTTGCACCAAAACGCTGTACCACTATGTTAATCTTGGCCTTTTACGCATCAAAAATTATACCCTGCCTGAAAAATTGAAACGTAAGACTAAGAAGCATAGATCTCACATGAATAAGAAAAAATTGGGACGCAGCATTGAGGATCGTCCCAAAGAAATCGAATCCCGTGAGGAATTTGGGCATTGGGAATGCGATCTTGTATTAGGTTCCAAACCCAGGGATGACCAGGCCCTTCTTACCTTTGCTGAACGTAAAAGTCGTGAATTTCTGATAGTTCCTATTGCTGACAAGACAGCGGCGTGTGTCATGGCAGCAATGAAACAGATTCAGGAGGTCTACAGTGAACACTTCAGTGAGGTATTTAAAACGATTACAACGGATAATGGCTCTGAATTCGCAAATCTTGCAGAACTAGAAAAGATAGCTGATACACTTGTCTACTATGCGCATCCGTATACCTCTTGTGATAAAGGTACCGTAGAACGGCATAATGGACTGATCAGGAGATTCATTCCCAAGGGAAAACGGATAGATGACTTTACAAGTCAGCAGATTGCGAATGTAGAAATTTGGTGTAACTGTCTTCCCAGAAAAATTCTTGGCTATAGAACCCCAGATGAAATCTTCGAGGAAGAACTTGATCGAATTTACCAAATTACTGCCTAGTGGAAGGTGTCCAACTTGTTATTGCAATTTAGAAAAATAATAACAATATATACTGTTAACTAAAAAAGAAATGCAGGTAAAATGAGTTTACATTTTACCTGCATTTCTTTTCTCTTTCCTTACCACCGGCTGCGCCAACAACGAAATCCTTCCGCAATGCCATTACTGAACCATAATAATTGCGTAGCAAGCTGCTTTGCCAGCCCACTTTGACGAATCATGCCGGCACAACATGCCCCCAATAAAAATCCGCCAATCACGTCGCTGATGTAATGGAGCCGGCAAACTACACGAGATGTACCGAGGACCAAACTCCAGAGCAGAAAAGGCACTCCCCAATTATTCTTTCGGCTTAACAAAATCAATGAAGCCGCCATGGCATTCATCGAATGATTACTGGGAAAAGATGCATTATCCTTATGCGGAATAAGCGGTAAATACTCTGCCTGTGCAATGAAAGGCCGCTTACGACACCAAATATGTCCCACAACAAAGGATATGCCGGAACCAACACTCACGGCAAATAAACAATACAACAGCGTACGGCGCCGATAAAGCCGTTCTTGCAACGCACCGGGGCGAAACCATTCTATCATGCCGTAAATCAAAAACGCCAAATAGCCAAACCTAGCAATCCATTTGAAAAGGGCTTGTACTTGCTCTCGATATCGTATCAGTTTGATAAATCCTATCCAAAGATATTTCACAGCAGCCACCTCATTAAATCAGCATCTCTTATATATATTCCATGCTTACAGTATAGCAAAGGACCGTCATACGGCCTAGCAATTTTTTTTTAATCTACAATATTTCCTATTTTTTCGTATACATTCTAATACTTTGCACATGATACCTAAATTTATTATACTATTACACATTGATACATTATAATTCAAGGAGGCATTTGTATGGTAGAAATACGCATTCTTGGCATATTTGCCTTTTTTCTTATTCTCAGTTTACTATGCCGTATATCATTACTTTGGGCATTATTAGCCGGGTTTATTTTATTTTTTTCTTATGGAATATATCGGCATCACTCGTTTCATGAAATGGTTAATCTTTCTTTTTCTGGTATTCATACAACAAAAACCGTATTAATCACCTTAGCCCTTGTAGGCATATTAACCGCTTCCTGGCGGATCTGCGGTACTATTCCATACATCGTATATTATGCAGCTCAATGGTGTCACCCAGCCTTTATGCTTACATCGGTCTTCTTATTGTGCGGTTTCATTTCGATGCTCATGGGCACTTCCTTTGGCACCGCCGCTACCATGGGTGTTATCTGCATGACCATGACCAACAGTATGCATATCCCTGCCGTATACGCCGGCGGTGCTATTTTAGCCGGTGTATATATTGGTGACCGCTGTTCACCTATGTCTACCAGTGCCTTACTAGTAGCAACGATTACCCATACAGATATTTTTAAAAACATGCTGCTCATGATAAAAACAAGTGCCGTTCCCTTGCTCATTTCTATCATCCTCTATACGGTCTTAGGGCTATCTCTCTCCTCTGCAGAAACAACCGCTCATACAGCAGCTATTTTTAATCAGTACTTTACGCTGCACTGGGTAACGAGTATCCCTGCCATCTTGGTCGTTCTCTTATCGTGCTGCCGCATGCATGTAAAATATATTATGCTCACTAGTATTTTAACGGCTGCTGTCATCGCGCATATATGGCAGGGCATGCGCATCGAAGCTATTCTTCAAGCGTTTTTCTTCGGCTTTCATCCGCACGATCCTCAATTAGCACAATTGTTGGATGGCGGCGGCTTCATATCTATGCTGCACGTATTAGCCATTATTATCATTTCCTCTAGTTATGCCGGCATTTTTTCAGGTACCGGGTTTTTACAATCTATCCAAGATGCGATACATAAAATGAGTAAAAAAACATCTTCCTTTGGAGCTATTCTCCTAACGTCTGTCGTAACCAGCATGATTTCATGCAATCAAACATTGGCTATTATGCTTACCCATCAAATCTGCCGGCCTATTGAACCGGATGCACAGCGTATGGCTATTGCTTTGGAAAACACTGCCGTTATTACCTCTCCCTTGATACCTTGGTCTATTGCCTGCTCTGTCGTCTTAGCTGTTGTGAATGCGCCCATGACCTCTATCGGCCTCGCCTGCTATTTATACCTGCTTCCAGCATGGTGCTTGTATGTGGAACTACACAAACGCCAACACTAGAAAAAGCGGCAAAACCATAGGATAACCTCATTCGGAATCAAAGCGGTTATCATTCGCAAGAAAAAGGCCGGCCATCCCGGCGTGGAAACTCGTTTCCGTTTTTGAATATCCTGCCAAGCCTGGCGGGCTACTTTTTTTGTTGTACTCGCAAAAGGATAGTGTCGAAAATGATAGGTATGATTCGATGTATCTGCCAACGGAATAAATTCCGTATCCTTAACCCAATAGGGACAAACTGCCGTTACCGCAATGCCTTTCGCTTCCATTTCAACAGCTAAGGCTAAACTATAGTGATATAAAAAAGCCTTGGTTGCCGCATATACCGTAAAATACGGCAATGGCTGAAAGGATGCAACAGAACATACTTCTACAATATGACCGCCTGATTTCATATACGGCATACATAACCCAGTCATTGTCACGGCTCCTTCGCAATTAACACGTATCATTTGTTGCTGTTCTGCAATAGATATATCTTCAATCGCTCCCACACGACCCAATCCGGCTGCATAGATGAGGTACGACACGACTGGTTTTTCCTTTTCTAATGCCTGTATAAGCGATTCAATTGTATCGGAATGGCAAATATCTCCCGAAAAAACGCGCACCGTTGTATGCGTTTGTTTCTGCAAGGCCAATAATCGGTCTTTACGCCGAGCTGTTACCCAAATTTCATCCAGACCAACCGCATCTAATAAGTATACAAATTCTCTGCCCAACCCGCTTGATGCACCTGTTACTACAGCAATATTCATCCCATGTTCCTCACTTTTGGGCAGGTTTATCCGCTTTTTTTACTTTCTTTACCCGTTTCTGCGGTTGTTTCTTTTCCTGCTGCTGATTCGACGTTGTCGCAGTTGTCGCAATCGTCGTTGTATCAATCACTGTGCCATCATTCTTAAAAGCCGTCACGCGAAAGTCCTGCGGTTCGATTTGCAGTGTCAAATACATCGGCATATCTATCGGATTGTAGTACACGACATCCGTCGGTTTGCGTCGTGATCCATCCCAACTTTCCGTACCGGAACGACCTGTTGCGATATAAACGGTTCCATCCGCTGCTTGTTGGTCATTTTTAATGGGAACCGTCCGTTCATAGCAATGTTCATGGGCTGTCAAAACAAGCGGCACTTGGTATTTATCAAAAATAGGCATAAAATACGTACCATTGACATCCATTTTCCCATCATACGGGCTATTCCATGGTGGACGATGCATCATGATAATGAGTCGTTTTCCGTTCTGTTTTGCTTTCTTTAAGTCTTCATCCAGCCAGGATACTTCATTATGAAGCATATCCGGATCTTGTGCATGTAATTCTTCATAATCCGTATTCAGCGATACATAATGAACATCGCCATAATCAAAAGAATACGTCAGGCGGCTTTGTCCCTTCGGACTGCCATAAGGGACAGCAAACAATGCTTTGTATGTATACGGATAGGCAAATTTCCATTCCATGCTATAGGCTTCATGATTTCCCAATACAGGCGCAAATGGTATATGACTGGTCAAAATATCGGCATTATATTGCCAATCGCGCCATTGAAACCAAGCTTGCCCATTATCTGTCAAATCTCCCATATTTACAAAAAACGCCGCATCCTGGTTTTGATTCCAAGCTATTTGTGCTGTTTGCCCCCATACACTGTAGTCTACAGATTGGGAATCTCCAAAAATTAATACTTTATACTGGTTGAGATCTTTTTTTGTCGTCATAAAGGAAAACCAGCCTGTTTCTTGGCCGTCCTCATTACCAATACGATATTCATACGTTGTATCCGGCTGTAAATGCTGCATATAGGCACCATATGTATACGGCGGGATATTATCAGCATCATATATAGGCGACCGCTTCGGTTCTGTAACATACGCACGCTGCATATCATCGGTTCCTTGTTGACGATATTCTACATAATACGTATAATGAGGTTCATTGCTTTGCCACGATATGGTTTTACTCGTCGCACTGTCTTTAGAAATAAGTTGCGTTAAATTGTCTACGGAAAGCGGCTGCGCTGCTGCCATCGTCATGCCCAATACACTCATCGTCATATATATACCAATACGCAATAAAAAACGTCGTTTGTTCATAGTCATATCAGTTCTTTCTTTTAATTTCTGCGATTTTTATTGTAACGCATCAGGCACAATTTACAAGTTGCTTTTCCACTAAATACGCATACTTATTTTGTATATACATATACAAACTAGCAACTCCATGCAGATTACCGATAATCGCATTTTTGGCACTGCGTCATGATTACTCCATCATTTTCCTTATAGAAAACACCCGCCCATTGGCAAATACGTTGTAAAATAGGAACGACAGAGATTCCTTTTCCGTCAATGTGTATTCGACGCGCGGCGGAATTTCATCATACGAACGGCGGGTAATGAGATTATCTGCCATGAGTTGTTTTAATGTCGTCGCTAGTACGGCATCGGTAAATTACATCGGATGTTAAAAAATATTCAGGCAAATGGGAAAATTGCCGTTTCTGCCTGCAATGCTCAAACATTTGAAGGATATCAAATCAAAGGTACAGCAGAATATATTACAAATGGCCCTATTGTCGATACATTTAAAAAAATCGTTGAAGACATGTTCAAAGGTGCCTGCACTGCCAAAGGTGCTCTCGTCATTACGCCGGAAACAGTCATTGTCACAGCACCTGGCCCGGATAATAAAAAAATTCTCTAACACTGCATTTACCGATTCACTCTTCCATAAAAAAACAAAAAACCAGCAGCTATACAGCTGCTGGTTTTTTGTAGTGTATATTACATAGTAACTTTACTTGTCTTCGTCCAAATACCCATCTTTTCAGCATCTTTAATGAGTTCTTCACGAAAATCAGGATGAGCAATATTAATCAATGCTTCCGCACGCTGCCATGTTGATTTGCCTTTGAGGAGTGCTGCACCATATTCTGTAACAATATATTGAACAGCAGAACGCGGGGTTGTAATAACAGAACCTGCCGGTAAGGTCGGTTTAATCAGGGATTCGACATGACCGTCCTTAAATTTACGCGTCGAATGTACGCAGATAAAACTCTTGCCGCCGTTGGAAGCGAACGCACCTTGTGCAAAGTCGAGCTGACCGCCGGTACCACTAATATGCTGATATCCAGCTGTTTCTGCATTGACCTGCCCAAAGAGATCCAAATCGATACAACCATTAATAGAAATAAATTTATCAATGCTGGCAACAACACCTACATTATTAACATAGCTTACAGGCGCATTGAATACAATCTGGTTGTTGTCAATAAAGTCATACAACCGCTGCGTGCCGCCGGCAAATGCATAAATAATCTTACCTTTATCGAGGTTTTTATTACCTGTAATTTTACCAGCTTCATACAAGTCTACATAGGAATCCACCAACATTTCTGTATGACCGCTCAAATCTTTAACATCCGATTCTGCCAATTTAGCACCTACAGCGGACGGAATCCCTCCGATGCCGAGCTGCAATGTGCTGCCATTTTCAATCATTGGAATAATGTAGTCGGCGATTTTAGCATCCAATTCATTGCCCGGACGATTCGGAATCTGCGGCATAGCATGATTACTGCCTTCTACAACATAGTCTACATCAGCAATATTTAATTCTGTCTGATATCCCAAGGCTTTTGGCATATTTGTATTGACTTCGACAATAATCTGTTTCGCTGCCTGAATTAATCCGCGCAGGTCGGATACTTGCGGCCCTAAGTTAAAGTTACCCCATTTATCCATCGGATGAACTTGGATAATCAATTTATCAATATTTTCCCAATATTTTGGCAGTTCATTGAAAAGCATAGGAATAAACCAGCAACGGCCGTCTTTATTCATTTTACGTTCAAACCCATTCATATGAGCTGTAGCAAAACGAACCTGGTCATTGGAATCACTGTTGCGGTACACAGCATATGGTTCATCTTTGACAACTGTCGTGGCAACAACTTCAATCCCCTTGAGTTCTTTAATGCGATTCCCCAAGGCAATATCAATATCATACGGCGCAGAACAACCAAGGCCATATGAAATACGGTCACCATCTTGAACTAATGCTGCTGCTTGTTCAGCTGTAATCAATTTTTGTTTGTACGCATCAGCAATTTCAGAAATTTTGTACATCCTAAAAAACCTCCTCCAAATCATAAACCCACATTTCATGAAATAGATTCATATCTATAGTATAGCGCATTGCAAAGCAAAGTGATAGTGAAATTTATAACAAAGACTATGATTTTTTTAGCCGTTTACGGATGCTGCTATTAGGAATATTCATCTTTAAGCGAAATTTGGTCACCGTTCTTCTCGCAATATGAATATTTTTTTGTGCGAAATATGTTGCAATTCTTTGGTCAGACCAAGGATGACACTCGTCTTCTGCCGCAATTAAGCGGGATATTTCCCTCATAATTGCCTTATCTGATATGTATCCTTCCCGTTGGGAGGCATCGGGATAGGAATGAGCCAAAAAACTTTGTACCGAATAGATACGTTGTTTAAACAATACATATCGATTTCGACATACACGGCTTACCGTTGCCGTGCTAAGTCCTGTTCCTTGCGCAATATCAATCTGTCTCAACGGCCGCAAGTTGCCACCCTGCAAAAAATAAGATTGCTGTTGTATTAAGATATACTGCATGACTGCAAAAATAGATTGCCAGCGATAGGCCAAGGCTGTTTGTAAATCTAAAAATTGCCGTTTTGCGTTGCGAATAAAGACATGCGTTGCTTTATCCCCTTCTTTTCGATACATCTCATATAAATCATCTCTAAAAAAAACTTCCGGCAATTCTTCTAAGGAACGAATCTGCAGTTTTCCCTGAGCATCACAAAAAATTTCTATATCTGCTCGTATATAATCTGTCAGTGATTCTGCCTGCAATACCGGCTGCAGCGAAAGTGTTTTCAAAAAATCGCGAATTCGGCGTATAGCTGCCGCCGTTGCCGGTAGTTCTTTTTCTAATTTCTGCCAGCGCCCATGCAGAAAATCATCATAATAGTACTCTAATACACGTTCTGTTCCAATCGGCATATGCTGACATCGCCGCGCCTGAATAAGCAGTGCTTCCTGAATAGAACGCGCTGCTATGCCTGCTGGTTCAAAAGACTGCACCAATGTCAGTCCCTGTGTCATTGTTTCTGACGTCAGTCCATAGGGTCGGCCAATATCTTCCAAATCTCCTTGAAAAAATCCTTTTTCGTTTAACGATTGTATGACTAGACCGGCTGCTAGCATAATCTCTTTCGAAACGGTTTGAACCCGCAGTTCTTTCATTAGCATTTCTTCTAATGAATCCCTATAATCTTCCACTGCCTCTATCGGCTTTTCATTGCATTCGTTACCGGCATGGGGCTGGATATCATGATACCGGATATCCAGCAATGGATTTTCGGTTACTTGTTCATGCAAAAACTCTTGCAGTTCCTGTCCATGCAGTGTCATCATTTGAATAGTGAGCCGCTGCATTTGTGATAATTTTATGTTTTGTTCTAAATGTAAAGAAACTTTAACCATATGTACCCTCACGTTCACAATACTTTCTTATTCATATTGTCCCACAAGAATATCATACGGTCAAAGTTTCTGCGCCTTTTTCAAATATAAAATTCACATACAGGTATAACCATATATCTAAAAACAGCATGTATTGCATTTCTCATTGTTTCACTACTTTAAATACAACTTTTTCATCACAATCCGGGCATTGTATCAATGGTTTCCAAACGGCTCCTTGTCTAGCAGCAAAAACATATGGATATACGGCCTGCAAAGCAGTCATGCATAAGGCTCCACTTTTTTCTTTGTTAATAATCGGTCCATCAAAAATAATTTCATCACCAGCCTGATATTCCGGACAGTGTGATTCTACAACAACTAATTTTACATGATATACATCCATATTTTATCGCTCCTTTGTCCTATTTTACTGTATATACGTATACCATATGATACCGTTAATAGCAATATGCTCACAAATTAGTGCGTCATAAATATAAATTCATATATATTCCTCCTCTATTTGATAATAAAAAAAACGACGATATTGTCTCTAAGACATCATCGTCGTTTTTTATTAAAAATAATAGCATTGATTGCTAAATATTTCAATATTCTATGTTATATTTTATATTTTTATAATGTTTTTGTTTTAGATATTATAAAATATTTATTTCATTTGTTCTGGTGAAACACGCAAATATGAATTCATATCGACAGAGGATACTTTTGTTACTTTTACCTGTTCTTTAGCTGGAACAGACATATGAGCTACCTTGGCATTCACAGCACCTACAGCACTAATCACAAAAAAAGCGGCAAAAATAGCTAATACAACAAAACGTATACTTTTCGTCATGGTATAAGACTCCCTTATCATGTAAAAAATATAAGACAAAAGCAAATGACGACAACATAGGTATTGTTATCGCCGTAGTTTGTTTATGCTTATATCATAACACTTGTAAGTAAAACTTTCAATATATAAAGTTTAGTTCTCTTATATTGGCTGTTTTCCATTTATTTTATTAAAAATTTTAATATGGTTGTTAATATTCGCTTTGCTTTTTAGAAAAAATTTATTTTTACAATATACAGCACATTCGCAGCTGTTTCATATCACTTCGCTGCAGGAATCAACGATGCCAAAGCCGGAAAAACACGTAAACTGCGTTTTAAAATTCCTGTCATATACGCAATAGCAATACCATAATTCGTAATAGGCGTTTCCTGTGCATGCTTCATACGGAACTGCATTTCTCGGCTATTCAACATACAACCGCCGCAGTGAATAACCATGGCATACGAAGATAGGTCATCCGGAAATTCTCGACCGCTTGTCGTGGCAATATGAATATCTTTTCCCGTATATTCATGAAGCCAACGAGGAAGTTTCACCGTCCCAATATCATCGCACTGACGGTGATGCGTGCATCCTTCTGAAATAAGTACCGTGTCCCCGTCCTGCAAGCGGTCTATGGCTGTGACACCATGAACAGCTTCTTCCAAAAATCCTTTATGCCGTGCCATCAAAATCGAAAAAGATGTCAACAAGATATGCTGCGGCGTATCCTTAGCGACACGTGCAAAGGCCTGACTGTCCGTAATAACCAAAGCCGGATTCTTTCCCAGCTGCGTCAAAGTGCAGCGCAATTCATTTTCTTTCACCACAACGGCTGTACAGTCTGCATCTAGTACTTCCCGAATGGTTTGTTGCTGTGGCAAAATCAGTCTGCCCTTCGGGGCTGCCGAATCAATTGGTACGACAAGTACAACAAAATCACCGGCATGAATCAAATCACGAACAATTGGCTTGGATGGTTCTTCCGGTTTTAGTCTGGCCAGCCGTTCTTTTAATGCTGCAATTCCCTGTTTTGACAACGCACTAACATAGATTTCATCGTTAGCCCCATCAGCGTGACTAGAAAGGCGATCCGCTTTATTGTAGACAACCAAATGGGGAATCTTTTTTTCCTGTATAAGCTGCAATAGTTCTGTATCACTCGGTGTAATTCCTTCGACGGCATCAATAACCAATACAGCAATATCCGTTTTATGCAGCACCTGTTTTGTTTTCTGCACGCGCAAAGCCCCTAAGGAGCCGACATCATCAAACCCCGGCGTATCAATAATCATCACGGGACCCAACGGCAACAGCTCCATGGCTTTATACACCGGATCCGTTGTTGTTCCCTTCGTAGCTGACACGACAGCTAGATTTTGCCCAGTAATAGCATTAACCACACTGGATTTACCGGCATTGCGGCGGCCGAAAAAACCAATATGGATTCGTTCCCCAGACGGCGTATCATTTAATCCCATACTCATTTACACCCCTTTGATTTGTTTTACAAAATCAGTAAATACGTCCGGTTTCATCAAATCCGGAATTTGCTGTTCATACATGCGTCCCGAAAACGCTTCGTGCCCCCATGATATAAAGGTACTCTGTGCGGGACAAACAGGCCGATATAATGGATCGGCTATGATAACGTTTTTTTTCTTCAAACACACTTGCAGTTCCTGTTCAGACGAAATGCGGCAATCTGTTTGCTGTAGCGTCCCGTCTGCCGGTTCCAGCAAGCACAATACTTGTACATGACTGCCGACAGCCATTTCTAATGCAGCTGCCAAGGATGCGGCGTAAACACTCTCACCAATAACAACCATCGTCGAGGTTCCGTCATTCCTTCGTTGCAAACAAGGATACTGATTTTCTCCTGTATGTATGGCTTCCTTTACTGCCTGACACAGGGTATCTTGAAACGTTCCTATAGGGACACCGATGACATAGGGCTGGCCAAAGCGTTTTTTCATCATTTTTGCCGCTTCCAATCCCCCATACGAAACGACGACATTCGCCTTAGCCTGGCCTGCCATTTCTATTTCTTCGATACGGCTTCCCATCGCCCAAATGCTGCGTACAGAAAACCCTTTTTTAGCAAACAGCCGCCGTATCGTTTTTTCACTGCCCTGATAGGCAAAATCAAGGGGTGTCATGCCAATGATATTGATAGGAATTGCTTTTTGGCTTTGTAAAGAAAAAGACGGCTGCCAAGAACACCCAAAACGACTGGATACTGAAACAGGATTTTCTTTGACAATATGTGCCGCTACCATCTGTAATGCCCAAGAAATTCCTTTTTCATATGTTTCCATACTGTTCGTTGTACCCGAAAAAGTCGGAATCCCCGTAGCTTCTTCAATTTCTTGTGCCAATGCCAGAAAATCAGTACCCATCATGAGCGGTACAGGCGTACACAATAAAACAATAAAACGCGGCGAAAATTGGCGAGCTCCTTCTACAACATCATGGACTAATTTTTCATCATTTCCCATGAGTGCATCCATTTCCGTCAGGCCTGAAATAAAAATCAAACTATCCGTATCATACCAGCGAGGTTCATCATGCGTCGTATATGTCGAATTGCATCCCGACGGATCATGAATCACAATCATCCCGCCTAACTCAAACAATGCCGAACAAACGCCAAAAGTATCCGCTGAATATGTGGCAATGCGGCTTACGGCTTCTCTCATAAACATGACGCACACCCCCATCCTTTGCGGCTAATATACGACTTGGCTTCTTTTTCTGTATCATAGGCTTCGCGCAGTAACTCCATCAGTCGTAAAATACCGGCATAATCGCGCAATCCGCCGCCTTCTACAATATTGACAAAATGCTTCGTCCCTGTAAAATAGGCTGCTTTCTGTCCAATAGCCAATATCGGTTCCTTTGTCGTACGAGCTAGACAGCGCATATCGGCATGACGTGTTGCATACACTTGCAGCTGCGGATACTGCGATTGTATCCAATAAAAATCTGCTTCATCTTCAGGATTGGCTGTATCTGCATAAATGCGTTCGACTGCAAATCCATGAGATAATAGCAATCGAGCTAAACTAAAGGGACGCATAACCGCCGTATAATCAATGGCAATGGGAATATCATTTACATATTTTCGTGTCTGTGCCAATGCGTCTTCACACTGTCGTTTTTTATCTGCATACGAAGGGCATGAAATATGTAAACAAGCAGCCACATCCTGTAAATTCTGTTCAATTTCATCTATGTTCCAACTGTTTGATAGATAGAGCGATTCTTGTCCCAGTCTTTGTTTCATATCAGCCATACATCCTTTGGCCAACGGTTCCTGACCGATATTCAAAAAACTTGCTGCCATTTGTTCATATGCTTCATACGTATTGCACGTCGGCAGTTGATGCAGCACAATATGGTTTCCATGCAGTAACGAAACCAATTCGCAGTCTTCTTGAATGGCTAGATTACTGCCAACGATATTTACATCACGCCGACTCAACGCCGTTTTTTGCAACAAACTATATAGTTGCTGTCGTGTCCGCATTTCGGCTGTCAACTTGGATTCCCGCCGAATCGGATCCATCCAGCATGCCACAAATTTAGTTTGCCCATACGTTTCCCGCAATCGCTGATATATTGTATCCATATCACATCCCATAAAATGATGCACACACGATGGATAGATAAAACAAGCCTTGGGCACGTAGGGACGCAAGTTATCTAAAATATCTCCTACAGCATCGACAATAACATCTTCCATAGTGCCGTCATACAAATGATGTTCTTCAATGACAATCGAGGAAAAGCGATTCATGACTCCCATTTCAGCGGCTGTTAATACAACGCCGCGCAAACATCCTAAGGCACAAATATAAATTTGATGAGATTCAGGGACTAACATATTCGTATGAACAATATTCCATGTGCCTCGTGCTGGTGGTGAATATTGCAGTCCATCATAAAAGAATGCAGGAAAGGACGCATCTTTTAGAAGTATGACTGCTTCTGTTTCTTTTATTTTTCTGCCAATTTGCTGCAGCATGTCATCACCTCATTGCTTCTTGATAGACTGCCTGTGCCAAACTTCGATATTCGTCTGCCATGGGGCTTTGGGGAAATGCTTCTAATACGGTTTTTCCTAGTTCTTCTGCTTGTAAAACCGTATCACTACGATTCAATATTCCGATAACAGGCGCGTGGATATCGGCTGCTAATTCCTGCACCTTTTCGTCTTCCCGCGGCACATTACGGCGGTTTAAAATTAGGCCGCCAAGCCGCGCATAGCCGCGCTGCTTAAAATGTTCAACTGCCATCGCAATATTCGCTGCCGCATGCAAAGCCATATTTTCGCCGGATGTCACGATAAAAACAGCATCGGCATAGCCTTTTCGCATGGGCATGGAAAAACCACCGCAGACTACATCTCCCAATACATCATAAAATACAACGTCAGGCCGATAGGTTTCATACGCACCTTTTGCTTTTAACGTTTCTAAGGCCGCAATAATACCACGGCCGGCACAGCCCATTCCCGGTGCCGGTCCGCCTGCTTCGACGCAAACGATATTCTTGTAGCCAATAGCCGTTATATCTTCCAAGGAAAACGCATCTTTCTGCTGCCGCATCAGGTCAAGTACTGTTGATACCGGCTGACCGCTGCGCAGGTTAACCGTCGAATCCGCTTTGGGATCGCAGCCAATTTGCATAACCTGCAATCCTTTTTCTGCCAGTGCTGCTGCCATGTTGGAAACAGTCGTCGATTTACCAATGCCGCCCTTTCCATAGACTGCTATTTTTATCATCACTATCCCACCTTTCTGCCTGAAGATATTAGCAAATACGCGGCAGTAATTCACCACCCGGAGGCGGCAGCAATGTTTCTGCACCAATTTCAGTCTGTACAACAACGCGACCCGGCTGTTCTGCCGTTACTTCGCCAATAATGGCCGCATCCTGCGAATACTTTCCTTGACGCAAGACATCTACAATCGCTGTTGCTTTGTCTTTCGGCGCAAAAACGACCAAACGGCCTTCACATGCCAAATATAACGGTTCCAGTCCCAACATGCCGCATACACCGCGAACCGAAGGATCTACGGGAATGGCCTGACTGTTCAACCGAATCCCTACATGGCTCTGTCCGGCAATTTCATACAATACCGTTCCTACACCGCCGCGCGTAGCATCCCGAATGACATGGATATCCTTTGTCGTATTCAGCATAGACTGCACAGTTCCCCATAAGGGAGCACAGTCGCTGGTTACATTGGCATCAATGCCAAATTCATTACGCGCCAATAAAATGGTACAGCCATGTCGGCCAATATCTCCCGTCACAATAACCGCATCGCCCGGCTTTGCCTGCGTTCCCGACGTATGCACGCCGTCTATAATGCGCCCAATACCTGTCGTCGTAATAAAAAGATGATCTACCTGCCCTTTACCGGCAACTTTTGTATCACCGGCTACAATGCGCACACCTGCTTCTGCAGCCGTTTTGGCCATGGCCGCCGCATATTCTTCGACTTTTGCCAGTGGAAATCCTTCTTCAATGACAAAGGCACACGATAAATACAATGGCTGCGCTCCCATGCAAGCCAAATCATTAACCGTACCGCAAATACTTAGTTTACCAATATTTCCGCCAGGAAATTCCGGAGGCGATACGATAAACCCATCTGTCGTAAACGCCAACCGCGTATCACCAATAGGCAATACAGCCGCATCATCCCCTGTAAATTGAGGATTGGCAAAGTGCGCTTTAAATACGGTGTCAATTAATTCGGCAGTCTGTCTGCCGCCGGCTCCATGCGCCAGTGTTACTACATCATTCATGTAACATTCCTCCATACTGATAATATGCTGAGCAAGCTCCTTCATGAGATACCATGCAAGCTCCTACGGGATGCTCCGGTGTACAGCCTTTACCAAAAACAGGACAGTCGGATGGTTTGCATTTCCCCTGCAGTACATCACCGCAGCGACAAGCCGGATTAGCATGTCCATGCATACAAGGGACACTATATTTTTTCCGTGCATCATAGGCTGCGTACGAAGGCCGCAGCTGCATGCCCGATTGTTGTATCATGCCTAAGCCGCGCCATTGCGAATCGCAAGGTTCCATCACTTCCGCCATTAACTGCTGCCCTGCCTGACTTCCCGTTTCTGTAACTACGCGAGGATAGCAGTTTTTAAAAAACGGTTTTCCCTGCGGAAATTTTACCAAAATAACAGCTAACGCTGTCAGTAATTCTTTCGCCGTAAATCCGGCAACTACACCGGATACGCCTTCTTTCACTAAGTCTTCGCAATGGCTTGTACCCATGACGGCCTCTACATGGCCGGGATATAAAAACGCATCGGCACTACCCTTTAATGCTTCATAAGCCTGAGGCATTGTTTTATTAGCTGTTAGAATAGAAAAATTGGTTACCTTTTCAGCCTGCGCTTTTTTGACGGCCAGACAACTTGCCGGCGTTGTCGTTTCAAATCCAACAGATAAAAAAACAACGTCTTCTTCACCGTGGGTCTGCGCATATGTCACCGCATCAAGGGGCGCATAAACAACCTCAATATGAGCGCCTTGACTGCGGGCACCGGCTAAACTCATCGTAGAACCGGGCACGCGAACTAAATCACCAAATGTGCAAATTGTCACGCCTTTGTGTAATGCCAGCCAAACAGCTTCATCAATAAAATCGACAGGCGTTACGCAAACAGGACAACCCGGCCCGGAAATCAATTCAATTTGCGGCGGTAAAATTTGTCGAATACCTAAGCGAAAAATTTCATGCGTATGGGTTCCGCAGACTTCCATAATACGAATAGGCGGGCCATCATACTGCCGGATAATTTCCAACGCAGTCCGTTTCTTTTTCATTTCCATTATAAATCCTCCAAGATGTCGTCCGTTTCATCTGCATCATCATTGGTAATTTTAGCAATTGCCATTCCTGCATGAACCATGACATAATCACCAGGATCTAAATGATCCATGAGCTCAGCGGACACTTCTCGCTTCGCTCCCGATGCATCTACCAACGCCATCCCATTTTTTATTGTTACGACTCGTGCCGGTAATCCAACGCACATGTCAAACTCCTCCTTTATGATACTTTGCATATACTGCCTGTCCCAAGGCAATGCCGCCGTCATTTGGCGGTACTACATGATGTTTTAATACCGTAAATCCCCGTTGCTGCAGCATCGTATCGCATAAACGAAGCAGCAAGGTATTTTGAAATACGCCGCCACTAAGGGCTGCTATATTAGATTGCACTTCATCCCGTGATTTTTCACAAGCCTGCACAATCAGCTCAGCCAGTACAACATGAAACCGGTATGCTAATATAGATACGTTTTCACCGGCCAGCCGTCGTTGTACGATATCTTGCACCAATTGATCCGTAGGCATGATATATCTATCTTGCCCGCGTTTTTTGATGGGAGCTGTTATGGCAGGCATGGACGCTATTTTTTCTCCTCGTTCGGCAGCAAACTGCAATTTCATGGCTCCTTCACCTTCAAACGTTGACGCACGGCACAAGCCTAGTATCGCACTAACTGCATCAAACAACCGTCCTGCACTGGTAGAAACAACGCTGTTAATCTGCTGACGAGCCATAAATACCTGAGCCTTATAGTTTGCCTCATCACAAAGATGCAGCTGCCGAACGATATGAAACGTATCCTCCGTATCTCCCATCATTTGTATGAATACACTAACGGCAATGCGCCATCCTTCTTTCGCTGATATATCGCCGCCGCGCTGCCAAAACGGCGCAATCGAGCCAACGCGTCGAAATCCCTGTACATTGCATACTAAAATTTCTCCGCCCCAAATCGTTCCGTCTGTTCCATACCCGGTTCCATCCATGGCGACGCCGATAACAGGTTGATTCATACAGTTATTTTCTGCCATGCAAGACAGGATATGGGCATAATGATGCTGCACTTCTATTACGGGATACCCCAACGTATGAGCCATCATTGTCGTATTATAACGAGGATGTCTGTCGCAAGCAACAACAGCCGGTACAATTTCTAACAACCTTTCCATACGGGCAATGGACTCTCGCAAGGCTGTTACCGTTCGTATATCTGCCATATCGCCTACATACGGAGATAGGTAATATACGTTATCCTTACTTAGGCAGAAGGCATTTTTTAATTCACCGCCCATGGCTAATACATTAGGTCCTGTTTCTTCTCCTACAAATAAAGGTAACGGCGCATAGCCACGGGAACGCCGTATCATATAGGGGCTATGGTCATAAAAATCCATTACCGAATCCTCAGCACGCAATCGTATCGTTCGATTATGGGTCAGAACCAAATCACACATACTCAACGCTTCCTGCTCTATGTCCTCATCGGTACGACAAATCGGCGCGCCGGCGGCATTGGCACTGGTCATCACCAAGGCATCCGGCATGGGCAGCTCATCATCATAGGTAAACAACAACAAATGAAGCGGCGTATACGGCAGCATAACGCCGATTTTAGGATTATCCGGAGCAATATACGAAGACAAATTCGTCTTCTCTCGTTTGCATAGCAGCATAATCGGCTTTTCATGACCATCGAGTATGGCTTCCTGCTCTTTAGAAATCAAGCATTCTCGTTTCGCCGCTGCCAGGTCTTTCATCATTACCGCAAAAGGTTTTACCGGCCGATGTTTTAACTGCCGCAGCCGTCGTACAGCCGCATCATTTGTGGCATCACAACAAAGATGAAAACCGCCGATGCCTTTTACAGCTATAATATTCCCGTCGCAAATAGCCTCTCTTACTTTTACAATAGCATCTCTGTTTCGTTCTTTCCGTCCCAGCAGATAGACTTCCGGTCCGCAGTCGGGACAGCAAATAGGCTGTGCATCATACCGCCGCGTTTCGGCATGGGTATATTCTTCGTGGCAAGCATGGCACATCGGAAATTCCCCCATACTTGTCCGTTCGCGGTCGTACGGCATGGCATCGAGAATCGTCAATCTCGGACCGCAGGCCGTACAATTGATGAATGGGTGCAGATACCGTCTGTTCGTTTTGTCGAACAACTCTTTTTTGCAATCTTCACAAATCGCAATATCCGGCGAAACAAACACGATGCCTTTTTCTGTTTTACTCTCTATAATAGTAAAATCCGTATAGGCTTTTCTATCTTCGATGACAGTTGACACATTGAGGATGCAAGACCGTGCCGGAGCCTTATGAAGCAATTCGCTGTAAAACTGCCGCCGTGCCGTTTCATCGCCCTGCGCAATGACTTCGACATATGAACCGGTATTACATACGCTCCCATATATATGATGTGTTTGGGCAATTCGGCTTACAAACGGCCGAAATCCTACGCCTTGGACAATGCCAAACAGCCGAATGACTTCGGTTTTCATCGGCTATCCCCTCCCAGATACAGCAAAATGCGGAAAATCTACATACAGCCCATGAAAATGGGGCAAGGCTTTCTTAAAATAGGAATCTCCTAAGATAATATCAAAATCATCATTATCAGCCAGTTTGCGAAAATCATCTTCTTCCCGCAAGGATATATGACCTGCATCTGGCTCCGTTTGGGCTGTCATAAACCACGTTGCCGTCGTCACATAGGCCGCGCCGGCTTCTTCGGCCATGGCACGCATCGCGCGGGCTGCGACATCTTGATGAATAATGAGGACATTTTTTCCGGCAAAAATAGAATTATCCGATACAACCTGGGACAAGCCAAAATACCGCATCTCATAAGGCGTACCCAGCGTTTTTTGTAAATATTGCGCTGCTTTTAATCCCGCTGGAGATACAACGATATTCATGTCCGCTTTGCCGGCATGCATAAAATCATCCAAATCATCATATAATAAAATTTGCTTCCAGCCATCTTCGACTAATTCCTGACAAACGGCTTCGGTTCCATCAGCATGCATTAAATCTAATGGCACAGCTCCTAATACGCCAACTGTATCCCTTTCCGGCGTATCATTTGGCTGAACAAATTGTCGCAATAAGGCTAGGTACGTTTTTTCAATCCCTTTGTCATACCATTCCATACCGGTTGTATCAATTGCTAGTATAGGCATATCTAGTTTCTTCTCTGCCATTCGCTGCAGTGCCCGATAATCCGTGCCAATGACCGAAGGCACGGGCGTGCCAACAATGGCGGCGAACGAAGCGTCTACAGTCTGCGCCGCATCACACAATTTGGCAATCAATCGATCGTCTCGCCCCAAAATCGCATCCATGTCGCGCAGTCCCGCACTAAACACAGCACTTTTCTTGCCGCTAAACCAACGCGGCTCATCAAATCCGCAGATATTGCCGGCACAGCCGCCGGCGTCACAAATCACGACAATGCCGCCCAAGCCATACAGGACAGCCGCCGCCCCTGATTGATCCGGCGCAAACGGTGAAATGTATTTCCATAATCCTTTCATTAGCCCTGTCTTCCTTTCAAAGCCTCGTCCAGTCTATGCAGCAATGCCAACACGCCGGCATATCCAAATGGCTGTATTTCATCATCCCAAAACACATGGGCACTGTCGGCATGATAATACGCTGCATCTTTACCAATCGTAATATCTACAGTATGTTTGCTGCTATCATAATACAGCATAGACGGCGACAAATTCGAATAGACCTGCGTATCCGGACTGAGTTTTTGTAAATGACGAAGATACACAAAATCAGCTTCTGTTACATTCGCATAGATTTCTCGAACGCAAAATCCGTATCGCGTTAGTGCCAAAGCCATTTCAAAGGCATTGCCATTCTGCATTTCCCCAATGGCTATAGTCGTACCGCTGTATTGGTTTCGTATGCGAGCAACTTCTGTCTTTGCTTTTTCATACCAACGAGAATCATCAATAGGCGTCTGCAATACCTGGCTGAATGCCTGATATTGTTTGTGAATCTGGCTGACCTGATAGAGTCGCGTCAATTCAATACTTGGTATCCCTAGATTTTTTTCCATATGCTGCGCTGCCAATCGGGATTCGGGATTTAAAATAATATTAAAGTTAGCCTTGGCCATATGCAGATACTCTGCAAAGGTCTGGCAGCGAGAGATTTCCTGTATCTTCGTAATGCCGATTTGACGTAATATTGCATATAGTTCGCAATCATCTTGGAGCGGTGCAAAATATCCCAACAGATTTACCGTTCGTTTCTGTCGTGTCTGCTTTGTCAGCAAGGAATACACGGCACGCCGCACATCGACCATCGGCGGCTTGCGCCCTTCCCGCGTCAAGGCATACATATAACAAGGGACTACGGGAAGGCCGACTTTGCTTGCCGCTTTACGGCAGACCCGTTCCATATCGGTTCCCAGCAATGCATCGACACAGGTCATGCAAATCATGACAACAGACGGTTTTTCCGGCAAATCATCGACAATTTCAGCCACGGCTTGGGGAATTTTACGTAAATGCCGCCCCGTGACAATATCGGTTTCATCCATAATATAAAAGAAAAATCGATCGCTGTATCCGCCCATTTCGCTAAGAATCGTCGTATTGCGGCCGCAGCACCCCGGACCGACAAGCAGCATCACTGAACCGGGAATGGCCAGTCCTGCCCGCTTGACGCCAAATCCTTGGGCACCGGGTGAATTAAACGCCAACGCCGCCGGTGAATTGTAAATCAGATGGGTCGAGGAAATCAGTTCTTTCGGAATATGTTCCCGCCCTAACTGCACCAGTTCATGTATTGTAATGGAATAAGGTTTCTTTTCATGTATCATATGGTATTCCTATCTTGTAATAACGATGTTGCTAACTGCAAAAAAGTCTGGCTAATCGGTAACTCCGGATTGCCTTCAATAACGGTCTTTCCTTCTTCTTCAAATTGATTAATCGCATCACTTCGGGGAATATCACCGACAATAGGAAGATTCGTTTGTGCAGCAAAGGCCTTTACCTTCGCTTCTTCGTCAGGAATATTGCGGCGATTAAAAAGAATACCGCGGACCGATGCGTAACTCCGATCGGCAAAATTCTGCACCGCTGTATAAATGTTATTCGCCGCATATAATGCCATTTTTTCACCAGATGTAACAATCAGGACTTCTTTGGCATACCCTTCGCGAATCGGCGCGGCAAAGCCGCCGCAAACGACGTCTCCCAATACATCATACAACACAACGTCAGGCTGATAGGTTTCAAATAATTCCAAATCTTCGAGCAGCGAAAACGTCGCAATAATGCCGCGCCCGGCACAGCCAAGTCCCGGTGTCGGTCCGCCTGTTTCGATACAAAGAATACCGCCATATCCAACCCGTGAAATATCGGCTATGTTCTCCGGATCTTCGTCATGTTCACGCAAATAATTCATTACCGGTTCGACAGGATTGCCGTGCAGCAAGTTAAAGGTCGAATCCGCTTTGGGATCACAGCCTATTTGAATGACCCGTTTTCCTAGGTACGCAAAGGCAGCGGCTAAATTACTCGTCATGGTTGATTTGCCAATACCGCCTTTACCATAAATTGCAAGTTTTAACATAATTTTCTCCTATAATGGCATCGGTGGATAGGTTGTTTTGGCACTGACATCGGGAAGCATGCCTAATTTTCCCGTCAGCGCACTGATCATATCCTGAGGAGCATCAATCATCACACTAATAACGCTTACATCCTTATGTTTGTAAGGAATCCCCATTCGTCCTATAATATACTGTCCATACTCATGAAGCAGTTCATTGAGCCGGGCTGTCGCTTCCCGATTGCCAACGACAATACCAATAAAAGCCAGTCTTGTCTCCATATCCAATCTCCTATCCTAATGTATCTATCAAAAAAAGCTCTATGCAAAAGCACAGAGCTCACCAAAATTTCCGTATGTGCTTTCGCCTTAGTTGCGCAGATATATTCTTTGCAAGCAAGTACGACGGCTGTTCTATACCGTTTTCCGTCAGGAACATCCTTTCGAATCACTTTTTTATGTTACGTATATTATATCAGATATATAAAAAAACAGGAACCCAGTATATTGAATTCCTGTTTTTATATATATTATTTAAAAATCATTTTCCATTTGTTTTCCGCTCATTAGCGAATGATATGCTGCATTAAATGTATCTTTTGGAAGCTCTCCTTCCCAACGAGCTACGACAACTGTAGCCATACAGTTGCCGCAAACATTGCAGACTGTACGAATCATATCCAATAATCTATCAATACCCAACAAAATCGCTACACCATCCGTAGGCAGATTAAACGCAGCTGCTGTAGCCGCTACAACAATGATGCCTGCACCCGGAACACCGGCAATCCCTTTCGTAGAAAGCATCAATGTCAGCATAACCAAAATTTGTTGTTCAATGGACATATCTATGCCATACAATTGGGCAATAAATAAAATACCTGCTGAACTGTATAACGTAGACCCATCCAAATTAAAGGAATAGCCTGTTGGCATAACAAAAGTAACTATATTTTTTCTAATACCTAATTGGGAAAGGCGTTCCATTGCCAACGGCAGGGCAGCTTCACTGCTAGCCGTAGAAAAGGCCAAGAACAAAATATCTTTAATAGCCTTTAAAACATGGAAAAAGTTAATTCGCGTCAGCAAGCTGGCAATTAACGCAATGACACATATAAATAATATCGTTGCTGCTGCTACGGAAGCAATTAATTTCCCTAGGGGGATCAACATGGCAATCCCATAACTTCCTACGGTATAGGCAATCATGGCAAATACACCAATCGGCGCAATGTGCATGACATAGCCCGTGACCTTAAACATCGCTTCGGCTACGCTGTGGCAAAGATCTACGATTTTTTTGCCCGATTCTCCAATATGCGCAACACCGACGCCAAAAAAGCAGGCAAAGAAAATAATCTGCAGCATATCCTGCCGAGCTGCTGCATCGACAATATTCGTCGGCACAATGTGAACGGCATATTGCACTAAATCAACGCTGTGCTGACTGGCATTAGCTACATCTGCCGCTCCGGCTGAAGATGCAGTCAACGTGACACCAACGCCAGGCTGAGCCAAATTCATAAAAATCAAGCCAATCGCCAAGGCAATCGTCGTTGCAAATTCAAACCAGATAATCGCCTTTCCGCCAAGACGTCCTAATTTTTTAAAATCACCGGTTCCGGCAATCCCCATAACGAGGGTGCTAAAAATCAGCGGCACAACAATCATTTTAATCATACGCAAAAAAGCATCGCCAATAGGTTTTAGTTTATCCCCAAAATCAGGAAAGATATAACCTACAAGCGCACCTAATACCAAGCCTATCAGTATTTGCGTACTTAATCCCAATTTTTTCATATACTCTGTAAAAACTCCTTTCATAACTTATGGATGAATTGCTAGTATGACATAAGACTCTAAATATTTATTTTATGATATTTCAGCACATTTCACAATCATTTTTTACAAAATCCTCTAGCATGTTAGCAAAAAGATTGCCCACACTAAATCAGGAGTAGTTCAGCTTGACAGAAATAGCAAATATTCCTATCATGAACATAGGAATATACCTATACTCAAGGAGATGATATCATGATCTGCCCTACTTGCGGCACAGAACTGCGTGACGGTGTATTAGTCTGCCCCATTTGCGGCACAAAGCAAATCATACCGCCGCCAGCACCGCCAAAAAATATACAAAACGATCCCAAAATATTTTCCAAAACCCGCATCATTAGCTTTTGCATTGTAGCACTCTTTTTAATCATCGGATTTTGGCGAGTATTTCAATAATAATGTATATCTTATTCCGACAGTACATATCATGCCGTCGGAATTTTTTTATACATTTTTTATCGTAATGCAATCATCTCATATACAGTGTAAAAGTGAAAAATAATGTATGTGTACCCCCCCCCCCATCTAATTCGTAAAATTTTATGTTTAAATCGAATTTTATTCGCATACTATTGCCGATTTTCTATTTTTACCATCTATGTCCACTGCTAGTTTTTGGCATGAATATTTATTTTTTAAATCAATATATATATTCATCAGCAAGGAATTTAGAAGGGATGATTTTGAATGAAGAAAAGTAAAAAAGTTCTCCTGTCTGCAGCCATTGCCGCTGCTATCATGGGTTCCGTTAGCTTGCCACAGATACAGGCTGCTGAGATCGGCACTGGCGTAAACTTAAAAGCCACTACAAGTGGTTGGTCGGCGTTTAGCGGGTATGATGTAAAAACCACCGACCCAAATTTAGATGCTACGCTTGCTAAACAAGAAGATTTGATTAAGGTAAACTCTGAATTAGCTGGCAAAGCTAATGCGGCTGATATTGAAAACCAGGTTAATACTAAAAAAGTAGTAGCAAGTGACAGTTTGACTGTTGGTAATGATACATTTAATGTTGATGCTGAAAGCGGTATTACCTCTGCTAAAAATTTACATGGTGATCAGCTGACAGCCGAAAACGCTACTTTCGATACAACAGATGCTAATACAACAACAACAGGTACATTAACAGCAAGTGACAGTTTGACTGTTGGTAATGATACATTTAATGTTGATGCTGAAAGCGGTATTACCTCTGCTAAAAATTTACATGGTGATCAGCTGACAGCCGAAAACGCTACTTTCGATACAACAGATGCTAATACAACAACAACAGGTACATTAACAGTTACAGGCGATACCCGTTTAGAAGGTACTACATTGGCTAAAGAAATTGAAGCCGATAAATTAACCGTTGGAAATATCGATAATGTAGAACAAGCCATTACCGATAACAAAGCTGCTATCACAAACGAAACGAATAACCGCGTTGCTGCTGATGATGCATTAAGCACTCGTATTACAGAAAACAGCACCGCTATTCAGTCCTTACGTCATGACGTTAGCGACCTCGGTACTGAAATCGACAACGTAGGTGCTATTTCCGCTGCTTTGGCTGGCTTGCATCCGCTCGATTGGAACGGTTCTGGTTCTAAATTCCAGCTCTCCGCAGCTGCTGGTACCTATGACGGCAAACAAGCTATGGCATTGGGCGGATTCTATCATCCAAATCGTAACATGATGCTTTCCTTAGGCGTTTCTTCTTCCTTCGGTTCTGATAGAAAGACTGCTGGCAATGTCGGCATTACATTCCGTGTCGGCAAAGGCTCTAACGGCACTGTTTCCGATGACGTAGCTGAACGTTTGGCTGCTATGGATCAGAAGATTTCCCAGTTGGAATCTCAAAACCAAAAACTCACTTCTATACTCGCTATTGTTGACCCATCCTTGACGAAAGAATTCCCGGATGTTCCAGCTAATCATTGGGCATATGAAGCTGTTTCCAAACTCGCTGGCAACGGTATCGTCGAAGGCTATCCTGACGGCGATTTCCACGGTGACCGCACGATGACTCGTTATGAAATGGCTCAGGTTATCTATAAAGCGCTCAAAAAAGGCGGCGCAGTAGATCAGAAGCTCGTTAAAGAATTCAATAAAGAAATCGAAGCTGTCAAAGCTAACAATGCTCAATAATTACTAGTTAGATAATCCCACTTTTATCAAAAGAACCGCAGTTTATTTGAACTGCGGTTCTTTTTTTACCCTGTAGCAACTAGTAGTATCTCTTTCCTTCTCCAGCAATGGATGTACATAAATAGTTCTCTTCCCTTTTTCGAATTTTCTTTTCCTATACAAAATACTATCCGAGTCAAACGATATTACTATTCCGAGAACCACTGGCTACTTGAATAAAAACGATTTTATCTACCGTGTCGGATCATATATTTGCTCTACTATACGATATGGTATTTTTAGATTTACAAATTATGCTTTACCTAGCTATCCAGCAGCATAGATTGAGATATATTATATACTACGGTGTTTCCCTTCGCTTATATACATGTAGCACAACAGGTAGGCTGTACACCTTCATAACGGAATTTGTAAGCTACAGTAAACTTGGGTAACGCTTATTACTAAATATAGCTAAAAAGAGCGACCCCCGGCTGCAGTGTCCAATTGCAGCCGGGGGTCTTGTTGAGCAACATGTTAACTTGTACTACAAATATATATTTACCTTAAGGAGGTAACTAAGTTATTATCTGAGGATAGAGCCGGAGATAATCATCTGCTGTACCTGGTTGGTGCCTTCGTAAATCTGTGTAATCTTAGCATCGCGCATGTAGCGTTCTACCGGATATTCACGAGTGAAACCGTAACCGCCGAATACTTGTACAGCGTCTGTGGTAACTTCCATAGCAATATCAGAAGCGTATTTTTTCGCGATAGATGCATCCATAGAGTAGGATTTTACATCAGGCTGGCCCATTTTCCAAGCAGCTTTGTATACAGCCAAACGAGCCGTTTCGATTTTAAGTTTCATGTCAGCAAGCATGAATGCAATAGCTTGTTTTGTAGCAATCGGTTTACCGAACTGTACACGTTCTTTCGCATATTTAACGGCTTCGTTGTAAGCGCCTTCAGCAATGCCGAGAGCCTGTGCGCCAACGCCAACACGGCCGCCGTCCAATGTCATCATCGCAATCTTGAAGCCTTCGCCTTCTTTACCGAGGAGGTTGGCAGCCGGAACTTTTACGTTCTGGAATACGAGTTCACGCTGTACGGAAGCGCGGATACCCATTTTGATTTCTTCTTTGCCATATGTGAAGCCTTCCATGCCTTTTTCGAGGATGAATGCGCTCATGCCTTTGGCACCTTTGGATTTATCTGTAGCTGCAAAAACAACTGTTACGTCAGCTTCGCCGCCGTTGGTGTTGAAGACTTTGGAGCCATTGAGGATGTAGTAGTCGCCTTCTTTAACAGCTGTCGTGGAGCCATTCAAAGCATCTGTACCAGCGTTCGGTTCGGTAAGACCGAATGCGCCGAGTTTCGTGCCTTCTGCCAACGGTTTTAAGAATTTCTGTTTTTGTTCCGCTGTGCCGAATTTCCAAATCGGCCAGGAGCAGAGCATTGTATGTACTTCAAAGCTCAATGCGATGGACGGGTCAACTTTTGCAACTTCTTCGCAAGCAACAGCAAGGCTCAAGAAATCAGCGCCAACGCCGCCATTTTCTTCTTCCCAGGGAATACCCAAAAGGCCAAGGCTACCCATTTCATCGAGAATGGAACGATCAAAAACTTCTTTTTCGTCGCGTTCTTTAACGGTCGGAGCTAATTTTTTCGTTGCAAAATCTTTCGCCAAATTTGCAATATCTTGCTGCATTTCACTTAATTTAAAATCCATGAGAGTGTTCCTCCTAAAAATATTTCTTAATACATAGTATTCTTTATAATGAAAGGCGCCACGCAAATGACGCCTTTACTCATCTCATTAGGCAAATGAGCCGGCCTAAAAAACTTATTTATCTGTGAAGTTAGCTTTACGTTTTTCAACGAATGCAGCCATGCCTTCTTTTTGGTCTTCCGTAGCAAAGCACAAGCCGAATACTTCATCTTCGTAAGCAATACCTGTAATAACGTCGCAGTTGATGCCGCGGTTGATAGCGGATTTTGCGAGCTGTACAGCGATTTTAGCGTTGGAAGCGATTTTCTTAGCTGTTTTTTTAGCTTCATCCATGAGCTGATCCTGAGGAACAACTTTATTAACGAGACCAATGCGATATGCTTCCTGTGCATCAATCATGTTAGCTGTGTAAATCAATTCTTTGCCATAGCCACGGCCAACGACACGAGGAAGACGCTGTGTACCGCCAAATCCCGGTGTAATGCCAAGACCAACTTCAGGCTGACCAAATTTTGCATTGTCAGATGCATAACGGAAATCGCAAGCGCATGCGAGTTCGCAGCCACCGCCAAGAGCATATCCGTTTACAGCAGCAATAACCGGCTGTGGAAGGTTTTCAATACGAGTAAATGTATCTTGAGCAATTTTACCAAAGTGACGGCCTTCAACTGCATTTTTCGTGGACATTTCGACAATATCTGCACCGGCAACGAAGGATTTAGCACCGCCGCCTGTTACGATAAGAACTTTTACTTCTGCGTCATTTTCGATTTTGCCAACGCAGTCATTCAATTCTACAACCGTTTCCGTATTCAAAGCGTTGAGTGCTTTCGGACGATTAATCGTCAAAATACCAATGCCGTCTTCTTTTGTAAATTCAATATTGTTGTAAGCCATGTTACATAGACCTCCTTAAAAATAGTTCATCAAATGATTTCGTCAAATCCCCGTCTGGGGCTGGTTGACTTTGTGACTTAAGTATACAAAGTCTTGTCATGGAACAAAACAGGACGGTTTTGCATTTTTTAGAACAAGAATTAGTCCATGGAATTTTTGTCCTAAAAACATGAATTCTTTTTTGCCTGTATATATGGCCTATGTTATAATTATGTTGGTATTTTATGTATAATAATAACTAATCTTACCAAAACATCTCCATGTTTTGGACACGCATATCATATAGTTACGGAATTTTATATCTTAGGAGGATTGCATAATGATTTCAGACGGTTACGCTTCAACACTGAAACGACTGATTACCTTCACGCAAGCCAAGTTTATTTCGCTGGCAGATATCGTTGGCTATGACGTATCGTATGTGAATAAATGGAGCAATGGGACTAAATTGCCATCATCTCGTTATGTAGAACGTATCAATGAAGAAATGGGACAGTATTTTGCTGACTTAATCATTAAACAGCAAAAAAAAGAAAAGTTTTTTAAAACGTTTCCAGTTACAAGTGATACGGAAGATTTAGGATTTGAAATCAGCCAATACCTTTGTTCGGCGTATCGTTCAACGCTGAATCAAAATCACACTCCTAAAAACAAAGAAAGCCGTCCGGCTATTAAAGTCATTACCGGTCATCACGATACGGCTGCTTTTTTGGCAGATGTACTGCAAAAAAGTATTCAAAACCTGGAAGGAGACGGGGAACTTCTCGTTTTAGGCGAATTTAACACGTTATATCAGGCCGGATTTTGGAAATATTTGGAAAACATCGAATTAGGAGCGAATACACTGACAATTCGCGTTGGCGTAGATTTAGATAAATTAGAAAAAGATATATCTCTCGTACAGAATATATATCAGATTATCAATCACTTCTTAGACTTTGATTTTGTTTTTTACGACATGCATGACATTGATAATGCCAATCTTATTATCTTAAAAGGCTCTTTTGCGGTGCAGTACGCCCTGTCCAACCCGCCGCGTTTTAATATGTGCACGTATATTTTTGATGAACCAACCGTTTGGGATGTTTACGAACGATTTAGTTTTACCGGCACTTCCAAGAAAGCGCTGACATCGCTCGCTAGTTCTCTTGGCATGGACGATATGGGATATCGTACGGCCTTTTATGCTACGAATAGTTTCTTTTTTTTCTTGGCCAATGGCTTTGAATTTTTATTGCCTCACGAAGTATTTGATAGTATTATTGAAAGCACGTCACCGGAAAAAGCATTTTCCATTCAGCGTCTCTGCTTGACTTGGGAAGAAGTATTGGATGTATCGGAA
The DNA here is from genome assembly GCA_934202965.1 of uncultured Megasphaera sp. Lineage (GTDB taxonomy): Bacteria > Bacillota > Negativicutes > Veillonellales > Megasphaeraceae > Megasphaera. The sequence continues at coordinate 82,988 of CAKPYN010000007.1, forward strand.
ATTGAATTTTTGATGCCTACAACGTCCTTGCTGCGCTACGTAGAAACGGGGTATATCTATCTTGCCGATGTACAATATGCTTTGACACCGCAAGAACGAAAAGCCCATATTCAAAGCGTGTTGGAAGGCATGCAAAAAAATCCGCATATGGTCATGGGCATTCTCCCCTTCTCCTGCGGCGATTCCGAATATAAAGGAGAAAACGTTTCCTTCTATTCGAATTATAAAACGGGATTTTTAAAGAAAAATAAACGGTACATCAAAAACAATGCTCATCCATTTTATTTGATTATCAATCCGCAGTTTCATGAGATTATCCTTAATTATTTTAAGAGCCTAAAAGAATTGCCAACATATCATCAATATACATTAGACCAAGTTACACAAAAGTATAAGCAATATAAATCGCTTATCGACCGTACCTTGTCTTTACAAGAATAAGTTATATATACGAAAAGGCAGCCTATATAGGCTGCTTTTTTGTATATATAATCGTTGTATGTCTTATTTATTGATACACCCGTTCCATCTGTAATGCCAAATTGGCTACGCGGCGAATACGCGGTTTGCCGCCAGGCATGCCTGCCGAAATCATGCCGGCTTTTGTGGCTTCATCGGCGGCTTCTTCACTATTAATGTTGTCACACATAGCAATAATCAGATATCGAGTTTTTTCACCTCGAAACATACCATTCCCCCTACGTTTATACAATGTTGTGATATATAACTATCATCCATACTATGTCTATATATCCGCATATACTATATTGATAGTTTAATGATACTATACTGTGTTTCTTAATAAAAATAAAGTTGCTTGCATTGTTTTTATGTAGTTTTCTCTATACTACAAAAGGCTGCCGCATTAGCGACAGCCTTGTATTGCATCATTTATATTTTATTTCTGTAAGTTTGCTTTCATTTCTTTCAAACCCATCGGTTCGTCTTTGAACAGATATGCCGGCATGAGTTTGACATCTTCGACAATTGGTTTGAAGCCCATTTGATCGAGAATATCTTTCTGCAAGTCAATGCCCGGCGCAATTTCTGTCAAATGTACGCCGTCTTCTTTCATTTCAAATACGGCACGTTCTGTAATGTAAAGAACATGTTGTTTATGTTTGCGTGCATAATTACCACTAAACGTAATATGATCGACAGTCGGAACAAATTTTTGTACTTTTCCTTCTTGAATAATATGCAGTTCGCCGTCTTTAATTTCTTCTTTCAGCTTGCCTGTCGTAAAGGTACCGCAGAAAACAACACTCTTTGTATTCTGGGTAATATTGACAAAGCCACCGCAACCAGCAATACGCGTACCAAATTTAGAAACGTTGATATTGCCGTCTTTATCGCATTCAGCAAGGCCAAGGCACGTTAAATCCAAACCGCCGCCATCGTAGAAGTCAAACTGCGTTGCTTGATCCATATAGGCTTCGGCATTGACAGATGCGCCAAAACGAACGCCACCGAGAGGTACACCGCCAATTGCACCAGCTTCAACGGTCATCGTTAAGCTGTCACCAATACCTTCTTCATTAGCAACAGATGAAACGAGTTCCGGAATACCGATACCCAGATTAATAACAGCTTCATTGCTCATGTTGAGAAGCAAGAGAGCTGCCCGGCGGGCAATAACTTTTTTCGCATTGAGCGGAGCCGGATCCAATGCTTTCACAGGAACCGTAACTTCACCGGTCAAGGACGGATCGTATTCGCAATCAAAGGACTGCTGCCGTTTTGTTTCGTCGTCTACTTGAACAATGTAATCGACATAGATACCCGGTACTTTAACGAGTTTCGGATCTAATGTGCCGCCTTTTACGATTTTTTCTACCTGTACGACGACCGTGCCGCCGCTGTTATGAACGGCCTGTGCCAACGGTGTGGCATCAAACGGGGATACTTCTTTAGAAAGAACCACATTACCCCATTCATCAGCATAAGTGCCGCGAATAAAACCAATATTCATATCCATGCGCGGATAAAAAAGTTGTTCATGACCATCAATTTCGATAACTTTTACAAAGTCTTCTTTCGTAGCATCATTCAATTTGCCGCCCGTAACGCGGGGATCGGCAAATGTTTCCAATCCAACATGAGTAATCGTGCCAAGACGATGGGCCGCTACATCACGGAAATACTGGGATAATGTACCCTGCGGCAGATTATAGGCCTGGATTTTATTTTCGTTAACTAATTTCTGCAATGCCGTAACCGCATTCCAATGGCCTAAAATAGCTTTTTTCAACATTCCTTCATGAGCAAAATGATCGCCGCCGCGGCCATCGGTATTGCCCTGGGATGCTGCATAAATCAATGTTAAATCTTTTGGTGCGCCCGTTTCTAAAAAGCGTGCTTCCAATGCACTGGTTAATGCTTCCGGCTGACCGGAACCGACAAACCCATTTGTCGTAACAACATCACCATCTTTAACGAGAAGGGCCGCTTCTTCGGCTGTAATGATTTTTACTTGTTTCATTTCGTTCCATCTCCTGTTTCACGTTAGTAATGACTTTCTCTTTTATGATTTCATTATACAAAGCCATCTATTGGAATAACAGATGAAAGGAGGGAAGGAAATGGTGGAAAAAAATTCCATAAATTCCAAAAGTCAATAAAATTTATCAAAGCCTGCACGTTCCTTGCGTTCATATCAACTTGGATGATGACGGTATTCGTATTGATGAATTAGAAGAAAAGCAAGCGCAAATCGTTCATATTACGCCATCCCATCAATATCCTACAGGTATCATCATGCCTATCAGCCGCCGTTATGAATTACTTGGCTGGGCAGCCCGTGAAAAAAATCGCTATATTATTGAAGATGACTATGACAGTGAACTGCGTCTCGGCGGCCGCCCCGTTCCCACCTTGCAAAGTATGGATATCGCCGATAACGTGATTTATTTAAATACATTCTCTAAAACGTTAAGTTCTACCGTTCGCATTAGCTACATGATTTTTCCAAAAGGACTCATACAGCCCTTTTACGATCGTCTTTCGTTTTACTCCTGCACCGTATCCAATTTTGAACAATATACCTTGGCCAGCTTTATTGCCAATGGAAAATTTGAAAATCATATTAACCGATTACGCAATTATTACCGTCACCAACGTGATGCTTTACTAGAGGCGCTAAAAGCAAGTCCGTTGCAGCCATATATTACCATTTCCGGAGAAAATGCCGGCCTGCATTTTCTGCTCACCATTCATACGCCTGTATCAGAAGAAGAAGTCATACAGCGTGCCCAAGCCAAAAAAATTCGTTTATTGCCCTTGTCATCATTTTATGAAGGAACGCCAACGCATGTCCCCCATACGTATGTCATGAACTATGCCATGATAGATATGACGCAAGTGAATACGATTGTAAATGCGTTATATCAATGTTGTATGTAACAAAAAAGCATTCAGAATGAGTCCCTTGGATATATAAAAGCTCGCTGTCTACTACAACAGCGAGCTTTTATCATGTTATTAATTGTATACGTATTATTGTTTTTCCAATGCGTCCCAAGCTTCATTGGCACGTTCTACAAACATGTTGCGAACGGCTTCGTTTTCACCGAGTCCATGAATGTACGGCGTAACCTTGAAACCTTCTTTTTCCAAAATACTCTTGTGAGAATCTGCATCTGCTCCGGCCATATCGTTATTGGCATGGTCGCCTGCAACCATCATCATCGGCATGAGTGTAACATTTTTAATGCCTTTGGCTTTCAGCTGCGGAATGACTGTATCCAAATGCGGCCAACCTTCTACAGAATATACAAATACATTGCCCATATTAGCTGCATCTAAGCGGTCTTGCAACACAGCATAATATGCATTAGCCGGATGCGGCGTGCCGTGAGCCATGACGAGGACTGCATCTTTTTTGCCCATTTTAGGGAACTGCGTGGAAAGGGCCTGAACAAATTCAGCTAAATCGTCACGCTGATCTTCCTGTCCCATCCAATAGAGAATCGGCGTACCAATGGTCATCCGTTTGAAATCATTTTTATAGAGATCAAAAATAGCCGTATCATATGCATATTCCATACCCGGAATAACATCTAATGTCGTAATCGCTACGCGTGTATAGCCGTCTTTTTTGAGCTGTGCCATAGCCTGTTCCGGCGTCGGAATCGTCAATCCTTCTTTTGCTTTAATGCGATCTACAATAATATGAGACGTAAAGGCTGTGACTACTTTTTGATTGGGATGCGCTGCCTGAATGGCTGCTACCGTTTTATCAATCGTTTTCGCTCGGTTTTCTTTATAGGTTGTACCGAAGCTGAGAACGAGGATTGCATCCTTGTTGGCAACGTTCTGCATTGCCGGATTGTTATACGTACGTACGCCGATTTCAGCAGCCTGCTTTAATGCCGGCGTTGCATCTTTTACTTCCGGATTCAATGTATATCCGGCAGCAGATACAGGCGTTCCTGTACCAACTACTCCCAATGCCATAGCGGCTAAAGACAAACATACCATTTTTTTCAAATTTTTTCCAAACATGATACCACTCCTTTTTGTAATAGAGGACAGTATACATATCGTCATCACGGCCATTAAGCTCATTGCCAGTATTAAAAAAACCGCACGAATTCCGTGCGGCTTGAATAGCTAAATACTAGTCAATCTCCATCCCCATCGCTCGCAGGTCTATCGGTGATTATGCATCAGGCAGTTCTTCTGGCTCGGAGTCTTCATCATAGCTGTGCCTTCCCATACATGTGTACAGTGACGTATATACAGCTTGACTCGTCCTTACAGCGGCGGGACCGCGCCGGTTTTTCACCGGTCTTCTCTATTAAGCGTACTGCACCTGACGTACAATATGTAATTACGTATATTATATCATGGTACAGTATCTCTGTAAATTTCTCTGGAATTGCTAAAAAATCTTTATTCTTTCATACTAAAAAACATGCTATTCTATCTAGAACGCGATAGAATAGCATGTCATTTTTTTACTAATACCATTCATTGATATAACATTTTTCCGTTGGGAAAAAGGCTGCTAATGTTGTTAAGGCTTTATCCGTTCCTTGCAGTTTTTCGCAAAAAACTAAATCATTCACATCCATAGCTCCAAATACCAAAAGGGCCAGCGTGCCAATAGGCATGGATACATCAGCTTGTCCATCCGACAATTTCGCAACTGTTCCCTTACCATCAGCTACAGTCAGCGTAAATGTTCCTGTATTCCATTCCGCCAATGGATCTTCGGCATGGAACGTAAGACTGCCGCAAACATCGTTCGGATAGGAAATTTGTTCCAATGCCCCTTTTACATCTACGATGCGGCACGTCATAAAGGGCATCGTTTCATGACCTTGTTTGCCGTCCGGATAAAACCGATACGACTGGTCATGAATCCCCTCATTCCACTGCAGTGCTTTTCCTTGAGACCGATGATTATAGGCATACTCTAAGAGTCCGCGTTTTCCCTGCATGGTAGCATACACAAATTCGCCGCTGATAATCGTTGGTTCACCCAAATTGTAATACATGTACGCAATGGGCCGATCTTCATGGAATACAACAGCAATATTTCCTTCTGCCAGCTGTGCTTCTATATGACTGCGCCAAGACGCTTCATCCCGCACGGCATACCCGGAAAGAGGCTTTGTATAGGCATCATATACAGCTGCCAAATACCGCCATTGGTCCGGACTATTAACAAACGCAAAGCGAACGGTCCTATCCGTCAAAGGGCGTAACGATTCCAACGGCATCGTTTCTTTCCATTGATGACAGTACAACTCATATCCATAGGGCTGATAAAATCCTGCTTTAGACGGCATTAAAATATTGACATAATGGCCGCGTCGTTTCATTTCTTTGAGTGCAGCCTTGAGTAGTTTACCGCCTACGCCACCCCGTCTTGCTGCCGGATGGGTTGCCAGCCCTACAATATAAGATGTGGGAATGCATTTACCTCGCAACTTCAGCGTATACGGATTCAAATGGGTCAAACAAGCCATTTGCCCTTCTTTAAATCCCATCAACACATTTTCCGGTACATAAAATTTAGAAAAATACCACTGAAAAAATGGATTTTCCCGCGGTTCAAAGCAATATGCCCACAAACTTTCTACTTCATTTCGATCTTGAGGTCCAGCCAGACGAAATTCCATATCCATTGTTAATCCCTTCTATTTTTTCAATGTCACATCATATTTTTCAATAAACCGCACGGGGTTATATGATTCTTTCGAATGGCGCAGCCCCGGAATCCCCATATCTTCTTCTCGATTGATATAGGTCGTATGGCTCCAGGCATGAACAACAAATTCATGATTAATCACTTGATACAAACCGCGAATTGTCGGGTCACTTTTTTCAAAGTGAATAATAGCTGTATCATCATTGAGCATTTCACCAATAGAAAATGCTACGATTTTATTATACATGCGAATAGCACCGCCTGTAGGCTGCAATATATTCCAGTTATTAAACACCGTTTCAATTGCATGGCGTTCGCCAGCCAGTTCTTCATCATCATCTTGTTCTTCATGCTGTTCGTACCAAGTTTTTTCGGCTTCTAAGCATTCGTCAAAAATATCTTCGGTAATCGGAACATATTCCCAGTTGCCAAAATATTGATTGCGGAAATGATTTAGATTATTTTTCTTTTGTCGATATTTTTTACCCGATAAATTAATCAAATTCTGTGTCAAATATACATATTCATAATTGTTTCGATCTGGTGTGAAATCATAACAATCCGGACAGAGCGCACGAATCCGTTCGACAGCTTCCGGCGTTACCCCTTTCATCAAAAAAGGATAGCCATGAGCATCAAACCATTCATGCATCCGTTCTACCCCTTTGGCAAAACTGCCATCTTTACGAGCACATGGCGGAATCCAGAACTGCGTCTTGCCGCGGCCAGATCGAATATACAATACATTATCTTCTTCTGCCCATTGAATTTCATAGGGATACTGCCAAGCAAACAAGGTCATAAACGTTGCATCGGCTTGTTCATATCTTTTTTGACTGAAATAGTCGTCAATTATAGGCTTATCTTCCAACCTAAATTCTCTGAACTCTATAATAGTAACTCCCCCTCGTAAGTAAAAATATACTATGTGAACGTACCCCCGCCTATAGAGGCGGAAGCTTCCTGCTTCAGCGAGAACAGCACCACTAACTCCGAAGAGTTATGGCGACTTACACTCTCTCCACAGGCGTAGATTCCCGTGCGACCCA
>CAKPYN010000008.1 GCA_934202965.1 uncultured Megasphaera sp.
CGATTTATATTCTACCAAAAAAGATCCTGCCATGGGCTTTTTTATTCAGATGTCCAACTTCATTTTACAATCAACGACTATTTATTTTTCAAGGTATTCATTCGACACGATTTCATTTTTCTGCTGTATAGCCAGTTATGCCAACAAATGGCTTACCAATTTAACGCAATCGGCAGCATCTTTAGAATAGCCGTCTGCCCCAATTTCATCAGAAAAACTGGGCGTAACAGCGGCACCGCCAATAATAATTTTGCCGGTATACTGCTTAGCCGCGGCTTCAGACACAACATCTTTCATGCGCATCATCGTCGTTGTCATCAATGCAGATAAGCCGACAACGGATGCATGCTGTTCCAATGCCGTTCGAATAATTTCTTCAGCCGGTACGTCTTTGCCCAAATCAATGACATTATATCCATAATTGCGCAGCATCAATCCAACTAGATTTTTACCAATATCATGAACGTCGCCTTCGACAGTCGCAATGACAATGGTTGCCATGGCCTTTTCATTGGCATCATGTTGAATCAACGGTTCCAAATAAGCAATAGCTGTTTCCATCGTATTGGCGCTGGCAATGAGCTGCGGCAGGAAATAGACTTGTTTGTCATACAGCTCACCTACTTTATTGATCGCCGGAATCAGCAGGCCATCAATGATTTTTTCCGGGGCCAGCCCCTTTTCCATCTCCCCCTGCGCGCAGGCAACCACGCTGTCTTTTTCTCCTTCCAGCACGGCATTGTAAACAGGGTTGGACGCCAAGGCATCTTCTTGAGATGCTGTTTTCTGTTCTGCATCCATCACAGCGGCACCAGCTTTAGCCATGAGTTCCGCCCGTTCTTTCCGCTTCACTTCTTCTTCTTTTTTATCAAAATACTGCATTCGTTTGATATAGGCCATGTCACTGCCGTCGCGATGCATGAGCATGTTGGAGGCCGCCGCCGTATTCATCAGCATATCCTGGGAGGGATTGGCAATGGCCATGGTAAGGCCGTTAGCAATGGACATAGCTAAAAAGGTCATATTGACATATACCCGATTAGGCAATCCAAAGGAAATATTGGACAGACCGCATACGGTTGGAATCTGCAAGTCCTGCTTGCAGTGAGAAAAGGTTGCCATGCAGTCCAGCGCTGCTGTCGGCGAAGCGCCAACGGTTGCTACCAAACCATCGACAACAATATCTTCTTTCGTAAAGCCATAGGTATACGCCGTCTGCAGGAGATGATCTAAAATAGCATGTTTTTCTTCCAACGTTTTCGGTATGCCATTGTCATCCAGCGGCAGGGCAATAAACATGGCTCCATATTTCTTGGCAATCGGCATGAGCCGTTTGACCTTTTCCGATTCAAAAGAAATGGAATTAATCAAGGCACGGCCCGGATAAATCCGCAGCGCAGCTTCAATGACTTCGGGAAAACTGGAATCAATGCTGAGGGGCAGACCGGACACGCCGGTTACTTCATAGACCGACCGAATCATCATTTCTTTTTCATCAATGCCGTTCGTACCCATATTAATATCTAAAATAGCCACACCATTTTTTTCTTGTTCTCTGGCCATGGAACGAACCAAATCCATCTTACCGGCCCGCAATTCAGCCTGCAATTTTTTCTTTCCTGTCGGATTGATACGTTCACCAATAACCTGAAACGGCCCATCCAGCTGAATTTCTGTTACTTGTCGTTCCGATGCCAATACACGGCGATGAATAGCTTTCGCAGTAAGCGGCTTCATGTCTTTAACGGCGTCATGAAGTGCCCGAATATGAGCCGGTGTTGTGCCGCAGCAGCCGCCGACAATATGCGCGCCCGCTTCAATGAGCAGCTTGCCGTCACGGGCAAATTCTTCCGGCGTCGTTTTATATACGGTCTGGCCGTTTTCCAGTTCCGGCAGGCCGGCATTCGGTTTGGCAATAATCGGAATATTTGCGTATTCATACATGGTCTTGACCGTATCTACCATATCTTCCGGGCCGGTCGAGCAGTTCAGGCCTACGGCATCAATGCCCAATCCCTGCAATACGACAACTGCCGCTTCCGGCGGCGTGCCATACAACGTACGGCCATCTTTTTCAAACGTCAGCGTTGCCATAATCGGCAAATCACACGTTTCTTTGATAGCCAGTACACACGCCCGTGTTTCCTGTAAACTCATCATCGTTTCAACGATAAATAGATCAACACCAGCCTGATATAACACCCGAGCCTGTTCTTTATAGACATCGACCAATTCTTCAAACGTCAATTCTCCCATCGGATACAGTTGTTGTCCCGTCATGGTCATATCACCGGCTACATAGGCTTTACCCTGAGCCGCTTCTTTCGATATAGCGACCAAGGCCTGATTAATTTCAGCCAGTTTACCGTCCAGCCCGTATTCAGCCAATTTGATACGGTTTCCTGTAAACGTCGGCGCATAAAGAATTTGTGTGCCTGCTTCGACAAAACGGCGCTGTAAATCAATCATAATTGATGTATTATCTAAAATCCATGCTTCTGGGCAAACACCGACAGGCATGCCTGCTTTTTGCAGATTGGTCCCCGTCGCGCCATCCAGCATGACGACACCCGTTGCCAAAAGCTGTTGAAATTCATTTCGTGTCATTTTGAATCGTTCCCCCTATTGCTAAAAATCCATATACCGAATATACATATCCTGAAATGCCTTATGATTACTCAATACAATATCCCGTGCGTTAGATACAATCGTTTTCATCGCCGACAGTACTTGAGAATGGCAGACTGCCGCCGTCGCTCCTTGAAGCGATGTATTACCGACTGCTTTCGTTTTGGCAATGAGTTCTTGCGGTAGCAAGCCGATTTGTCCGGCTTGTTCCGGCCGCAAATATAAGCCAAACCCACCTGCTAAATACACGCGGTCAATCGTATCATACGTAGCACCGGCTTGCTGTATCAAAACTTCCAATCCAGCCCGTACGGCACTTTTTGCCAGTTGGATATTACGAATATCCGGCTGTGTCAAGACAATGCGTTGGTGATTTGTCGTACTCGCCAGCGGAAACCCTTGTGTAAAATAAGGTTCACAAAGTCGCCCTTTACAATCCACCAACTGCTGCTGAACCAATCCGGCCATGGCGTCAATAACGCCGCTGCCGCAAATGCCGCAGGGAGCTACGCCTTGTATCGTTTGTACGTGTGCCTGACGATGCTGTATGGACACGTGACAAATAGCACCGGGAACGCTGCCCGTTCCCCATGTTAAATTGCCGCCTTCCAACGCCGGTCCGGCCGCAGTCGATGTGGTCAAAAATCCATCCTGATTACCAATCGCCATTTCCCCATTCGTGCCTAAATCGAGAAGCAATGTCAGTCCGGTCTGACGATACATCGCACATTGCCAAATACCAGCCGTAATATCGGCTCCGACATACGTACTAATACCGTGCAGAAGCGTTACCGTTCCCTCGCAGTCCGTCGTTCCAAAGACATCACGCCAATCATACGTTTGACCGCCTAAGGAATATGGATGAAACGGCCAAGCACCCAATCCACGGCAATCCCAGCCCATCAAAAGATGCAGCATTGTCGTATTGGCTGAGACAACAGCATGATGAACGGCCGTCTTTGCCAAGGGATATGCTGTCCACAGTTGTTGAAACAACCGTTGTATATCCTGTCGTACACATTGTTGCAGTACCGCCAATTGCCCATCATTGGCGGCCTGAATGCGACTAATCACATCGGCACCATATCTTCGCTGACTGTTAACGGCTGTGACTGTTTGTATTGCCTGTTCCGATTCTCTATCGACCAAGGAAACGGCAATCGTCGTCGTTCCAATATCAATCGCCAATCCATACGTCCTGCTCCCATACTGCACTGCGTTACGATGGCTTTGCTGACCGACTGCCACAAATTCCTGTTTCTTCACTACGGGTACGACAATTTCTATTTCTTCCTTGGGTATGGCACGACAAGCCAATCGCCACCCCTGCCGGAGTTCTTCTGGCGTAAAGATACGTTTATCTTCTGCTGTCACATCCAAGGTTCCTCGGATAACACGAATGCGGCATTTACCACAACTCCCGGCACCACCACATGGAAAGAGCAGCGACACCTGTTGAGACTGGAGTTGTTCTGAAATCCGTATGCCTGCCCGACACAAGGCATACGTTTCATGCTTTCTCATGAGACAATCCGTTTTCGTACAACCCTGACAATCATGGGCCGTCGCAAACGAATCGGTCTGTTCACTCAACACATAGGCAATGCTCATGGATTTGACCGGCAGCAGCATATCATCTGCCGTACACGTGACCCCCAATGTCCGTTCGGCCTCTACGGCTGCAGCAGCATCTTGCTGTAATGCCATGTCCTCATTCATACCGCTTTCATACCGTTTGGCTATTCCCACGCCATGTTCGCGGCAAAAGGATTCTATCTGGGGCCGCAGCTGTTCTTCAAAGGCAAACAAACAACTATCTGCCATGGCATCAAACAGCATGCCTCTCGTATACTCGTGAGCCGTAAAATAGGCATCGCTTTTCTTTTGGACACTGGCCCCTAAGGTCAGTACGACGTAGAGAACACGGCCCAATTTAGCATGCGTTGCCATCGAAAAGGCCGCTTTCGGTTGTATCGTAATTCGTAACATGCGTTCTAATTCTTGAAATAAAGCTTCGCCTTTTTCCCAGCCGACCTGGGGCTGATATCCCGCCAAACGCAGGCTGACCGTACAATCCGGCATGATGCGCTTGCCCGTCACAATTCGGATATCGCGCATTTAATCCACCTCATCATGCCACATGATAACGGCCATATGACGGCCTGTCTGATGGCCTTGTTTGGACGCCTTGCGATAGGAATAAAATAAATCATCCCGGCAGTATGTACACAGATGGGTATTTTCCAAATGCTTTGGCAAAATGCCGGCCTGCAGCAGCAGTTTTTCGTTGGCTTTCGGCAAGTCAAAATAATATTTTCCTGTTTCTTTAATGTATCGAGCCAATTCTTTTAAGTCCTGCGCCGTAAACAACGGCCGGAACTGTTCGATAACTTCAGGACCTACTTCAAAACAGCAGCCGCCAATCGCCGGCCCAATCGCAGCCAGCACATCGCCGGCCTGCGTACCGTATGCGTCTGCCATTTTCTGCAGCGTTACCCTGCCGATATTGCCTGCCGTGCCCCGCCAGCCGCCATGACTGACAGCGACGGCATGATGCACGGGATCGACAAATAAAAGGGGTGTACAATCGGCAAAATTCATTGTCAGCGGCACATCGCTTTGGTTGGTCATCAAGCCGTCACAAGCGGGAATCGCCGTTTCTCGCGTCAGCGCACCGTTACCGCAGGATTCACGGCCGACGGCTTCTATGTGTATGCCGTGAACCTGATTGCAGGCAACAATCGTCGCCGGATCGATATGCAGAGCCTGCAAATAGGCACGTCGGTTTGCCCGAATCGTATCTGCCGGTTCCCCACTGGCAAAACTCATATTCAGTGATGCAAAACTTCCTGTACTTTGCCCGTCGCAGCGTGTCGATACGGCAGCTGTCACAGCAGGCACAGCCTTATATATTCCAAAGGTAATAAAAGAAATACCCTGTTTTTCCTCTAACATACCATTGGCCTCCTTGCCTTATACATGGCTATTATTATACAAAACTTTATTTGAAAAGACTAGTCAATGCCGACAATTTTCCACCGAAATCCCAATGGCACGACGATAAATATACCAAGCACATATCGCTGTCACCACATCAGTCAACCAAAAAGCATGCCATATACCGGATGGGCCCCATCCTCGGCAGAGTAGATACGCAGCCGGAATCATAATGATAATATTGCGCAGCAGTGAAATCCACAACGAAGGCATGCCCTTCCCGAGTCCTTCCAATGCGCCGGAAGAGGTAATCGAAACAGCAGATACGACAAAACTCAGACTAATCCAGCGCAGTGCTGTACTGCCAGCAGCAATGGTATCCGGATTTTGTGAAAACCATCTCATCAAAACATCCGGAATCGTCCAACAAACCAGTAAACCGCCAGTCATCACTAATGCATTGAGCACTAACGTAATACGATACAATCGCCTTACTCGATCATAACAACGGGCACCAAAATTATATCCCACTAAAGGCCGCATGCCTTGAATAATCCCATTCGTAGGCATGTATAAAAATGTTTGCAGTTTATAATAAATACCCAGTACAACGACATACATAGGAGAATACACAGCCAACATACCGTTAAGCGCCGTAATCAATACCGAAGGCAGTCCCATATTGAGAATCGCCGGAATCCCGATACTGTATATTTTTTTATCTAACGTAATATTCCAAACCAAATGCGTCCGAGAAATCTGAATCGGCATGGGACGATATTGTTGTACGACTACATACACAAGCAAGGACACAGCCTGGCCCAGTCCCGTAGCCCAAGCCGCACCGGCAATACCCATTGCCGGAATCGGTCCCCAACCAAAAATTAAAATAGGATCACCGATAATATTCGTCAAACAACCGCAAATCAAGCTGACCATGGACACCTGCATGCGTCCTACGGCCTGAAACATCTTTTCATAGGCCAAATCAATCGTCAATACGACGGAAAAACCAAACACAATATACGCATACGTCAGTCCAGATGAAATAATCTGCGCATCCTGCGTAAATAACCGCAAAAATGACGGCATGATGGCCATACAAATGCCCATTAACAGCAGTCCATGCAACACGGACAATGCCATGCCGTGCGTCGCTGCCGTATATGCCAATTTTTCTTGTTTGGCGCCCAAACAAAAAGAAATGACCGCGTTGAGTCCGACGCCAAAGCCAATACTGACGGCATTGATAGCATTTTGTATAGGATATACCAAGGATACAGCAGTCAATGCTTCTTCGCTAATCATGGCAACAAAAAAGCTATCAATAATATTATATAATGAATTCACTACCATTGAAATCACTGCCGGCAAGGCCATAGCTGCCAAAAGGGGCAGCACCGGTTTTGTTTTCATCATCGTATGATCCAATATGTATTCCTCCTTGTATACAGAAAAAGCCACACAATTATCCAAGATAACTGTGTGGCTAAAAGATGACAATGTCCGGAAAATTCCACTACCTAAGATTTTAACAACCTTATTATATAAAACGTTCCATCTCCTTGTCAATCTTCCTATAGAAAATGCAGCCCTATCTATTATCGTTTTTCTGCGTCAGATTCGCTCCTTCATGCTGCAGCAAGGCCTTTTTTTTATCCAAGCCGCCAGCATAGCCAGTCAAACTGCCCTTTGTCCCAACAACACGATGACACGGAATAATGATAGACATCGGATTATGACCAATGGCACCACCGACAGCTTGCGCCGACATATGGTCTTTTCCTTCGTAGGACGCAACTTCATTGGCAATTTCTTTATAGGTACGTACTTGTCCATACGGGATTTGACACAATATATGCCAGACCAATTTGCGAAATGCACTGCCCTGCGGTGCCAGCGGCAGCGTAATCAGCGCCGGCATGCGACCTGCAAAATAATCATCCAGCCATTTTTTCGTTCGTACAAGCACGTCCGTTTCCTGCTGTACGACATCTTCCTTGGCAACTGATTCCATGTAATACTTTTGGCCTTCAAACCAGACTCCGATTAAACACGATTCATTACTAACCAATGTCAATGTTCCCATAGGGGCTTTATATGACGACATATAATACATAGTGCTGCTTCTCCTTTAGTTCTTACTGGCAACTGCATCCTTTTTGTCCGTTTCTTCTGTCTTTGCGGAAACGGCTTCCTGAGTATCTGCAGCTGCTTTTTTTACAGTATCATCTGTTTTATTGACTTCTTCTTTAAATTCACGCAGGCTCGTACCCAGCGCCTTGCCCAGGCCGGATACTTTTTTGCCGCCAAACAAGATGAGGACAATCAGTAAAATGACGATTAATTCTTGCGCGCCTAAATGCATAATGACCTCCTCGTTGCTGTGTTGTATTAGTTTTATTGTATCACGATTACATCATTTAGAAAAGCAGCTCTTTTCATCACTAGGGCAGTGCATTATATGCCTCTTCGTCAACAGGTTCGCACCATTCGTTGCTGGCACCGTCTGCCGGTACTTCAATGGCTACATGGGCAAACCAGCTGTTTGGGGCAGCGCCGTGCCAATGCTTGACTTCCGGCGGAATGTTGACGACGTCGCCGGCATGAAGTTCCTGTGCCGGTTTGCCCCATTCCTGATAATAGCCGCGGCCGGACGTAACGAGCAGAATCTGTCCGCCTTTGTGATGAATATGCCAGTTGTTGCGGCACCCCGGTTCAAACGTTACATTGGCCGTAACGACGCGTTCTGTTGTCAGCATCTTGAGATAGCTCTGTCCGACAAAATATTTCGCATAGGCTGTATTTTTTTCGCCTATCCCAAAAACTCCTGATTTTTGTTGTGCTTCCTGCTGTTCTGCCATCGTTCTCATTGCTCCTTTATATCCTATATTTAAGAAATTTTAAGAGAAAAACACTGCACGGCAGCATACACCGTATCAGAATGCTGCCTGTGTGTTCTTCTTATGAAAAAATTCGAGTTTCTTATTCGCCGTACACTTCTTTTGCCATGTTAAAGGCGGCCCATGCTTTCGGCCAGCCGGCATAAAAGCCCAGCTGCGTAATCATTTCGACCATTTCGTCTTTCGTTACGCCGTTTTTCTTCGCCGTCGCAATATGGTATTTCAACGAGCTGTCTATGACCCCAGCACCTACTAAGGCAGAAATCGTTACCAGGCTGCGGTCATGCAGCGATAATTTATCGTTGCGGGACCATACTTCGCCAAAGAGGATATCATCATTATACCGTGCAAAATCCGGTGCAAATTTGCCTAATCGATCTCGTCCTGCAGTCTGTACGATTTTTACTGCTTTTTTCTGTTCTGTCTGATTATTTGCCATTGTTATCGCTCCCATCGGTATCATTGTCATTGTCAAAACGGCCGCACACAACACGGTCATCCATTTGTGTTTTGTATTCATCAGAACCTCCTTATGCTTCTGTAATCTTTTTCATATTGCCATTGGACCAGAAATACTATACAATTAACATTTTTTCATGATGTTACCTCTTATGTTTTGTGTTCTTTTCAATTTCATAGCGAAGATAATCCAGACGGTCCAACTGTTTTTGCTTGAAATGAATTTCATCCATTGCTTTTCTGCGCAGCCGCGTAAGCATCTGCATCTGTTCTTCATTGGTATTATCTTCCGCTACGACAAGACGCATATATTGTTCTACTTCTTCATTTGTAAAGCCAATATCATGCAGCGTCATAATCAGACTGAGCCGTTCTATATCCGTATCATCATACTGCCATGCTCCCATGACAGACTTGACAGCACTGCATAATCCCCATGACTGATATTCTTTCAATATATTTATCGGAATTTCATACTGCTTGCTCGCTTCATCAATGGTCATGCTGCACCTCGTATCATATTATTGTACTGCCTGAATGTCCTTCAGCCACTGCGAAACTTTAGCAGGATCTGCATACTGGCTTCCTTTGACTATCGTCGCGCCTTTCGCTGATTTTTGGATATCCGGAATACTGCCATCAATCGGGCTGCCACCGCTGGTGCAGAACGGAACGATAACTTTGCCGTTAAAGGAATAGGATTCTAAGAACGTGTACATATGCATCGGCGCTTTATACCACCAAATCGGGTAGCCGACAAACACGACATCATACTGGTCCATGTTGTCTACTTTGGTTGCTACAGCCGGGCGCACATTGTCGTTGGCTTCTTTTTTAGCCACATCGACGCATTCCTGATACTCTTTTGGATAGGCTTTTTCCGGTTCTACGGCAACAATATCACCGCCGACTTCACTGTGAATCTGTTCTGCTACTTTTTTTGTATTGCCGCTCCAAGAATAGTAGGCTACCAATACGTTTTTACCCCGCAGGCCGCCGGGAATCGTATTGACAATTTCGCTGGCTGCCGCTTTCGTATCCTGCGTATTGGCTTTGGTGCTGGATGTCGTACTTTCTGAACTGCCGCATCCTACTAAGGCCAAGGCCATAACAGCTGTCATCATCATCGTTGTAATTGTTTTGAATTTCATCATACATCGCTCCTTTTTATTTGTATATCACTGGGTTGTATCATACCGTCTGCGGCAATGCGCTCGATGATATATTATAGGGTATCCTATAGAGTCCGCTCCAAGTCAAGGGACGAGTTCCAGATGGACACGGCCGCTCAATTTGGCAATCGTTTGACTGTCTTCTGTAATCTGCCCTAACTCATACAAATCCTCGTTGGGCCGGAACGCACCGTAAAAAAAGACAACATCGCCCCATGGTTCATAGTATGCCAGCGTGCCGACTTTATTGGCTGCCCGCGGCGTTTGCTGTGTATCCAGTTTTTGCGACGGGTAAAAAATCTTTTCATTCGTACTGTAGTTTTCCATGTCTATATCCATAGGCAATTGGGCTGCCAGCGACTGCGCCGCCGGACTGTCATTGAGCTGTACTGTGACTTTCGTCCCTTGTTCGTCTGTGGCCTGCACCGTCTGCTGTGCCTGTGTTTGCTGTGAGATCGTCTGCGAAGTTTCCGCCTGTGCGCGTTCCGGTGCCGTCGAGCCGCAGGCAGTCAAACAGGTTAGCGCAGCAAGTACCAACGCTGCCGTTAGTCCTTTTTTCATTCGTATCATGGGGTTTTCTCCTATAAGCTGGCTCCCAGCTGGTACGCCTGATCTGGGAACGGTGATTTTTCAATCAAGGAACGGGCGCCGCAGCCAATGGCCAATACTTTGCCGACATCCGTCCAATTCATATAACGGGCCAAGGTGTCGTAATGATCGACAAGGGCATTCATCGTCCAGTCTGCACTGTTGTATGCCGTAGCCATGAGAATGGACTTCTTCCCTGTCAAATGGCCTGTCCGAGAGTAGAAACGGTCTACTACCGTTTTCAGCTGCGCCGACATGCCGTAATAATACAGCGGCGTAATCAACGCGATTAAATCCGTTTCCAGCAGTTTAGGCATCAGTTTCTGCTGGATGGCATCGTTGTAAATACAGTCGCCGTCCATGCCGCAGTGATCGCATCCCTGACAGGGATTGGTTTCTTCAAATGCGGCATTAAAACGAAACACGTTGTGCCCGGCCGACTGGGCCCCTTCAATAAACTTATCTGCCAGTAAAAAGGATGTCCCGTGCTGATGCGGGCTTCCTGTCACTACTACAATATTCATGTTCTTTCCTCCTCCTACGACGCCAGTCGCTTTTTCAGCCTGGCTCAGGATATTGCCGCAGCCGCTGACAAAAATGCTCATCAGTCCTACGCCGGACAATTTTAAAAATTCACGACGATTCATCGGTACGCCTCCTTAACAGCCTGCTTCTTTCGGATAGTGACACGCCATGAGATTGGTCCGCTTCAGAAGAGATGTTTCATAATGGCGAAGCTGGAAATCTGCTTCGGCAACGGATTGCTGCAGTTTGGCAATTTGCTGCAGCAGTTTGTTTTTGGCTGCCATGACCATCTTTTTGCGGATGCCAGCCGTAGCCTGTCCCCGTTTCGCCAGTTCCATATACTGCTGAATCTCTTCCAAGGACATGCCGCTAGCCTTCAAGCTTTGAATCAGCGCCACATACTGTACATGATATTCGCTGTATTTGCGAATGCCGCCATGATTGCGCGGTACCGGCGGCAGTAAGCCAATGCGTTCATAAAAGCGAAGCGTATCATCAGAAATGCCGGTACGCTGTGCCATTTCTCGAATAAACATAAACGGTTCCTCCTTTACTTACCCTCTCTCGATTACATCTTTAGTATACGAGGCAGTCTTACATATGTCTAATGCTTATGTTCTTGTCTTAGAAATACAATAAAAGCATTTATAAAGTTTCTATATTTGCTGAACAGACTGCATGATGTATCATGGGCTATACGATGTTCCCAAGAAACACAACGAGGCCATCGCATATGCGACAGCCCCGGTTATCTACGTATCCTTGTGCAGTTTATTCATCAATAGAAATCAACTCATACTGCGGATTGCCCATCTTCAACTCTTTCATAGCCTGCAGCTGATGAAGACCATGGCGGCTTTCAATTCGTTCTACCAAATCATGATTTTCCGAAGTCGGCCGTGCCCATACCAAATCGACACTGGCTTGGTCAATCGCCAAAATATCCGTCGATGCCAATATGCCAATGTCCGGAATGGTCGGTTCTGCCGCGGAAGTACCGGCGCAGTCGCAGTCTACGGACATGCGCCGCAGTACATTGAGGTACACGATATGCTTGCCAAAATAATCTACCGTCGCTTTGGCCGAATCAGCCATCAGTTCCATCAAATGTTCCTTGGCAGGCCAAGCATTCCAATCTGCCGGCGGCTGGCCTGCTACGCCATGTACCTGCCGTTTGCCGACCTGGCCTGAAGCGCAGCCGATGGCAATATTTTTCATCGAGCCGCCAAAGCCGCCCATAGCATGCCCTTTAAAATGCGTCAGGACAATCATGGAATCATAATTGACGATATGGCCGCCCATAGCGACTTCTTTCAGATGCTTGCCGCCGCGGACAGGCAGATTCACATCGCCTTCTTCATCCATAATATCTACCGGGCAAAACGTCCAGCCATTGACCTGCAGCGTTTCTCGATGGCCGGCCATCGTGTAGCGGTCGCCCTGATACAACGTATTCGTTTCTACAATCGTACTGTCAGGGACATGCTGTATAAATGCCTTGACCATGTCACGGGGCAGAATATTCGGCCCGTGCTTTTCTCCTGTATGCAGCTTGACCGCTACTTTGCCGTAAATCCCTTCATTAATGCGATCGTACAAGGAAATCAAATGCGCTGCGTCGATGTGCTTCGTAAAATACACCTTGGCATGCGAGCCCGCTTCGCTGCTGCTGTGCGTCAGCTCCGTACTGCCCACCACCGGTGCTTGGGCAAAAGACTGCACCAAGCCGCCCATCTGCGAAATAGCCGCGCCTGCCACTACGCCGCCGGCAATCTTAAAGAAATCACGTCGTGAAACGTTTGCCATACCAATTCCTCCCTATTTTGCTCTTTCACTTTACAATCTATCCATATCTGTTTATACCATACACCTTAAAGCAAACTACAAGTCAAGAAGATTTCTTCTCTATAATACAAATGATGTATTGAAATGCTTGACCTGTAGTCTTCTCCCACCAGTATGATACGCATAGCTATAAAGGCGGATTAATTATGAAACACTACGCGTCTGTCATTGGATTTTGTGGAGCAGCCTATAGTATTTTCACCCTATACCGACACCTGTATCTGTGCCAACCAGCACAAAAAGCTTGACTTAGAGCGCACTCCATGCAGTATAGTAAATAGTGAAGCAGTTTACGCTGCTAAAGAAACTATGCCTTATAACACATACACAGCGCTGTTTCACTCGATACCAACAATCATACCCAGTACGTCTGGGAGAAAGGAACCATCCCCTTAGCCAGCCTAAGCGGATGACACATGACAGCATGAAAATCAAAGAAGTAAGTGCATTGTATAATCTGACAGCCGATACCCTGCGGTACTATGAACGCATCGGCCTGATTCGCAACGTCCCACGCACACCCAGCGGCAACCGCGACTATACCCAAGAAAACTGCGATACCATCGCCTTTATCAAATGCATGCGGGCAGCCAACGTATCGATCGACGGCCTGTGCCGATATATGGACTTATATCATCAGGGGGACACAACCAAAAAAGCTCGCAAAGAAATTTTACTGCACGAACGAGCCAAACTAGTAGAACAAATGCAGTCCATTCAGCAAGCCCTGGAACGATTAAATAAAAAAATCGCTATATACGAACAAGGAAGCGAATGTACGCCTAAATAAAACCATGGAATATAACAAGCCCCCAAGACCGTATGCATACTACATACAGCCATAGGGGCTTGTATTTTGTAATTCAACTATAAATTTTCTAAACCATATCATGAGGTAGTTCGATGTATTCGGTTTTTCTTGCGAAAGCGAGGTGATCAGCATAAGCGTGTATGAAGCGTTATCGTTAATGATAGCTTTTGCTACATTAGTCGTGTTGATTATTTCAATACATAAATAATACGTAGTATATAATGAAAAAACGCATACTTTACGGTACACGGCCTTCTTCAGTCTAAAAAACATCAAGGAGAACCGCTGTACCCCCATCGGACTATCTCTATTTTTTTGTTTTAGCATAGTTTTAGATAAAAAGAAAAAATTACTTTAACGCTGCATTTTTTATTCAAGCAGCCATTCGATAAGGTTTTCGGATTTAATACCGTCATAGGACGCATCCAGGCCCGTCTCTAGAGATAACACGATTTTTTCGTAGTTATCGCGGATGTTTTGCAGCGGTGCAAGCTCTTGCTTGCGAACATCTTCACTCATCATTGACTCTGTTACTTGAATATACTTTTTCTCGTCGGCGTTTGTTGCAATGAAGTCCACTTCAGCATTACCAATCTTGCCAATCGCTACATCGTAACCGCGGCGAAGTAGTTCAAAATAAACGACATTCTCTATGGCATGGCCACTATCACGATTACGGAAGCCCAGCAGATAATTGCGAAGTCCGATGTCCACAATATAGTATTTTCCCAATGTACGGAGATAGGCTTTCCCTTTGATGTCAAAGCGTTTAATCTCATAGAAAAAGTAACTCTCTAAAAGCGCATTGACATAAGACTGCACGGTATGCACACTGGGCACACCCCTACGTTTTCCATCATCTAGAAGTCCTTCGTTTATCAGCGTGTTGCCAATGGATGAAATAGAGATATTAGAACCGATATTATCTGCAAGAAATAAAATAATCTTGCGCAGCAGTACAGGGTCTGTGATTTGCTTTTGACCTCTACGCTTTTCCCGCTCCAGAATATCCCGAATTACGACGGTAGAATAAATACCGTCAAGCAACGACAGGGCCTTTTCTTGGTCTAGCCCAACATCGGCAATCCCTGGCATTCCGCCGAAACGCATGTAAGCATCAAAAACCTCTCGCAGTTCATAACGTTCACCCTTCTTGTCGAATACCTGTTTGCGAAGTCCACCAAACGCACTTTGCGTTTCACGAATCTCAAAACCGTGAAAATCAAGGAATTCACGGAAAGAGAGCGGCAACATTTTAATTTCCACACATCGTCCTGATAGATAGGTGGAATACTCTGAAGAAAGAAGGTAGGCATTGGATCCCGTCACATAGATGTCACAATTAAAATCCACGCGAAAGGCGTTTACTGTATCTTCCCAAGCCTCAATCCGCTGT
Organism: uncultured Megasphaera sp.; assembly: GCA_934202965.1. GTDB lineage: Bacteria > Bacillota > Negativicutes > Veillonellales > Megasphaeraceae > Megasphaera. Next base: position 15,265 of record CAKPYN010000008.1, read on the forward strand.
AATTCATCAAAGAAAAGATACATCCGCTTACCAGGGATAATCCGCTCTTTTACATAGTAATAAATATCAGTATTGCTCATTTTACGGAAATCAAAAGATTCAAAATTCATCTCGATAATCTGCCCCGGCAGAACACCGGTATCTTTCAAATGCTGAACCATCAGTTTTAGCAAACTGGATTTACCGCAACGGCGAATGCCAGTAATTACCTTAACCGGCTCCGTATCTTGAAAACCAATCAGTTTGTTCAAATACCTGTCACGTTGTCTGAGTTCATGGGAATCTATCATATTTTCGCACCTCCTATTGTTTTAGTGTAGCATAAATTTATGAAATAATAAAGTTACTGTACTATAATGCAATAACTTTATTATTTTTAATATTTTTGCAAAATAAATCATGTCTCTAAAATCTCATTTACAGCGCTATACCGTTTCTTATTACCATGTCAAATGACTCTATTTCATTTTCTTGCTGTATAAAAAAGTAACGAGATAGCATTTGCTATCTCGTTACTAAAGTCTAACTCTTTAAATTCACATTATTGAATTATCTCTGGTTTTATTTCACCGTAATCAGTTCATACTGCCGGGTTCCTAAGCCGATTTTTTCGCTGTGTTCTAGAGTTGCTTCCCAGTTGACATTGGGGTTGCTATCCAAGAAATGATCGTGATGATGATGCCAATCGGGCTTTGCCAAATGGTCGGCGAGCTGGCTGTTTGGCAAGGGTGTTGCTTTCATGCAGGCATCGACGCAAGCTTGATCGAGCGCAACGGGATCAAAGGATGCGAACATGCCGATATTCGGCAGAATCGGCGCATCATTTTCGCCGTGGCAGTCGCAATTCGGTGAAATATCCATGACCAAATTAATATGGAAGCACGGCCGATCTTGACAGACAGCCTGGGCATATTCTGCCATTTTGCAATCCAATTTGTCATTGGCATCCCACTGTACCGTATGAATGGCATCAAAAGCGCAAGCCCCAATGCAGCGACCGCAGCCTTTGCACAAATCTTCATGAATATGTGCTACGTCATCTTCGTATGTAATCGCATCGGAACCGCATTCGGATGCACACCGACGACAGCCTTTACATTTAGAAGCATCGACTGCCGGCTGACCGGACGAGTGCTGTTCCATCTTGCCGGCACGGCTGCCACAGCCCATGCCGATATTTTTTACAGCACCGCCGAAGCCGGTCATTTCATGACCTTTAAAGTGTGCCAAGCTAATAAATACATCGGCATCCATAATAGCCCGACCGATTTTAGCATTTTTGACGTATTCGCCATTTTTGACGGGTACTTCTACTTCATCCGTACCGCGAAGGCCATCGGCAATAATAATCTGACAGCCTGTCGTAACCGTGTTGTAGCCGTTGAGGTTAGCACAATCCATGTGTTCCAGTGCATGTTTACGACTGCCCGGATACAGGGTATTGCAATCCGTAAGGAACGGTCTGCCTCCTAATTCTTTGACTAAATCAGCGACACATTTAACATACTGCGGGCGCAACGATGCCAGACAGCCTAATTCGCCAAAATGCATTTTAATCGCAACAAATTTGCCTTCAAAATCAATATTGGCAATGCCTGCTCGTTTGCAGAGTTTTCTTAATTTCATTAAATTATTTGTACCTACTTTACAGCGAAAATCGGTAAAGTATACTTTTGCTTTTTCCATAGCAGCCTCCTATATACTATCATAAGATTCTCAAAGCCATATTTATTATACCACTTAGACATTGCTCTAAGTCAAGAATATGTATATGACAAAAGAACTGTATCAAAATGAATTTAATGCTCTCATTTTGTTACAGTTCTTTTTTACTATTATGCTTCTTCTATTTGTTCTTCTGATTCTTTCGGCTCTATTGCTTTTGGACCACGGCGATGGCTGTGATTTTTCCATACTACCCACAGCGATGTATCTACACAAATCGAAGAATAGGCACCGCTGATAAAGCCGATAAGCATGACGAGAGAAAAGTTCTTCGTCGATTCGCCGCCAAAGAAATGCAAGGCACCGCAAGCAAAGAGTACGGTTGTCAACGTATAAATACTACGGTGAATACTTTGGGAAATACTGTCATGTGCCAGTTTTTCGTACGTATCTGTTCGGCGATGAGTCCGCGTGTTTTCACGAACACGGTCAAAAATAACGACGGCTTCGTTCATTGAATACCCAACAACTGTCAAAATAGCTGCCAAGAATGATGCATCAATTTCCAGATGGAAAAAGGAGAAAAATCCTAATACCATAATCAAATCATGGAAAATCGATACCAATGCAGAAATCGCAATTTTATATTCAAAGCGGAACGAAATATACGCGGCCAAAGCAATAAATGCCACAGCCAAACTCATGACTGCATTTTTTGTCACTTCTGAACCAATAACCGCTCCCACGGATTCGGTACGTTTGATTTCTGCGCCGCCCAATTTATCACTGAGCTGGGTTGCAATGGCTTTGCTTTCATCACTGGATAAATTGCGCATACGAATCATGACATCCTGTGATGATTCTTGATCGGTTACGCCAGACAACTGAATTACACTGTTTCCCAAATCCATTTGGGCATCATCAACGACTTCGCGGACCTGGGCAACGGTAACTGCATTTTGGAACTGCATATCCAAAATGGTACCGCCCGTATAATCAATGCCGAAGTTAAATCCATTGACAAAAATAGAAATCACACTGGCAATGACGAGGACAGACGAAAGAGTAAACCACCATACTCTATGTTTGACAATATCAAAACTCATTTCTGTCCCCCCTTTTTCAGCATATGTTCCGGTGCTTTGCGATTCAATCCATAGAACCATGGGTTCGTAATCAGACCGGTATTAATAAACCATGTCAGCAAAGAGCGGCTGACGAGGATGGCTGTAAACATGCTGACAATTAACCCTAATGCCAAGTTGACGGCAAATCCTTTCACCGTACCGGTTCCCATAACAATCAGGACAATGGCCGCAATCATAACGGATACATTGGCATCCAAAATCGTATTAAATGCTCGTTTAAACCCGGCATCCATCGATGTTCGTAAGCTCTTGCCGATAAGAACTTCTTCCTTAAATCGTTCAAAAATAAGAATATTGGCATCGACGGCAAAGCCCATGGACAAAATAATACCGGCAATCCCCGGCAGGGTTAATGTCGCATCCAGGTATTTTAAAATAGACAGTAAAATCAACACATATACCAATAAGGCTACATTGGCTACAATACCGGACATACGATAAATAACAATAAGGAAAATCATGATGAGTATAATGCCAATGGCAAAGGCTTTTTCACTCTTGATTTTAGAATCTTGTCCCAGGCTTGGGCCAATCGTTCGTACTTCCATGACTTTTAATTTAACAGGAAGTGCACCGGAACGAAGCAAAATAGCCAAGTTCTTCGCTTCTTCCAAGGATTTGCTGCCCGTAATGACGGCTTTACCTCCCGTAATCGGTTCATTAACGACAGGAGCCGTCAATACTTCGCCATCTAAGAGAATCGAAATCTTATGTCCTACATTGGAAGCTGTCAAATCAGCAAATTTCTTTGCTCCTTCATCGGTAAATTCGATAGCAACAACATTTTTATTGCCATTTTCAATTTGTTCTTTCGCGGTTTTTAAATCTTGACCGCCCATGCGTGTGGTGCCGCTTTCATCTTTAAATTCCATAACCGCTGTTTTGCCGATCGTTTCAATCGCCTTTTCCGGGTTCTTTTCGCCAGGAAGTTCTACAATAATCCGACGAGCCCCTTCTTTTTGTACGAGCGGTTCTGTCAAGCCCATTTCATTAATACGACGTTCTACGATAGAAACAGCACGGCTCAATGAATCTTCTGTAACCGGTGCATCCGGCGTATCTTCAGCTTCCAGTACAATATGTGTGCCGCCCTGAAGGTCCAGGCCCTGTTTAATGGAATTGGCAAGCGGATAAATAAAGGTAAGGAATACGGCTAAAATAATGATAACCGCACCAAAAAATTTTACCATATTGCGAGTCCGCAACAGTGTTCCCTCCTTTTACTGAATAATATATATCACTGTACCATATACCGGCTTTGGGTCAACACAGCCGGTAATGTATAATCATGTGCTTCAGTCGGCACATGCGGTACTATCTGAATGTCCCAGGCCACAGCCGTGACAGCTGCCTGCGGTGCCCGCTGTAAATAGCGGTCGTAAAATCCGGCACCTCGTCCCAGACGATGTCCCTCTGCATCAAAAGCCAGGCCCGGTACAATAATCCACTCTAATTGTGTTGGCGCAATACGAGAACTTCCTTCTTTGGGTACACGGATACCATACTTTCCACGTACCACATCACTTAGGGAAGTCATCTGCACTGCTTCCATGTGTCCATTGGTAAGACAATAGGGCACATATACTTCCTTTCTTTCCTTCAGTGCCTGTATAAGAAATGTATCTAGCGATACTTCACCTTTCATATTCAAAAAGGCCATAAGCCGACTAGCCGTTTGATACGATGGCAATGCCATTAATCGTCTGCAAACAGCATCACTCCATACAGCAGCTTGTGCTGTAGAAACAGTTTGAAGCCGGCTTTTCATGGCTTTTCGAAGGTCTCCCTTATTTGGTTTCATTGGTTTGTTCAGCCTTTGCCGGTTCCGCTGTCGTATCAGCAGTTTTGGCTTCGGATTTTTTAGCAGTTTTTTTATGGTCAGACTGCGCTTGTTTTCCGAGGACCTGGCTAATGGCATTACGAGTCATTTTGACTTCTACTTTGTCGGCTAAGCGGACGATGACATAGTCATCATGCATCGATACGATCGTACCGTAAAGCCCACCAGCTGTGATGATTTTGGCACCATTTTTCATGCTATCAAGCATTTCCTGCCGTTTTTTCTGCTGTTTTTTCTGCGGACGCCACAACAAGAAATAAAAAATAACTACCATGACGATAATCGGCCAAAAGTTATTCAAATCCATTAAATCCAATCGATTCACCTCCCATATGATTTCGTTATCTATATACAAGATACGTAACGGTTATGCATCTTGATACCGTTTCCAAAATTCTTGACGAAACTCTCTAAAGGTACCATCAAAAATAGATTGCCGCATATCACGCATAAACTGCAGCAAGAAATACAAATTGTGAATGCTTACTAGGCGATACGCCAGCAATTCTTCGGCTTTAAATAAGTGGCGGATATAGGCCCGCGTATAATTGCGGCACGTATAACAGCCGCATCCTTCTTCAATCGGATGAAAATCATGGGCATATTTGGCATTACGCACGGTAACTCGCCCCGTATGTGTCATCGCCATCCCGTTGCGGGCAACACGCGTCGGAAATACACAGTCAAACATATCCACGCCGCGGGCAACCCCTTCCAGCAGACAGTCCGGCGTGCCGACGCCCATTAAATACCGGGCTTTTTGCTTCGGCAAATACGGCGTCGTATGTTCTAATATATCATACATTATATCCTTTGATTCGCCAACACTCAAGCCACCAATACCATATCCATCAAAATCCATATCCACTAAATCTTCACAGCTTTTACGGCGCAGGTCTTTGTACATGCCGCCTTGGACAATACCAAATACGCCCTGTGTATCACTGTGATGATGATCCAGGCAGCGTTTTGCCCATCGGCTCGTCCGTTCTGTGGAATGCAGCGTATACTCATAATCCGACGGATAGGGAATGCATTCATCAAAAGCCATGGCAACATCCGAATTCAACGCCATTTGAATATCCATGGATACTTCCGGCGATAAAAACTTTTTGGAACCATCCAGATGGGAACGGAACGTTACGCCTTCTTCTGTAATTTTGCGCATCTGTCCCAAGCTGAATACTTGAAATCCGCCGCTGTCTGTCAAAATAGCCTGTTTCCAGTTCATGAATTTATGCAGGCCGCCAGCTTCCTTTACCAGGTCTTCACCGGGCCGCAGAAACAGGTGATATGTATTGCTCAAAATAACCTGGGCGCCCATATCATATAATTCTTCCGGCGATAACGTTTTGACCGTAGCCTGCGTACCTACCGGCATAAACATAGGTGTCTTAAATGTTCCATGAGGTGTACGCAAAATACCGGCTCTTGCGCCGTCGCATTCGGCTTGCTGTTCGTACGTAATAACCAAATCATATCCTCCTATCGTATAAACATAGCATCGCCAAAACTAAAGAAACGATACTTTTCTTTGACAGCCGTTTCATAGGCTTTTAAAATTTTTTCTCTTGTCGACATGGCACTGATTAACATGAGCAATGTCGATTCAGGCAAATGGAAATTCGTAACCAACGCATCGACAATGTGGAACGTAAACCCTGGATAAATAAAGATATTGGTCCATCCGGAACCAGCTTGCAAGGTTCCTGTCGTACCGGCACTTTCCAAAGTGCGAATAGATGTGGTTCCCACCGCAATAATGCGCCGGCCTTCCGCTTTAGCCTGATTAATCGTATCTGCCGCTTCTTTGGTAATACTGTAAAATTCGCTGTGCATTTCATGGTCTTCAATATTTTCTTCTTCAACAGGGCGGAACGTTCCCAGTCCAACATGAAGGGTTACAAAGACTTCCTGCACGCCTTTATCGCGAATTTTTTGCAGTAATTCTTCCGTAAAATGAAGGCCTGCTGTTGGTGCTGCCGCGGAACCTCGTTCTCTAGCATATACCGTTTGATATTCATTGGGATCTTCCATTTTTTCATGAATATAAGGAGGCAAAGGCATTTCACCTATTTTATCAATAATATCGTCAAACACGCCATCATACTGGAATTTGACAACACGGCCGCCGAAATCGGTGCGATCTTGAACTTCTGCTGTCAGTCCTTCCGGAAATTCAATGGTCGTTCCCGGCAAAGCTTTTTTCCCCGGTTTGACCAAGACTTCCCAAGTATCTTCCCCTATCGGTGTGAGCAACAATACTTCTACTTTACCGCCTGTGGGAACACGTTTTCCATATAAACGAGCCGGAATAACACGAGAATCATTGAAAACAAGCACATCGCCTTTGTGAAGTTCATCTACTAAATCATAGAAATGCTTGTGCTGTACGGCACCGCTTTTGCGATCATACAACATGAGCTGCGCATGATCTCGTGGTTCTGCCGGATGCTGGGCTATTAATTCTTTTGGTAAATCGTAATAAAAATCGCTAAGTTTCAAAATAAACAATCTCCTTAATACAATCGTTCTAATGTCGTTCCTGTATAATAATGAAGTAATATTTGTCGGTAATATTCCCGGACACCGGGATTTTCTTTCGCCATCTGATAGGCCCCATATTGGCTCATACCCAAGCCGTGTCCCCAGCCAAAGCCATAAATAGTCAACGGCTGGCCTGCTTTAATAGGCAGTGTCATGCTACGGCTGCTATGTCCCAAATCAGGATTCGGCGGTGTCCCCTTACCCTGATAAAAATCAAACAGTGTGCTTTTCAACCCAAACAACGATTGAAAGGCATTGCCCGTAACCGTTGCCTGTCCTTTGGTTCCTCGTATAATCATCGTACGAACCCGTCCGGACACGCCGCGATCGGCGGTACGCATGGGTCGTTTTGTCAGCGGAGACAGCATAATAGATTGGACCGTGCCAACACCCTTTCCAGCTGCATTCAGATTTGCTGCCAAGCGTTCCGGCGTGGTCGTAACAGACCAACTGTATGACGGCATATGAAAGCTCCGGTCAGAGACTCCCCGCAAATATCCAACGGCATTACCCCAGACGTTTTCGCTATTCTCTGTCCAGCCGCCGGCACTGGCGCAAAAAAACGCTTCAATAGGCTTTCCCTTATATGTCAGAATTTCGCCGCTTGTACCATCCACAGCCTGCTGAATAGAGGGCGTCTCGGCATTCATTCCACCGTACACTTGATTACGCGTATCATCTGCCATATCATAGCCGCGGCTTTTAAAATAATTTTTATGCGAAACTGCATAGGTTCGCGCCGCTACGGCCTGGGCCTTTAACGCTTCCAAACTCCATGACGGTGACATTTCTTTGCCGACAACGCCATATAAATACTGTTCTATCGGCACAACGTTAATTACTGTCATTCCTGCCGAGGCAGGCGTTTTGATGAACTCCAAATAGCCGCGATACATATAGCCATCGGTAATTTTCACAAAGCCATCTTTGGCAAGGGGACGCACTGACAACGGGCTCATACTTTTAACGCCATCTGCCGTTAATTCATTGCCGCGAATCGTTACTTGAATCGGTGTATTGGCTTTTACCTTTTTGCGCAACGCATTGCCTTGATAAATGCCGACATCACGCGTTCCTATAACGGCTACAGACGAACGGCCCTCGCGAATGCCAATACGAAGAGCCTGACCAGTCCCTGATGCTAATATAATAGTCGTCATGCTCATCCACAGCAATATAGTTATTAGCCATATATATCGTCTTTTTTCCATAGCATGCATCCTCTCTATCTCAACGGAAAAATAGATTTAAAATAATGGTTAAAACAACACTGACAAGCAAACAGGTCATAATGGGAAAATGAATAGACACATTTTCTTTTGTCCAATTCATATCCCCTGGTAAATGTCCTATAAACCGGCTCAGTCCTACATGATCCAGCACCAGCCAGCCGCATCCGGCTGCGATACATACTATACCGATGATGATGAGTATTTTTCCCATAGGACCTCCTAAAGCAACGTCTTATTGCTAACATCTTGAGGCATTGGTAGGCCTAAATGGCTATATGCTGCCGACGTAACGACACGCCCGCGAGGCGTGCGGTTTAAAAATCCCTGTTGCATCAAGAAGGGTTCATATACATCTTCCACGGCATCAACGGATTCGCTGATGGCAGCAGCAATCGTATCTAAGCCAACGGGACCGCCGCCAAATTTTTCAATAATAACCTGCAGTACCCGCCTATCTGTACGGTCTAGGCCGCAAGCGTCAACTTCCAGCCGGTCTAAGGCTTTGCCAGCTAGTGAAGCCGTAATTTCATCGGCATTATCTACTTGGGCAAAATCACGTACCCGCTTTAGCAGCCTGTTAGCAATACGCGGCGTGCCACGAGAACGGCGAGCAATTTCCAATGCCCCTTGGTCATCAATATCAATATTCAAAATTTCTGATGTCCGCTTGATAATAAGGACCAAATCTTCCGGCTTATAAAATTCAAGACGGCAGATAACACCAAAGCGATCTCTAAGCGGCGGTGCCAGGCGGCCGACCTGTGTTGTCGCACCGACTAGCGTAAACGGCGGCAAGTCAATCCGAACGGAGCGGGCACTCGGGCCTTTACCAATGACAATATCCAGGGCATAATCTTCCATAGCCGCATAAAGTACTTCTTCGACACTATGGGACAGACGATGTATTTCATCAATAAAAAGGACATCTCGCTCCTGTAAATTCGTTAAAAGCGCAGCCAAATCACCCGGCCGTTCAATCGCAGGTCCAGACGTAATACGCAAGCTGACATTTAATTCATTGGCAATAATACCTGCCATGGTCGTCTTGCCCAGTCCCGGCGGCCCATACAACAATACATGGTCTAAGGCTTCCTGCCGCAGTTTCGCTGCTTGGATAAACACGTCCAGGTTTTGTTTGGCTTTATGCTGGCCAATATATTCTTTTAAATAATGAGGACGCAGGCTGTACTGCCAGGAATCTCCCGGCATCGGTCCTGTTTCCACAATACGATTTTCTTCCATGCCTTATCTCCTGCTTCCCAAGGCTTTCAATACCTCTTTGATCAGCTGCTCTACGGTCTGGCAAATGCCCGCTTTTTCTTCTACAACCGGCAATATTTCCTGTTCACTATATCCCAAACCAACAAGAGCGTCTACTGCTTCGGACATCATTCCCTTTGAAGCTGCTGTCGACGGCACCGCAATATCTGCCACCGCACCATCATCTACCGGCCCGATTTTATCTTGCAATTCTAAGACAATACGTTCTGCTGTTTTTTTCCCAATGCCAGGCATTTTTGTAAGCACTTTGATATTTTTTTGATGGACAGCCAAGCGGAATCCGTCTGGGTTTACGGCACTCAACACACCGAGGGCCACTTTCGGACCGACCCCATTGACACTAATCAGCAGCATAAATAAATCGTATTCATCCTGCGTGGCAAATCCATACAACAAAATAGCATCTTCACGTACATTCATATACGTAAAGACCGTAGTTTCTTTGCCAATCGTCAGCTTTTCCATGGTAGATGCCGGCACAAACACACGATACCCCACACCATGAACATCTATAAAACAATGTTCTTTAAATAGATGGGTTACGATTCCCTTCAGATAGCCAATCATAATTGCACCGTCCTTCGCAAACTCTGGGAATGACTGCAGTATACGGCATAAATCGCCATGGCCAACCCGTCTGCAGCATCATCTGGTTTAATTTTTTCATGTATACCCAAGAGACGCATGGTCATATCTATAACCTGCTCTTTCGTAGCCCTGCCGTATCCAGTAACACCTTGTTTGACCTGGAGCGGTGAAAATTCCAAAATAGGTATGTGTGCCTGCTGGGCCGTCAAAAGAATAATACCTCGTGCCTGGCCGACGGTAATCGCCGTTGTCACATTGCGGTTAAAAAAAAGCTGTTCCACACCAATCACATCGGGCTTATATTTCGCATATAGTTCATTTAAGCCTTCAAAAAGTGTACCCAGTCGTTCTGCATCCGTATGATCCGGCGTCGTTTGTATCGTTCCATACGTAACTGGCTTCAGGCGGCTTCCCATCGAATCTACAACGCCAAATCCACAAATCGCCGTTCCCGGATCGATTCCCATTGCACGCATCGGTTTTAGCCCCCTTCTTTATATCATCACTAAATAGACTAACGTTTATTATAGCATGAAACAAGGGAGCAGGGCTAGTCCTGCTCCCTTGTTTTCTATGAGATGATTTTGCACATACCCTTATTTTATTTGTGTATCTATCATTTTCTATTGTCGTTAAACCTGTCGCATGAATCAATATTTTTTATTGTTAATCATGACGAATCAACAAATGAATATTTTCTTTTTTATACGTCGTATAGATTTCCTTAATAAACTGATGTTTGAGAACGGCTTCATCGACAATGTTGCGAATGCGCAGTACGACTTTGAATGATATGCCATAGTCTCCCATCTTGTCATATCGGACGAGAGGCTGGAAACCTGTTACACCATATGTACTGGACTCAAGAATATGACGAGCTACTCTAAGCGTCACATCTTCAACATGCTGCAAGTCATTATCATACGTAATGGTCAAAGGAATAAAAATCGTACATTCTGCCAAGGGTTGTTCATAATTCGTCAATGTTGCCGTGGCAATGCTTTTATTCGGCACAATAACCATGTTTCCTGTCGCTGTACGAATGGTCGTGTTGCGCCAATTCATATCCACTACGCGGCCCGCGTCACCACTGGCCAGACGAATGTAATCACCTATGTGAACCTGCTTGGATACCAACGTCGTAATACCAGAAAAGAGATTAGCCAACGTATCCTGAAGGGCCAGGGCAGATGCCAAGCCGCCGGCACCCAGCGCGGTCAGCAGTGGTGATATGGAAATGCCATAAGAGCTAAGAATAAACAGTGCACCCACAAGATATACACCTAAATCCACGACAGTTGTCAAAATAGACGTTCCTGCCGTTTTATCGCCGCTTTTAGAAAGCTTGTCTTTCAAAAACGAAGACGCCATATGAGCGCAGAAAAAGGTAATCGTAATAATCACGACGCTGTGATAGTGATAAGACAGGGAATTTTGTACAAAAACAGGTAAATTCAATATATCTTTTGTCAGCTGAATCCCCAGCAAAATCCCCAAAAGCGTCGGCATAAAGCGAAAAATACGGCGCCAATTATCACGCGATACGTGCGTCACCCGGCAAAGGAATTCAATCAACAGGCGAAACAGGCCGTGCAAAATCAAAATTCCTATGATAATAAACAAAATAAAGGCCAGAAAATGAACATGGGGCCCGCCATGTTCTAATTCAAAGCCTATTGTAGTACGAATCCAATCCATACTAGTCCTCCGAATTCTAATGTGGATACAAAATGACAATTTCATTTATACATTGAAACGATAGAAAAAAAGGACGCCCTTTTTTTCAGGACGTCCTTTTTATATACATTGTCTTATTCAGCTGTTGTGTTATTGACAACCTGTTTGCCTTTGTAGAAGCCGCAAGTTGGGCATACATGATGAGGCATCATTGCTTCGTGACACTGCGGGCATTCAACGAAACCCGGTGCTGTCAATTTCCAGTTTGCACGACGCATTTTCTGACGCGTCTGGGATAATCTGTTCTTTGGTACTGCCATGTTCTGCACCTCCTTAAATCATGGTACGTATTTTAGTGCTTTGATTTTAATAAATCTCCCAAGACTGCAAGCCTTGGATCGATCCTGTCGGTAGGACAACTACAGGGTCCTTCATTCAAGTTTGCGCCGCACTGCGGGCACAGGCCTTTGCAGTCAGGTCGGCACAAGACCTTCATGGGTTCACTGAGGATCAACGTTTCTCTAATTGTCTCCGTCAAATCGATGTATTCCCCATTATAGGGCAATACGTCATCAGGAAGCTCTGCTTCCGTACCATAGACTTCAGACAGTGTTGCATTCCGATCCACCGATACCGGTGTCAGGCAACGGCTGCATGTATACATGCCTTTGGTATGTATTGTCCCATGGACAACCATGTGATTACCGTCAAACCAATAGGTTCCCTCTACTGCTACCATATCATGATGCCAGGGGAGAGTATCTACCTCACCTAATTCGGCAGCCGGTCTTTCAAAAGAAAAAGGGAATTTCTTACCTTGTTCTTTGAGTGCTTCTTCGACTTGTAGTTTCATATTTCTACCTCGACCATACTATTATATCTATCTGTAAATACTTTGTCAATGTTTTTTTGCTGTTCCTTGGGCGTCTTTGCCAATAAATTCTCGCAGCAATGAATTATGCGGTACAACAGATGAATCCAGTCCCCTAAATGGTTTTAGAAATTTTAGCAGACGCTGCGCCTCGATGTAATGGGGACTATCTTTCGTAATTGTCGCCAACAGCGGTTCGGCATATGTTTTAAGGACAGATAGTTCATACGGCAGTGCTGTATTGAAAATAACATCAGCATCTTCCTGATACGGATAAATGTTTGTTTCTTCTCCACGTCGTACATCAGCCCATATATCCATCGTAGCCTGAGGACCGCGATCGCGGAACTGCTGATCCCGTACCATGCGGCGAATAATCCTCGTGTCGGATGTGGAAATCCGGTTATGGTCATTAATCCGAATCTGCGTCAGCACACCTAACGTAATTTTTACCTTTTCATATCGCGGCAGCATATACGTCAACGAATCATTCAACGCATGAAGTCCTTCTACGACAATCGGCTGATTCGGTTCCAGCCGTACCGTTTTTTTGTCAAAATATCGTTTTCCCGTCACAAAATCATATCGCGCCAAATGTACTTCTTTTCCTTGCTGCAGTTCATCAATTTGCTGATTAAACAGGGGTACATTCACAGCCCGCAAGGATTCAAAATCATAACTGCCATCCGGATTTTTAGGTGTTTCTTCCCGATTATGGAAATAATCATCCAATGAAATTTTAACCGGCCGCAACCCAACGACACGCAACTGTGTTGTTAGCCGCTTGCAAAATGTCGTTTTACCAGCTGACGAAGGACCGGCAATTAAAATAACTTTTATTTTAGGACGCCGTGTAACAACATAATCTGCAATCTGCGCTAATTTTTTTTCCTGCAGTGCCTCTGCCATATCTACAATATCCTGAATCGAATCATCTGCAATATAGTGATTTAAATCAGATACATATTCACAGCGTACAATCCGTCCCCATTCTTCGGCATCCAAAAACAGGCGAGCCATTTTGGGAATTTCTTTATATGGCGGCAAGGTGTCCGGATGATCTGGCGTCGGCGTTTCCAAAATAACGCCTGGCGCATACGAACGCAAATTAAAGCATGTCAAATACCCCATGCTCGGCAATAGAGGTCCCATATAATAGTCAAAAACAGGGCCGCATTGATACGCCATAATCTGTTTCATATTCGTATATCGCAGTAATTCAGCTTCTCGATCTAAATGTCGATTGCGGCACATATCCATCGCAGTTTCTGCACTAATGACAAGTTGAGAAATTTCTGCATTCTGTGCAACGAGTTCGTCCATACGCCGTTTAATAGAGGTCACATCTCGAACCGTAATCGAATGTCCTATGTCTAATTCACAATACAACGCCTTTCGCAGTGCATGTTTGACAAAAACGCGTCCATGCGGATATAAATCACTGACCGACCGCGTCAACAGCATCGTAGCCGTACGAATCATACACTGGTTTCCTTCTAATGTACCTAATGAAAACCAGGAAATATCACCGTCAGCCTGCACTTTGGTCTGCAAACCGACAAATTCATTATTATATAAAGCTGCCGCAACCTGCGGCTTCGCATCCGGATACTGCTCCTTACTAATTTGCAGCAGGGAGGTTCCTTTTTCTACTGTATATGTTGTGTTTTTCGTTATATCCTTAAGCGTAACCACCATTTATCCCTCCTCCAGCCATTCGGCGGCTATGATTACGAAACATGCATATATTAACATAATTCGTCAAAAAATGCGTATTTCCTTTTTTATGGTATAATATGGATATATTTTATATATTACTAAAAAGAAGGGTAACGTATGATATATAAATTCATCGATGGAAAATTGCTGTTAGCACTTGCCGTTCTTTGCGGCTGTCTTGGTGCAGCATATGGCTCCTATGAAGGCATATACAAAACCACACCAGACTATTCACTGCATTGTCTAAAGCAAGCCGCTAAACAGCATCATGATGATGTATGGACACGTTGGATTGACAAAGATGCGGTCATTCATGATGCATATAACGGATTCATACAATTTCACCATCAACAACTTGCAACGCCTCTGCAAAAACTGACATGGCTTCCTATTCAAAATGACCTAGAATCCGCATTAACTACATGGATTGAACACGAGATAACGCAATCAGATACAACTAATATAGAACAAGCTCAAGCCATACTTGCCAATCATTTAAAAAATATGGGCATTTCTCTGCCCCTTACGGGCTGGTCCCTTTCTTCTTCTTCATGGAGCCGCCGTATTGACGATTCCCATGCCGAAATAACACTCTATTTTTATCATCCCTCACTGCAGCAAACTATTCCTTGTACGGTTTCTATGGAACGTACAGGGCCGAAGGAATGGCATATTACAGGCATAACCCATATACAAGATAGTATTCAGCAGCTGCAACAGGCTTATTTAGAAGCTCTAGATAAAGAAAATGGTCCTATGCGTCATCAAATTGCTTCTATGCTAGAGGTAAAACACGTTAGGTCCCGTCTGGTTCGTAGTGATGACTATACCCAAGTATTTCTGCGCATGGAGTATACTCCCGTATTCCACATCCCGCGTCAACAGATTTTGGATGTCCAAGGCATATATGAACTTCGCCGTAAAACAGACCATGAACTGTTCTTTACCGCACCTGTTCACCTTTCTCTAACATCGGACAAAACAACGCGCATGGCTCAATTTCCACTGCGTTCCTCTATACCTGCACAAGAAGAGATCATGAAGTCTCCCTCCTTAACAAACACAGAAAGTTTTCTGTATATTCATGCCGTTACCCTGCGTGACGGCACATCGTACGCTTTAGAAACAACATTATCTTTCTGATTTCTCATAAAAAAAGACTGTTGTTCCCTCTGATATGCAATATCGTAAGTAGATAACGTGCTATACCTTATCCACTTGCAGTATTACCTGGGATGCAAC
Source organism: uncultured Megasphaera sp. (assembly GCA_934202965.1). Classification (GTDB taxonomy): domain Bacteria; phylum Bacillota; class Negativicutes; order Veillonellales; family Megasphaeraceae; genus Megasphaera. Next base: position 31,075 of record CAKPYN010000008.1, read on the forward strand.
AGTCTTTTTTCATAAAACAATTAACGACTATATACTTCTATAATTTTAGGTTTTGCATTATCATCATTTGTTAAGGAACGATCAAATAACTTAACACCTACAGCCCCTAGCAGAAATCCTATGATGCCGCCGGCAATCGCTGTCTGCGTCGCATCCATAGCCTGAGCTATTCCTAGCCAATGTCCCAGCAAAGCCCCTGCAGCGGCAACCAACAACGGCATAATAAAGCAAACGAATGCGCCAATGACGATATTGACTTCCCGCACTTCAAACTTAACATGTTGGCCGACTTGCGCTCCAATCGGATTGCGCGCCAAAACGACAATGTGTTCCGCTCCCGGACAAGCACCACAGGCAATACAGTCAGAATGGCGTCCTACTTTTACTTCTACCAATCCATCTTCTTTTTCTGAAATAATAGTACCTTCTTCTATTTTCATGATGATGCCCCTTCTTTCATCTAACGAATAATCATTTTTAATTACTCTGTTCACTATGTATTATAGCATGAACCAGGAACTCAATCAACACCTTTACAGTGCAGTTTTAAAGTCATTCCTATAGCTCAACCAAGACATGACAGCCTTCTCCTAAAACACGACACAGAACGTGCAACATCGCATGCGCAGCACGCCTTGGCTTAGTGTATGTTAAATCGTTTTATTTCTTCGTCAGAATAGCCGCAGTTTACCCATTTTTTCGTATAATAGTTCCATTCGGCAAACAATTCTTGCAACCGTTTTTTCTCTCCCTTACGAACAATTATCTGTTTTATGGATAAATCTTCTATAATATCATCCGGACTCCAGCCACTAGCCATTTCATCTATAATATCGCCCATCACATCCAATGTTTGATTCTTAGAAAGAGACGTATATTTATATAACTTTGTCATGCCTTGTTTCACCATATGCGGATTGAAATAGAGAATATTGCCTGTCGCTTCATTTTCAATTTCCCTGAGTGACGGTATGTAATATACATCCAGTACACGGTCATGCAGTAAAGACTCTACATTTTCTTTCGTCATCAAAATATCGCAAACAAGATCGTCCTGTAAAAAATAGGTTTGCATCTCTTGGGGAATTAGCTGCATCATCGAGCCGATTTCCAAGGCATTGCTTTGGAACGTCTTGTGCTGGTTGTACAGTTCCACCAAAATATAAAAAGGCATGGCACCGTATAAATTTTTTGCCATAGCCAAACATTGCTGCAGCCATTGCATTTTTTTACGACGCTGTAAGAATTCATCCCGCTGCGCAGCTTGGAACCCTTCTTTGATTTCTTGAGGAATAATAATATATCCTTCTTCATCATAACCCAAGTATTGGCTGACAGCTAGTGCAGGCAAAGGTGTATCTGTGTTAAGCGGGCAGGCCTTTTCGTAGGACACAAGATCTTTCAACAGATTCCATTCTTCTTCATACATGCAGAGCAAACACCGTTCAATGCGGTTATTTTTCGTTATGCCTGCATATATTTTATCGATGCGCTCCTGTTTTTTGTCAGCGCTTTTAATCTCAATGTGCAGGGAATCTCCTATTTCTTTGAGTTCATCTCGTGTATAATCAGCCAAGGCCGTTTTGAGAGTATATGGATATACTACTTTTCTGTTTTTTTTCTTTTCTGCATGCATCGCCGCTAAATTCGTATGCATCCATACTGTATCTTGTGAAGATGTTTCTTTCACTATGGTTCCTCCCTATCAGATATTTCTATGTATATTTCGCATTGATTTAAAAAAGGTATCGACATTTGCCGATACCTTTTTCATCTCATTACGCGTTTTTATCTCTTTACGAGGTCTTCTTCAACTTGAATGTGAAGTTCGTGAAGCTGCTTTTTCGTTACTTCTGAAGGTGCTTCGCTCATCGGATCGATCGCATTTTGTGTTTTCGGGAATGCGATAACATCACGAATCGACTTACGATGAAGCATAAGCATAATCATACGGTCAAGACCAAATGCTAAGCCGCCATGTGGTGGTGCACCATATTCAAACGCCCGAAGTAAGAAGCCAAATTTCTGTTCTGCTTCTTCCGGCGTAAGACCAATGGCTTTAAAGACACGCTGCTGTAAATCCGGCTGATAGATACGGAGTGAACCACCGCCTAATTCAATACCATTCAAAACGAGGTCATAGGCTTTGGCATACACATGAGCCGGATCTGTTTCCAATTTATCAAGGTCTTCATCACGAATAGCAGTAAACGGATGATGCATGGCAACGAAACGTTTTTCTTCTTCGCTGTATTCAAACATCGGGAAATCAACAACCCAGGTAAAGGCAAATTTATTTTCGTCAATAAGATTCATGCGGCGGGCCATTTCTTTACGAAGTTCGCCAAGAGCTGCTGCAACAACAGATGGTTTGTCAGCAATCATAAGAACTAAGTCCCCAGTTTCAGCACCGCAGGCTTTACCAATTTCACGAAGCTTATCTTCACCGAAGAATTTTTTAATCTGAGATTTCAGTGTTCCGTCTTCAAGGAATCCAATCCAAGCAAGGCCTTTTGCACCATAGTGGCTGACATATTCAACAAGACCGTCTAATTCACGGCGAGGAATATCGGCATCACCTTTAACATTGATTGCTTTAACCTGACCGCCATTGTCGATAACATTGCGGAATACTTTAAAATCTGTATCTTTAACTAATTCCGTAACATCCGTAAATTTCATATCAAAACGGATATCTGGTTTATCAGAACCATAATTTTCCATTGCATAGTCCCACGTCATGCGATGAATCGGCAGTTCTACATCGTGGCCCAAGGTTTCCTTAAAAATATAATGAACCATGTTTTCTACGAGCGTCAAAATCTGTTCCTGATCCATAAAGGACATTTCCATATCCAACTGCGTGAATTCAGGCTGACGATCGGCACGCAAATCTTCATCACGGAAGCAGCGAGCAATCTGATAATACCGATCCATACCGGAAATCATGAGCAACTGTTTAAAAATCTGCGGAGACTGCGGAAGGGCATAGAATTTGCCATCATTGACACGGCTCGGTACGAGGTAGTCACGAGCACCTTCTGGTGTGCTTTTGCAAAGTTCCGGTGTTTCGATATCAATAAAGCCGTTTTCATTCAGGAATGTACGCATTGCATGTTTTACTTTATGACGCATGATTAAGTTATTCTGCATTTCCGGACGGCGCAAATCCAAATACCGATATTTCAAGCGAATTTTTTCATCTACATCGATGTTATCTTCAATATAGAACGGTGGCGTTTTGGAAGAGTTGAGAATACGAAGTTCTTCACAACGAATTTCAATCGTGCCCGTTTTCATTTTCGGGTTTACCGTATCTTTATCACGCATCCGAACAATGCCGCGGATAGCCAATACATATTCTGTACGAACCTGTTCCGCTTTTTTAAAGGAAGCTTCTTCATAATCCGGCGAAGCAACAACCTGAACAATACCCGTCCGGTCACGGAGATCAATAAAAATCAATCCGCCATGATCGCGACGTCGTTCTACCCAGCCGCACAGGGTTACTTCTTTACCATTATCCGCTTCGCTGACTTCTGCGCAGTACTGGGAGCGGCGTAAACCTTCCATTGTATCCATTAGTTAATCATCCCTTCTTATGTGTTTCCATATATGCAACGATTCTGTCCAGGGGAACACTCACTTGTTCTTTTGTTTCCATGTTACGAACCTGTGCCTGGCCGCTAGCCAGTTCTTCTTCCCCAATGATGACAGTATAATCGGCATTTAACTTATTTGCTGATTTCATCTGCCCTTTCATGCTGCGTCCCAACAGGTCAATTTCAGCATACATTCCTTTAGCGCGAAGCTGCTGCTGCAAATCAAATGCCTGCGTTTTAGCCGCATCACCTAGAGCTACGATGAATACAGGCTGCTTCTTCGGTACTGGCGGCATTAATCCCTGTTCCTTTAATGTCAGGAGCAGTCGTTCCATTCCAATAGCAAATCCAATACCCGGTGTAGCCGGCCCGCCAACTTCTTCAATCAAGCCGTCATAACGGCCGCCACCGCAAACTGTGCTTTGGGCACCCAGCGGCGCATACATAATTTCAAATGCTGTATTGGTGTAATAATCCAAGCCACGAACCAGGCGAGGATCTAATTCAAAGGGAATGCCGATTTTTGTCAAATATTCTTGTACTTTTGCAAAATGTTCCTTGCAATCGTCACAAAGGTTATCTGTTAATTCCGGCACACCAATGGCAGCATGTTTGCAACCTTCTTCTTTGCAATCCAATACACGAAGCGGATTTTTTTCCAGACGTGCTTTGCAGTCATCACAAAGCTGATCTTTCTTATCTGCAAAAAAGTCCAATAATTTTTGGCGGTATACAGGACGGCATTTCGGGCAGCCAACGGAATTTAAATGGAGCACTAAGTCATTCAACCCCAATTCATGGAAAAGCTGAAATGCCATCGCAATAATTTCTGCATCCACTGCCGGGTCTTTCGAACCAATTTCTTCCACCCCAAATTGCGTAAACTGACGATACCGGCCAGCTTGGGGACGATCATGCCGAAACATGGGTCCCATATAGTAAAATTTGTGAACACTGGGATCGCCATATAATTTATGTTCCAAAAATGCCCGAACGACAGAGGCTGTATTTTCTGGACGCAGTGTCATGCTGCGGCCGCCACGGTCGTTAAACGTATACATTTCTTTGGTAACAACATCGGTTGTTTCACCAATGCCGCGCAAAAATAATTCTGTACTTTCAAACATAGGGGTACGAATTTCACCAAAACCATAAAGCGAGCAGATTTGGCGTATTTTTTGTTCCAAAATCTGCCATTCAGCCGTTTGTTCCGGCAAGAAATCCTGCGTACCTCGTGGTGCAGTAATTGCCATTACAAATCCTCTCCTCCATATATCATAGCACACAACTGCCGACGCTGCTTGATTTTTTCAGACAGTTTCTCGACATATTGTTCTACTTCTTTTGGCATATACAGTTTTTTCAAACTGTGTCCGTCACTGCAAACAAATTTTGTCGCACTGCCGGGACCAGCTGCCAACACGGTCTGTCTTTCTTCCATCATTTCTATGTTATATGCGCTAATCGTACCGGGCAATGCATAACCTACATTGGCAAAGCTGGCAGCCATATATTGCTGTCGATACATATAATACGGTATATATGTATGTTGCTGCAATGTTTTTTTACAAATAGACAACATCGCACGCACCGTATCTGCATCAGGAATGGCTTCGCGCAACGGATGATGGAATAAGGGAGCCCGTTTTTTTAATGCTAACGTATGAATTGTAACATTTTCTGGGTGCAGTTGGCAAACAATTTCCATATTTTCCCGCATATCTTCTACAGTTTGTCCCGGAAGTCCGGCAATAAAGTCCATATTGACCACAGGAAACGCCAACTGTTTGCATCGGTTGTACATTTGATACACTGCTTCTACGGTATGTTGTCTTCCGATCATATCCAATACACGCTGCTGCATTGTCTGCGGATTGACGCTAATGCGATTCACACCATGTTGTCTAAGCATCGCCAGTATATCCTGCGTTGCCGTGTCCGGACGCCCTGCCTCTACCGTCCACTCTATACCTGGCGGTATCTGTTTTTGTATCGTTTCTACAATACGCTGCAGCAATGGCTGCGGCAGGCATGTCGGGGTTCCGCCGCCGACATACACAGAATGAATCTGCAGCTCATATTGCAGGCAAAGCTGCGCTATATCTTGTAAATCTCGTTCTACCGCTTCCGTAAAACGCTGTAAAAAAGCTGCATCTTCCTGAAAAATAAGTTTAGAAGGAAAGGAACAATACATACAGTGACTTGGACAATAGGGAATGCCGACATACAACGAAATTATTTTCTTAGGATTTAGGACATAAGGACGCTGGATGATAGCCATGTCCAGTAGTTCCTGCGTTTTGGATTTCTCAACATGATACGTTCGCCATACATGTTCTTTCACGCCCTTAGGTGACAAGCCCTGATCCAACAAACGATGAATCATTTTAGTGGGACGCACGCCAATCAATGTTCCCCATGCATTATGCGGACTACCGCAAAACCGCTGATGCCATTGCAGCAGACAGGTCTTAATTATTTCACGTTTACGTTCTTGTCTAAAAATCCACGCCTCGCTGCGCCATACATGCGATTCGCTCTGATAGGTGCAAGCTAAATGAATGCGGCCGCCTTGTTCATGTAAAACAACCGATGCTCCTATTTCCTGAATTTCATGACCGCCGGCATAGCCGCAAGAAGCCATAATCTGCCCAATCAGCGCATGATACGTTTCAGGCCCGGTATAGCAATAGGTCTGCTTGTTATTTATTGTCATTTGACCCTAATTCTGCCTGCCGTTTCTTTTCGCATTCTTCACAATATCCATACACTTTTAATTGATGATCTACTGTATGAAAATGAAGCTGTTTTTGCAAAATCGATTCCAGTGTTTCCAATAAATCATCCTGGCATTCCCATACTTTACCGCATCCTAAGCAAATTAAATGGTGATGAAAATGTCCTTCATTGTCACGATCATTTAATTCATAGCGACTGCAGCCATCATCAAAGTCAAGTTTTTTCAACAAATCCATTTCCGTAAATAAATCCAATGTCCGATATACCGTAGCCAAGCCAATATCCGGCGCCATTTTTTTTACTAATTCGAATACTTCTTCTGCACTCATATGACGAATTGAACTTTCGACAAAGGCTTTTAAAATAACCTGCCGCTGTGAGGTCATTTTATATTTTTTGTCTTTAATCTTGTCTTTCATGCGTTTCATCATGACATTCATAATTTCTTCTTTATTGGTGTTATTTGTTTCCATAATCATTCATCGCCTTTTCTTTATATGTTTTATAATACCATAGATGTTTTCCTAAAATTTGCAACACTGCTGTCACAGGAACAGTTAAAATCATGCCGGTAACGCCAAACAACGTGCCACCAACCAACAACGCAATCACAATAACAACAGGATGCAGACTAATAACAGCCCCCATCACTTGCGGCATAATAAGATGACTGTCAATTTGTTGGATAACAATATAAAAAATTAATACCTTAACAGATAAGGACAAATCCACTGTCGCTCCCAGCAAAATAGCCGGAATGGCACCGACAATCGGACCGACTATGGGTATCCATTCGGTAATGGCCGCCAACAGACCGATGACCATCGGATAGGGAACCCCCATAATCCACATTCCCACAAACGTTAAACCGGCAATAATACAACTCATCAAAATTTGACCGCGAATATATCGGCTCAGCACATGTTCAATTTCGCTAAATACTTGCTGCAGCTGTCCCCGAAACGATGGTGGATATAAATTAACGAACGACTGTACCATGCGGCTTCCATCTTTCATAAAATAAAAGGTAATAAAAGGAACCACGAAAAATTCCACCACCGTACCGGCAATCACAAATACAGACCGGACTAGATCAGTTACGCCTTCGATGCCATAATTTCCTATCTTGATAAATGTGTCGTTAATAATATTTTTTACCTGTTCTGGAATATAAAATTGCGTCTGTTCATTTTCCAACTGGTTGACTAAAGCAGCCGTTTGCCCAACTAAGGTGTTAAAATTAGCTGCCAATAAATTTACTTGAGCTACTAATGGCCTAAGTATACTATTGGTAATAATCGTCATAATGACAATCAATAGGAAAAAAGAAACAATAATCGCCAGCCCCACGGGTAAATGATGATGAGTCAGCCGCAAAAATCCCTTAAGCACGATATCTCGAATCGGAATTAATATAAATGTTAAAATCAGCGAAATAATAACTGGCCAATAAATAGCATGCACAGAAATGAATAAGCCAAAAGCCAGTACCGCTAAGGCTACGCGCAGCCAAAATTGCGGTTCCTTATACGTGGACATTTTTTACCATCCCCCGTCCAAATAGGGATTTCCCTTTCTTTCTTCACCAATTGTTGAGGAAGGTCCATGGCCCGGTAAAACAACCGTGTCATCCGGAAGAGGCATCAGTTTTTTGTTAATGCTATTAATCAGCGTGTTCGCTGAACCACCGTATAAATCAGTCCTACCTACGGAATATCTAAACAGGGTATCTCCCGAAAACACAACGCCTTCTCCATACAAGCTGATTCCACCTGGCGTATGACCTGGTGTTTCTAATGCCGTAAATTTTAAATTTCCCAACCGAATCACTTCACCATCTGTCACAACATGGTCCGGAGATTCACATTTAATTTCTTTTCCCATAAATAAAGATAAATTATTCCGGGAATTACTGATTAATTCTTTATCTCCCTTGCCTACGTAAACAGGTACTTGTTTATAATTGCGAAGTTCCTGCAACGCGCCAATATGATCAGCATGACCGTGGGTTAGAAAAATAAGTTTTAGATGCAGTTGCTGCTGCTGCAGTGACTGGTCAATCTTTTGATAATCCCAAGCGGGATCGATTACCATGGCATCTTTCGTTTCGCTGTCATAGACTATATAGCAGTTCGTCATCACCGGTCCCAATACCATGGACATATATTTCATACTCATCACATATTCCTCCTTACTTTAAAACGCTTTTTTGCTGTCTACCAAAATCGTCACCGGGCCATGATTTTGCAAAGAAACAATCATCTCTGTACGAAAACGACCGGTTTCAGTATGAATTCCCAATGCCTTTATTGCTGTTACAAATTGGCTATATAACTTTTCTGCCATCTTTGGTGGAGCTGCCTGAATAAAGCTTGGCCGTCTGCCATGCCGAATGTCACCATATAATGTAAACTGAGATACAACCATCAGTTCTCCTTGCACATCAAGTAATGACAAATTCAATTTACCGGCTTCGTCCTCAAACACGCGCATGTGGACTATTTTATCCACCATATATTGTACATCTTTCTCGTCATCATCAGCAGCTACGCCAAGCAAGACCGTCAGCCCTTGCCCAATACGGCCGGTTTCTACGCCTTCTGATGTCACACTGGATGACAATGTTTTTTGTACGACTGCCCGCATTATTGTGCTCCTCCTGTATACCGCTGTACTGTATATACATCTTTTAAACGGCGTATTTTTGTAGTAATAAATTCAAATTGGGCTAAATCTTTGATACTGATACCCATATGAATGGTAACATTTTTAGTATCATTCACTTTCGCATTGACACTAAGCACAGAAATTTTCATTTCTGCCAATGTTGCCATAATTTCCGCCATAATACCGGTTCGGTCATAGGCTACGATTTCCATATTTACTTCAAAGTTTTCATTGCCGCCATAATCCCATTCGACATCAATTAATCGATCAATGTCATTCTGATTATGACTAATATTAGGACAATCTGCCCGATGAACGGATACACCGCGTCCCCGCGTAATAAATCCAATAATCGGATCGCCCGGCACAGGGCTACAGCATTTTGCCAATCGCACCAATAACCCCGGTTCTCCTTTGACCAAAATGCCGCTTCCATTGGATTTTATTGGCTTTTTGGGCTTCAATTTTTCAATGGCTACCAAACTGCCTTTTTCTTCTTGTTTCTGTACATCCTTCTTGTGAAGTTCCAGCAACTTAATTAATACCGTATTCACAGCAAATCCGCCATATCCCACAGCAGCTGCTAAATCATCTTCTGTACCGGCATTCATTTGTTTGGCTACACGAGCCAATCGTCCCGACGTATTCAATGCTTTCCAATCATGCCCCAAGCGTTTGCATTCTCGTTCCAGTGCTTCCATACCTTTGAGTATGTTGTCTTCCCGGTTTTCCTTTTTAAACCAGTTGCGAATTTTAGAACGGCTTTCTGAACTGCCGACAATATTCAGCCAGTCTAGACTCGGTTTTCCTACTTTAGATGTAATAATTTCAACAATATCGCCGTTCTTCAGCTGATAATCTAATGGTACAATTTTTCCGTTTATTTTAGCTCCTACGCAGCGATGGCCTACGTCCGTATGAATACGGTACGCAAAGTCAATTGGAATCGCTCCCTGCGGCAAATCAATGACATCCCCGCGCGGTGAAAATACAAATACTTCATCAGAGAAGGCATCTAATTTTAACGCATTTACAAATTCTTTTGGGTTGCTTGTATCCTGCCATTCCAACAAATTACGGAGCCAGCCCATTTTTTCATCAAATTCATTTTTCGTGGCTGTCTGATTGCCTTCTTTATATCGCCAATGCGCTGCAATCCCATATTCGGCAATATGATGCATTTCCCACGTACGAATTTGTATTTCTACAGGCTGCCCTCTCGTACCAATAACCGTGGTATGCAGGGATTGATAATTGTTGGGTTTAGGCATGGCAATATAATCCTTAAACCGATAGGGAAGGGGCTTCCATAAGCTGTGCACAATCCCCAATACACCATAACAATCCTTTACGGTATCCACAATAACGCGAACAGCAAATAAGTCATATACTTGGCTTAAATCGCGATTATCTTTTTTCATTTTTTTGTAAATACTATAAAAATGTTTCGGACGGCCATTAATTTCACATTTGATATGAGCATCATCTAATGCCTTTTTTAGCACATCAATAGCTTCATTGACAATTTCTTCCCGCACATGCCGTTTTTGCTTCATCTGGTCAACGAGATCATAATATTTATCTGGTTCCAAATACCGAAACGATAAATCTTCCAATTCCCATTTGATATTAAAAATCCCCAGTCTGTGCGCTAACGGTGCGAAAATTTCCAATGTTTCTTGGGCAATTCGTTTTTGCTTATCACTGCGCATGTACCGCAGCGTTCGCATATTATGCAATCTATCAGCCAGCTTAATAACGACGACGCGCACATCTTTTGCCATAGCTAAGAACATTTTTCGCATGCTGTTAAGCTGCTGGTCTTCTTTGGTTCGGTAATTCAAACGACTCAGTTTCGTAACGCCATCTACTAAAAAAGCTACTTCCTTGCCAAACATTTTTTTCAAATCATCCAATGTATAGCTTGTGTCTTCAACGACATCATGCAGCAAAGACGCCGTTATCGTTGTCGTATCAATTTTCATATCAGCCAAAATTTGTGCCACTGCCAAAGGATGAATGATATATGGTTCGCCACTGGCGCGACGCTGCTCTTTATGTGCTTCTTCAGCTAAATGAAATGCCTTTTTCACATCTTCACAGGATGCTTTAGGCTGATAACTATGAATTGTATCCAATAATTTTTGAAATGCCTGGTCTTTATCTTTCACTTCCATATCACAATTCCCCCTTAATGCTGACTATATTTCTGATATGTTTCAGACATATCCAGGCACATTTTTCCTGACAAAGTGGGAAAATAATATGCTGGTCCATCGGCATGCTGGCAAATGCGCAATACGCCGATTTCTTTTAATACCTGAATAGCTGCATATATATCATGTGCCGTATATGTATCGGATTCTGCAGCTATGATTCGTTGTTGCGTCTGCCAAATCGGCATTCCCCATTCCGGGATGATTTTTTTTAATGCCAAATAAATATCAATCATACGTGTCCGATCCAAATGAATGGATTGCTCCGGTAAATGCACATCTTGCAATACTAACTGCGGAAATGACATGCCATTGAAATCATTGCGTTCCAGTTGAAATGCAACATCGACAAGATCCCCTTCCAAAACAGATTCACAAAGTGATGCCATAGACCATCCAACGCCGTGTATTTTGTGAATGCCATCACAGGTTAGCACGAAGCGTACATGTTGTTTATCTTTTCCAATGGGCCGTATTTCCTCGACACGACACATAAACATAGAAAAAACAGGCCTGCTGTTCCCCATACCATACGGTTCCATACAACTCAGTTCTCGAATCAAATCCAAGGATATATCCGTTCCCTGCAAAACGGCGTCAATCATGACGACGGGAATATAATCTTCTTGTCGCATCGTTTTTACTGCATATTCATTTAAACGCTGACGAAATGCCTCGATCTTATCAGCCTGGATAGAAAAACCCGCAGCCATAGGATGTCCACCATACTGTAACAATAAATCGTCGGCATACTGCAATGCCTCATACATGTTAAATCCAGCTATACTGCGACAAGACCCTTTTCCAATGCCATCATGCACACTAATAACCAAAGACGGTCTATAGTATTTTTCTACCAAACGAGAAGCAGCAATACCAATCACGCCAACGTGCCATTCCGTTCCAAATGCCACAAGCACACCATCTTGTTCTCTACCTTCTTTTTCAATTTGTTTTATAGCTTGTTCGGCAATGGTGTGTTCTATCTCTTGGCGCTCTCGATTTAATTCACTTAATGCATGAGCCATGCGCTTTGCTTTTTCACTATCCGATTCCAACAATAACCGAACACCTTGTTCAGCATGGCTAATACGGCCAGCTGCATTTAAACGCGGTGCTACTGTAAATGCAATGCGTCCAACACTTATTGTATGTTTATCCAATGAAGAAACATACAATAATGCCTGCAGCCCCGTATTGCAGCCTTCTTTCATTTTTTTCAGACCACGTTGTACTAGCAAACGATTTTCATCTCGCAGCGGTACTAAATCGGCAATCGTTCCCAATGCGGCAATCTCTGTATACGATGTGAGCGGTTCTTTTTTTCTGTATGTCCACAGTGCCTGACATAACTTATAGGCTACACCTGCACCAGCTAATTCCCTGAACGGATACGAGCAATCCTTTTGTTTTGGATTTAAAACGGCATACGCATTCGGAATCTGCGAAGGCGGTTCATGATGATCCGTAACAATAATATCCAGCTTTGTTTTATATTCTTCAATCAACTCATACGAAGAAATGCCACAATCAACGGTAATCACTAAATCTGTCTGCCGAGCTGTTAATTGATTCAGTGCTTCTTCATTCAGACCATACCCTTCATTCTGCCGTTCTGGAATATAAAAAGACGGCATAGCGCCTAAATCAGTTAATACCATATATAACAACGATGTAGACGTAATTCCATCTACATCGTAATCTCCATATATAATAATATTTTCTCCTGCATCAATGCTTTTACTGATTCGCTTTACAGCTTTATCCATGTCTTTCATTAAAAAAGGATCATATCCATCGGACAACGCATCACACAAAAAACGTCGTGCTTCTTCCGGCGACGAAATATTACGATTTAGTAATACTCTAGCTAAAAATTCTGATATATGTAATTGTTGTATTAGCTTTTGTACATCGGCCTCTGCAGGCTTCATGACACGCCAACGTTTTTGCATTATATCACAACGCATTCTCATAAATAATCACTTTCAATAATCACATGTTTATTCTACCACGTTCTATTCTCAAAATAAAGAAATTTATCAAAAAAACCGTGATTTATTTGAAATTTTTTTGAAATAAAAAAACAACTGCACTACAAATTATGCAGTGCAGTTGTTTCTATTATGCAAGCGCTATGCAGCGCATACAGTTGTCAGATTAAGCTTCGAAGCCTTTCTGGAAACGTACATAGGTTTCGCGACGGTTTTTAGCATCAGCTTCTGTCTTAGCATACAATTTAGCAGCTTCTTCAGGCATAGCTTTCTGCAAGGAAGCGTAACGGACTTCGCCCTGTAAGAATTCCTGGAATTTGCTGTAATCCGGTTCTTTGGAGTCGAGGCTGAACGGATTCTTGCCTGCTGCTTTGAGTTCCGGATTGTAACGGAACAGATCCCAATACCCGCATTCAACAGCGAGTTTTTCTTCTGTCTGGCTCTTGCCCATACCTTTACGGATACCATGGTTGATGCAAGGAGCATAGCAGATAACGAGGGAAGGACCATGATAAGCTTCAGCTTCTGTGAGAGCTTTCATGAGCTGGTTCTTATCAGCACCCATAGCTACCTGAGCTACATATACATAGCCATAGGAAATAGCCATCATGCCAAGGTCTTTCTTCTTCGTGCGTTTACCAGCAGCAGCGAACTGAGCGATAGCAGCTGTCGGTGTAGCTTTAGAAGACTGTCCGCCTGTGTTGGAGTAAACTTCTGTATCGAGTACAAGAACGTTTACATCATGGTCAGCAGCGAGAACGTGGTCAACACCGCCGTAACCAATATCGTAGGACCAGCCGTCACCACCGATAATCCACTGGGAACGTTTAACGAAGAACTGTTTTTTATCGAGGAAGTCTTCGAGAACCGGTTTGCCTGCAGCTTCTTTTTCAAGAGCAGCGGTCAATTTATCAGCGCGTTCACGAGAGCCTTCGCCTTCATCAGCATTAGCAGCCCAGTCGCTGAGTGCAGCCTGGAGGTCTGCAGATGCAACAGCTTTAGCAGCGTCTACATTAGCAACCAAGTCTTTACGTACTTTATCAACGCCCAAGAACATGCCGAGACCAAATTCAGCAGCATCTTCGAACAAGCTGTTAGCCCAAGCAGGACCATGACCAGCAGCGTTCATTGTGTACGGAGAAACCGGAGCAGATGCACCCCAAATGGAGGAGCAGCCTGTAGCATTAGCAATCATCATGCGATCGCCAAAGAGCTGTGTAACAACTTTAACATACGGTGTTTCGCCGCAACCTGCGCAAGCGCCGGAGAATTCAAGAAGCGGAGTTTCGAACTGAGAGCCGATAACCGTGTTCTTATTCTGCGGGTTAGCTTTCGGAGCAACTTTTTCAGTACCATAGTACCAGAGATCCATCTTAGCACGTTCTTCGTCTGTGTTCGGAACCATTGTGAGGGCTTTAACCGGGCAGACGTTTACGCAAGAACCGCATTCGAGGCAGTCGAGCTGGTCAACAACGATGGAAACATCGTATTCTTTACCAGATTTAGCTTTAGCAGCAACTTTATAACCTGCTGGTGCAGCAGCTGTTTCTTCTTTTGTTGTCAATACCGGACGAATTGTAGCGTGCGGGCAGACGAAGGAACATTGCATACAACCGATACATTTTTCAGCATCCCAAGAAGGAACATGAAGTGCAGGGCCTGCTTTTTCGAATTTAGCAGTACCGGAAGGCATTGTGCCATCTTCACGGCCAGCAAATGCAGAAACCGGGAGATCGTCACCAACCTGGCCGAGCATTGGAGCTGCAACATTTTTGAAGTATTCAGAAGTCGGACGACCTTCAACAACTTCATCAACAGCGTCAGCCCAAGAAGCCGGATAGTTAACTTCATGGAATTCTTTGATACCAGCATCAACAGCGCCATTGTTCATATCAACGACTTTCTGGCCTTTTTTGCCATAGCTCTTGACGATAGAATCTTTTAAGTATTTAACGGCATCATCGATAGGAATGATTTTAGCAAGTGCAAAGAATGCTGCCTGCATAACCATGTTGATACGAGTGCCGAGGCCGAGTTTCTGGCCAATAGCATCACCATTCAAGGTGTAGAATTTAACATGATGTTTAGCAATTGCACGTTTAATTTTAGCCGGCAATTCTTTATCGAGTTCTTCATCAGTCCATGTGCAGTTCAACATGAATGTGCCGTTATCTTTGATACCACGGAGAATATCGAAGCGTTTTACATAAGACTGACGATGGCAAGCGATGTAGTCAGCTGCGTCAATGAGGTACGGCATATCGATAGGTTTCGTGCCAAAACGCAAGTGAGAAATTGTTACGCCGCCAGATTTTTTGGAGTCATAAGCGAAATATGCCTGTGCATACATATCTGTGTGGTCACCGATGATTTTGATAGCGGATTTGTTAGCGCCAACAGTACCATCAGAACCAAAGCCCCAGAATTTGCAGGATGTAAGACCTGTTGTATCAAGCGGCATTTTCGGTTCACGCGGCAAGGAGAGATTTGTAACATCGTCTTCGATGCTGAGTGTGAAACCATTGAGCGGATGTTCTTTTTTGAGTTCTTTGAATACTGCGAGGAAGTCTTCCGGCAATACGTCTTTGGAACCCATACCAGCGCGGCCGCCGATGATATCAACATCAAGACCTTCTTCTTTAGCAAAGCCAACGATATCGAGGTACAACGGTTCGCCGAGGGAGCCCGGTTCTTTTGTACGATCGACAACAGCAATTTTCTTAACTGTTTTCGGCAATACGTTGAGGAGATATTTGTTGGAGAACGGACGATACAAATGAACATTGATCAAGCCGACTTTTTCACCCTGGCTCTGTAAGTATTCAACTGTCTGTTTTGCAACGTCAGCCAAAGAGCCCATGCAAACAACAACATATTCAGCATCTTCAGCACCGTAGTAGTTGAACGGTTTGTATGTACGGCCTGTGATTGCGGAAATTTTGTCCATGTAATCAGCTACGATATCAGGCATAGCATCATAGAATTTGTTGCTTGCTTCTGTGTGCTGGAAGTAAACGTCCGGGTTTTCTGCAGTACCGCGAATTTCCGGATGATCCGGGTTCAAAGCACGTTTACGGAAAGCTTTGATAGCATCCCAATCAACGAGTTTTTTGTAGTTTTCGAAGTCCATGACTTCAACTTTTTGGATTTCGTGAGAAGTACGGAAACCATCAAAGAAGTTAATGAAAGGCAAAGAACCTTTAATAGCAGCTAAATGAGCAACACCGCCGATATCCATAACTTCCTGAACATTGGATTCGGCCAAGAGACAGCAGCCTGTAGCACGAGCAGACATAACGTCCTGGTGGTCACCGAAAATGTTCAATGCATGGTTAGCCAAAGCACGAGCAGCTACGTGGAATACGCCAGGGAGGAGTTCGCCGGCAACTTTGTACATGTTCGGGATCATCAGCAAGAAGCCCTGAGATGCAGTGTACGTAGTTGTCAAAGCACCAGCCTGTAAAGAACCGTGGAATGCGCCAGCAGCACCAGCTTCGGACTGCATTTCAACAACGTTTACTTTGTGACCGAAGATATTTTTCATATCTGCTGCGGCCCAATCATCGACATGTTCTGCCATAGGAGAAGACGGCGTGATCGGATAAATTGCGGCAACTTCAGTAAATGCATAGGACACCCATGCAGCTGCTTCGTTACCATCCATGGTTTTAAATTTGCTCATAGATAAAACACGCTCCTTATAAAAATATATACCTCAATATAGGATTTCCTATACTGTAGACAAAGTTAAAAGACATTCCGTGCTCACTCACATGCATTCATGCTAAAACTGCAATTCAGCTTCCAGTCTGAACACAGCTGCCATCATGCACACACGTCCTA
Organism: uncultured Megasphaera sp.; assembly: GCA_934202965.1. Classification (GTDB taxonomy): domain Bacteria; phylum Bacillota; class Negativicutes; order Veillonellales; family Megasphaeraceae; genus Megasphaera. Next base: position 48,136 of record CAKPYN010000008.1, read on the forward strand.
ATACACATCATATATATAGGAAGGTACAGAATATATTCAAAAAGGTATTGATATTATTGCGAAATTGTAATAATATAATGTTAGTATTACAGTTTTGCACATCAATTCCTTTTATTCATTTTTCTGACCATCACATCCGAACGACTTTGTAACTTTTCCTTACGAATTAATTATATGCCTTAGCAAGGCGAAATTCAATAGGATTACGATGCGATTTTGAACATTGGATAGTGCTATTTTGTAAACATATACCGTTTGGGTGTAATTATATAGGAGGTGGCAATATGGATTTTCATCATCTTAAGTACTTTGTAGAAGTTGCCGACAAAAAATCTTTTAGTAAAGCTGCTCGTACACTTCACATTTCACAATCTGCGATCAGTCGCACCATTAAAGCCTTAGAAGAAGAATTAGGTGTCGTCCTTTTCATGCGAAATGCCAAGGCTGTTGAATTGACGGATGCCGGTACTATTTTCTTATCCCATGCCAAACGAGTCGTCTTTATGTTTGAACATTTGAAGACCGATTTCGAAAATGAATTCAAGTTGGAACAAGGCACGGTTCTCATCGGTCTGCCGCCTATTACAGGGGCTCCTATTTTCGCTAATTTGCTGGGTGCATTTAAACAAGAATATCCGCAAATCGAATTAGATTTGTATGAACATGGTTCCAAAAAAGTTGAAATCAGCGTTCAAGAAGGATTGATTGATTTAGGCATTGTCTGCACACAGCCAAAAGAAAAAGATTTTGAATCGTTTTTCCTGACCCAAGATCCGATGAATATTATTATTCATCGCGATAATATCCTAAGCAAGGAAAAAACAATTCCGCTCAAGAAATTGGCCAATGAATCTCTTGTCCTCTACCGTGATGATTTTAATCTCCATGACGAAATCATTCAGCACTGTAAGCGCATTGGATTCCAGCCTAAGATCGTCTTTGAAACCAGTCAGCGCGATCTCATGGTGCAAACAGTAGTAGCCAATCTTGGCGTTGCTCTGTTGCCAAGCCGGCTGTGCCCTACGAAGGAAACGAACCCCCGTGTATCGGAATCCGTCGTTGTTCGTCCGCTTGTAGAACCGGAAATTATGCATGTTTTATATGTCATTTGGAAACGCGGTCATTACCTTTCCCATGCCGCTCAGCTGTGGCTTGATTTTGTACGCAATAAATCTCGTGTTATTTCCAACCTATAGTATTCCCTATTACGAAAGGTCGTGCCTTCCTTGTCGATAAGAGAAAAATTCATTCATTACGTTATTACTTTGTCCAGTCATCGTCTTGGCAATGACAAGACAACGCCTTCTTTCGAATTCTCTCTTCAAAAAAATGCATTACGGCAGCGCTGGCACGCCTTGCTGGGCATAGAAAAATTTTTAGTTGGTACCTGCTTAGCGTTATGCATACTGGTATTCGTGCAGTTTATTTGGATTATTGTGCTTTCGTGCCAGCTTTATGCCGTATCTGAACAAAATCATATGCAGCAAACTCGGATTGCCCAATTAGAGCAATCCGTAAAGAAGCACAATAATTTGCTATATTCCACCTATACTGCAATGGACGATATTCAAAAAAAATGGCATGACTTACATTTCCGCGTATTAGAAAATACATGGAAAATTGACAAGTAAATTTTTCATATATTATGTTGCTCAGTACATAGTATGTAACAAAAAAGTACATACTTTAGAAGCAAAAAATCAGCCGCATGTATGCTCAATTTGCATATACTACGACTGATTTTTTTGTTATTACTACGGATATATACTGTTACTGTTCCAACAATTGCAAAAACTGCTGCGGCGTCGGCAATTCTTTAATCTGTTTCCACGGCGTATACTCCGTCAACGTTTGATACGAATAATGTCCCGTAGCTACAGAAATAGTTTTGGCGCCAATAGCTTTACCGCATTGAATATCATACGGTGTATCGCCAATAACATATATTTCTTCAATACTGTCACCCCAAGCATGTTTAGCAATCGTATAAGCATGGCGTGCTAAATCATCACGATAATAAAATTGACAAGCAAATCCAGAATGTTCGAAATCAAAATATTGAGATAATTTAAAAAAATCCAGTTTCATACGGGCACCGTAAACACTGTTTCCTGTCAGCAGCAACTGCTTATAATCGTTTCGTTTATCAAAAAAAGCCAATATATCCCGTACGCGATCGAAAATAACGCTTTCATCTTTCTTTAGCTGAAGCCATTTTAAAAGTTTCTTTTCATAATTACGGCAAAATACATTCACTTCTTCATCGCTCGGCATCTTGCCAGTTGCTTTATACAATAACTGCTGGCAAATATAATTATCCGTACGTCCACCGGCAGCAATACGAGGAACTGGTGCATCCAATCCCTGTAGGGTATGAAATACCTCTTCTATTGCATACAATCCGGCTCGTCCGGTATTTAGCAATGTACCGTCTATATCCCAATATAATAATTTCACACTCTTCACCTCATCAAAAAAAGTAGTTAGTAGTTAGAAGCCTGACACTACTAACATACTAACTACTTTACCCATAATTACATGAATTATTTAGACACGATTTCTTTGGTATCGCGAGCAATCATGATTTCTTCATTGGTCGGAATAACATACATTTTAACAGTAGAATCATCTGTACTGATCAGCTGATCTTTGCCTCGGACGTTGTTGCGTTCCGGGCAGAGTTTAGCGCCAAGATATTCTAAACCTTCGCAAATAGCAGCACGATCTTCAATACCGTTTTCACCAACACCGGCAGTAAAGGTAATAACATCAACGCCGCCCATAGCTGCTGCCAATGCGCCGATTAATTTACGAACTTGATAATGGAACATATCCAATGCGAGTTGAGCCCGTTTGTTGCCTTCTTTAGCAGCTTCACCAAGATCACGGAAGTCACTGGATACACCAGAAATGCCAAGAACGCCAGATTTCTTATTCATGAGCGTATCCATTTCTTTAATGGAATAGCCATGTTTTTCCATAACATTGAGAACGATAGCCGGATCAATATCACCGCAACGAGTTCCCATCAAAACACCAGCAAGCGGCGTGAAGCCCATCGTTGTATCAACGCATTTGCCATATTTAATGGCTGCCAAAGAAGAACCATTGCCTAAATGGCAGTTAATAATGCGAAGTTTTTCAACAGGCACACCCATTACTTTAGCTACCTGACCAGCTACATAGCGATGGCTGGTACCATGGAAGCCATAACGACGGATACCGTCTTCTTTATACAATTCATACGGAAGGCCGTACATAAAAGCTTTAGCCGGCATAGTCTGATGAAATGCCGTATCAAATACAGCGACCTGCGGAACATTCGGCATAATTGCTTTGCAAGCATTAATACCGATGATGTTAGGCGGATTGTGAAGCGGAGCCATGGAAGAGCATTTTTCAAGTGCTTTCATAACTTCGTCCGTAATTAACGTAGAGCAAGCAAATTCTTCGCCGCCATGTACGACACGATGACCTACTGCGTCAATAGCATCCATGGATTTGATAACGCCGCATTCGGCATCCGTCAAAATATCCAATACAAGCTGAACAGCTACTTTATGGTCCGGAATAGACTGTTGAATTTCTTTTTTCTGTCCATTCCATTTATGAGTCAGCTGGGAATCGGAAAGACCGATTTTTTCAACCAACCCTTTTGCCATGACTTCTTCATTGTCCATATTTACCAACTGGTATTTTAAGGACGAGCTGCCGCAGTTTACAACCAATACGATCATGAATGTACCCTCTTTCATATTCTTAAATTATTTTAATTGGCCAAAAATATGGTCTGTCACTTCTTCACCCATATCGTCACCTTGACGATACATGTACATGACATGCCAAATCTGACCGTTATCTTCAAAGAAGAGTCCCCGTACGACAATGGGTGTTTTCTGACCATTTTGCTGTACAGCATAGGAACTGTCAACAGCTACTGCCGGTCTGCCACTTGCTGTCGTGTCAGTGACCTTCATTTGCAGATCTGAAATAGTAGCGGTCTGTTTCAGCTTTGCCACAGATGCTTCAGCAACTTGTTGTAACGTACCGTTTTCACTGGGTTCTGATTCAGCTATAATCGTGATATGTTTATCACGATTCATGTAGGCCTGTCCTGCTTCATCTTTCGTATCAATACGGCCTAAATCAAACGGAGTCTGTAAATATACTTCGGAATCTCCTTTTTTTAGCTGTACATACCCAAAACTGTACTCTTCCAGCATCGTCGGATTTCCACAACCACTGCACATAAGCGCAACTACTGTCATGGCGATAACTGATACTATTTTCCAATTTTTCATAAAATCACCTATCATGCTTTCTACAGACTTGTATTTATTATAGCATATTCCCACAGCGATAAAAAGGGAAAAATGAGACATCTATTTCACAGAACGGAATATGTATTGTACAATATAATTAGTAGTAAAAAGGAGCGATACAAGATGAATGTTATTGCTATTATTGCAGAATATAATCCATTTCATACAGGACACCACTACCTTATTCAACAGATCCGCCGCCAGTTTCCTCATGCGCCTATACTCATCATGATGAGTGGTTCTTTTGTCCAGCGCGGCGAGCCCGCTTTATTTGATAAATGGCATCGAGCTTCTTGGGCAATTCAGTGCGGCGCTGACGGAGTATTCGAGCTTCCCGCAGTATATGCTCTATCCCATGCAGCCGAGTTTGCTGCCGGTGCTGTCCGTTTGGCTTCGCGTCTCGGCTGTACCCATTTAGCATGCGGCGTGGAATCCGGAACAGCTGCTGATTTTTTTACCTTAGCTCAAGCTGCTCAATCTGTCGCTGCCCCTTCAGTTTCTACAACGGGGAAATCGTATGGACAAGGTCTAAGTGATATGCTGCAACAGCTCGTATCCCCTCGACTTGCTTCCTTAGTAACCCAGCCGAATGCTTTATTAGCACTCGAATACACAAAATCTATGCTGCGCTACGCACCATCCATGCATTTTATTCCTATACAACGACAAGGGCATCACGATAGCCCTTGTACAACAGATACCTATATTAGTGCTTCCGCTTTGCGCCATCAGATCATCAAAACCGGCACTATCTCTCCACTGTTATCATACATTCCTACGGCTATTCAACAAGAGATGCTGCAGTGCATTTCACAAGGAACCTATACAGATTACACGCGATATGCCGATTATATTCTTTATGAAAACCGCTTACTCACTACGTCAGATTTGCAGCAGTTAGCAGCATTTTCCGAAGGATTGGAAAACCGTTGGCATCGCTGTTTGTCCCAAGCAACCTCTTGGCCGGAAGCACTAACTGCATTAAAAACACGTCGCTATGCCTACAGTCGTCTTTGCCGCATGGGGGCATATACCATGCTGCATATATCCCAGCCAGATATGAATATTGCCTACCAAAAAGGTCCTGCCTATGGCCGCATATTAGCGTTATCAGCTACCGGAGCTGCTGTTATAAAAAATATAAAACACACCTTTCCCATGATTACCAAAGTAAAAAAAGCATGGCCCCTCTTATCGCCATATGGTCAACACATGCTGCAATATGATTTGCGCTGTACGGACATGCAATTTCTTTGTTTTCATCAGTCTTCACAGCGTCATGGATTAGCTGATTATTATACCTCCCCCCGCATCTTATAACAATTTTACAAATTACTATACAGAATTACATATATGTTATCTTTTATTTATATTTGTTTTGTAATCATTTTTCTGCTATCATATAAGCATTGAATTGTATTTTCAGTATATTTTTAATTATTATTTCTGCTTACTAAAAATAATAATTGCGAAAGGGGACTTATTTTTTATTATGGCAATTCATTTAAATATTTATCAAACCTTAGCAGCCGCGATTGTTGTCTATTATGTCGGCGTTTTTTTACGCATGAAAATCAGTTTTCTACGTAAATACTGTATTCCGGCGCCTGTTGTCGGCGGCATCTTATTTGCCTTATTGAATTGTATCTTATATAAAAACGGCGTATGGACTTATGAACAGGATACAATCATGCAAAATATCTGCATGATGCTGTTCTTTACCAGTGTCGGCTATACAGCTAGTCTCAGCCTGATTAAACGAGGTGGCATCATGGTACTGCGAATGGCCATTATTACAACCGTTCTGATTGTTCTCCAAGACGTCATTGGTGCCGGTTTATCCAGTGCCTTTCAGCTCGATCCGCTGATTGGTCTGGCTACCGCTTCGATTCCTATGGTTGGCGGTCATGGTACAGCTGCTGCATTTGGCCCAGTGCTAGAAAATATTGGTTTGGAAAATGGTACAACTATTGCCGTAGCCGCCGCTACATTTGGCCTGGTTGCCGGCGGTCTTATCGGCGGTCCTATCGGCGAACGCCTAGTTCACAAATTTGATTTGCACAGCAGTGCCGATTCCGAACGCTTGGACCCGCAGTCCTATCAGCACGAAATCAATAAGTTGGAACATGCAGCATCCAACAAAGATGCTGCAGACAAAGATGAACACAAAATCGGGCAAACCATTGACAACCGCCGCTTCATGAATGCCATGGCTCATCTGTTTCTAGCTATGGGATTAGGTACCTTAATCAGCAATTTTTTTGTCAGTATTAATCTCGTATTTCCTCCCTATATTGGTTCTATGTTAGCTGCCGCTATCATCCGCAATATTGCTGATTTCACAAAAGTATACAAAGTATATCAACGCGAAAGTGAAGTATTAGGTAATTTAGGCTTAACCATCTTCTTGACCTGTGCATTAATGAGTCTTAAACTTTGGCAGCTCAGCGATTTAGCAATTCCGTTAATTGTTCTTTTACTCAGCCAAGCTGTATTTATGGCCATTTTTGCGTACTTTATCATCTACCGCGTCATGGGCAAAAACTACGAAGCTGCCGTCATGACATCCGGTGCCTGCGGCTTTGGCCTCGGTGCTACGCCAAACGCCATTGCCAACATGACAGCCATGACAGAACTCTTTGGACCGGCACCTACGGCATTCTTTGTTATACCGCTCATCGGTTCACTCATCATTGACCCGGTCAATGCTTCTATCATTCTCACCTTTATTAATATTCTTCATTAACCTAAACAATGTGCAGCATAACGTTTTTAGCTATCATGCACTATCCTATTTCTTGAAAAATTTTTTGTTTGATGTTTAAGAAAATAAATCATACTGCTGCAACCTATACACATAAACCGGTATAGCAAACGAGCGGTAACAAAATGGATTAAAAATTCTCATTTTGTTACCGCCCGTTTTTTTACGCTATGATTTTGTTATTTTTCGTTTTTCATCTGTTCCCAACCGGAAAAAATAATAGACATTTTCGGCCGTTTCTTTTGTCATTGTCGGTACGGCTGCCAATTCTTCTATAGAAGCCTGTTTCATGTCCTGCAGTGTCTTAAAAGCGGTCCACAATGCTTTACGCCGTTTGGGACCAATGCCTTCAATATGATCTAATATAGATACTAAACTACGTTTGCCCCGTAATTTACGGTGATACGTAATGGCAAAACGATGGGCTTCATCACGAATAGCCTGCAATAGCTGCAGTTCTGGTGTATGATGACTTAAAATAATCGAATCACTGCGGCCTTCTACAAATACTTCTTCAATGCGTTTTGCCAAACTAATAACCGTTGCTTCACATCCGGCTTCTCGAATAATTGGCAATGCTGCATGCAATTGCCCTTTGCCGCCGTCAATGACGATAAGGTCCGGCTCTGGCCAGTCCCGTTCTCCATACCGGCGTCCCATAATTTCTGCCATGGATTTAAAATCATCGGGCTTGCCCTGCACGGTTTTCAACTTAAAGCGTCGATATTCCTGTTTCGCCGGCCGACCATGTTCAAAAACCACCATAGAAGCTACTGTCTCAATCCCCTGAGTATGGGAAATATCAAAACACTCCATCCGTTCCGGAAGGCGAGGCAAATCCAATATCCGTGCCAAGGCTTCCACGGCACCACTCGTCTTATCTGTATCATGCTGCCATTGCAGTCGATGCTGTTCCAATAAAACACGCGCATTATCTTCGGCCATGACAAGTAATTTTTTCTTAACGCCTCGCTGGGGAATGATAATTTCAACACGCTGTTTTTTAAGTAAACTCAACCGGCGTACATGTTCTTCCAAGTCATCTACGGCAGCAACAGCGATTTCTGCTGGAATAAACATATTTTCTGTATAGTACTGGTCTAATACAGCCGCCGTTAGGGTCCCTGCTGTTTCATCCATACTATTTTCCAGTGTAAATGTTTCTCGTCCTATCAGTCGTCCCTGCCGTACCATATAAATTTGAACACAAGTCTGACCGGCATCAGCCGCAAATCCCAAGACATCCATGTCATGGCCGCCAACAACCTGTATATTTTGCTGTTCTTGTATTACCTTGACCGCTTCTATTTGATCGCGATACATCGCTGCTTTTTCAAATTCCAGCTGCGCCGCCGCCTTCTCCATCTGGTTCTGCAGCTGACGAATCATTTCGGTATTGCGGCCTTCCAGTATCTCTACAGCCTGCTGCACCAATTCATGATACGCCCCTTTAGTAATATAATGGACGCACGGCGCATCACAATGATGCAGATGATACTGCAGACAAGGCCGATCTGCCTGCATGGTCCGGCAGGAACGAATGCGAAAGGCCCGCTGCATCAATTGCAATACGCGATGAACGGCCAGCCCATTAGCAAAAGGTCCAAAATATCTAGCTCCATCACGACTGACACGCCGTGTCATAAAAATGCGCGGATACTCCTCTTGCAATGTGACTTTGATATACGGATACGTTTTATCATCGCGAAGCATAATATTATAGCGCGGATGATGTTTTTTTATCAACGTATTTTCTAAAATGAGCGCTTCCATTTCGTTGGCTACAACAATGGTTTCTAAATCTGCAGCATGACTCATCATGGCCGTTACTTTGGGAGCCCTTCGTGCATCATGACGAACATAACTGCGTACTCGGTTACGCAAATTGACGGCTTTTCCGACATAAATAATCTGTCCTTTGGCATTCTTCCAAAGATATACACCTGGCTGTGTTGTCAAATTACGTACTTTTTCTAAAACTGTTTCACTCAAGGCCATTATTTATTATGCTCCCTTGCCATGAATGCTTTTGTTCGTTCCATTACAGGTTTTAAAAATTGACCTGTATAGGATTGCGGTACTTCACAAATTGCTTCCGGTGTCCCCGTCGCTACTACGGTACCGCCGCCGTCACCGCCTTCAGGACCCAAATCAATCAAATAATCTGCTGCTTTGATAACGTCTAAATTATGTTCAATCACAACAACGGTATCACCGCCGTCAACGAGCATCTGCAGTACATCCATCAGTTTGTGAATATCCGCCGTATGCAAGCCTGTCGTCGGTTCATCCAAAATATACAGCGTTCGCCCCGTACTGCGCTTAGACAGTTCTGTTGCCAGTTTCACACGCTGGGCTTCACCGCCGGACAAGGTAGTTGCCGGCTGTCCAATGCGTATATATCCCAGTCCAACTTCCTGCAGTGTTTTTAATTTATTAAGTATTCGCGGAATATGGGCAAAAAACTCACACGCATCATCAACAGTCATATTTAACACATCCGCAATCGTTTTGCCTTTATACTTTACTTCCAGCGTTTCCCGATTATAACGGGCTCCATGACATACTTCACACGGAACATATACATCCGGCAAAAAATTCATTTCTATGCGAATAATTCCATCGCCGCGGCAGGCCTCGCATCGTCCGCCTTTCACATTAAAACTAAACCGGCCGGCTTTATACCCGCGGACTTTAGCTTCTGGCGTCTGACTATACAGTTGGCGGATAAAATCGAACACGCCTGTATACGTAGCCGGATTGGAACGAGGCGTTCGCCCTATCGGAGATTGGTCAATATTAATGATTTTATCAATATATTCTGTTCCTTTAATTTCTTTAAATTTTCCGGGACGATGAGGCGTACCATATACGGCTTCTGCTAATCCTTTATAAAGAATTTCATTTACTAATGTTGATTTTCCGGAACCGGATACGCCGGTAACTACGGTCAGCGTCCCTAAGGGAAATGCAACATGAATCCGTTTTAGATTATGTTCTGCCGCACCGATAACTTCAATAAATGAACCGTTCCCCTTGCGCCGTACTGTCGGAATGGGAATATATTTCGTTCCTTTTAAATACTGCCCCGTAAGAGATTCCGGACAAGTCATAATATCATCAGCTGTTCCTTGAGCCACGACACGACCACCGTGTTCACCGGCTGCCGGGCCAATATCCAATATAAAATCAGCTGCACGCATCGTATCTTCATCGTGTTCAACAACAATTAGTGTATTTCCCAAATCCCGTAAATGCTTCAGTGCCTGCAGCAGCTTATCATTATCACGTTGATGCAGACCAATAGACGGTTCGTCTAAAATATACAACACACCGACCAGTCCGGAGCCAATCTGCGTTGCCAGCCGAATTCGCTGGGCTTCACCACCCGAGAGCGTTCCTGCCGTTCGCGACAGCGTCAAATATTCCAATCCTACAGTCTGTAAGAAATTCAATCGTGCTTTTATTTCTTTAAAAATTTGTTTGCCAATCAATTCTTGTTTCGGCGTTAACTGCAACGTATCAAAGAATGGGATAAGATCTCGAACAGTCATATCCGTCAGCTCTGCAATGTTTAAACCGCCGATTTTAATAGCCAAAGCTTCACGCCGCAACCGCGTACCATGGCAAGTAATACAAGGCTTTACCGTCATGAACTGACCAAACTGATCCCGCATCATATCCGAAGAAGCTTCTTTATACCGACGCCGCACCATGGGAATAACCCCTTCAAAGGTTGTCTCATACTGTTTCGTTTCACCACGCAGATTTTCATATTCAAATACACATGTATCGTCAGCACCATATAAGACTTTTTGTTGTACCTCCCGGGGCAAATCGGCATAACAGTTTTCTAATGAAAATCCGTAGAGGTGCAACAAACCGCCAAGCTGCCGCATAAACCACGAGTCAGGATTGCTGCTGAGTGCTGCGACTGCACCATCAATAAATGCTTTATGGGTATCTGGCAGCACTAATTTGGGATCGACTTCCATCGTACTGCCTATACCAGAGCAGTCCGGGCAAGCCCCAAAAGGACTATTAAAGGAAAATAAATGCGGCTCAATTTCCGGCAAGCTGACATGGCAATCGGGGCAGGCAAAATGCTGACTAAACGTAACAACTTTTTTCGTACTCATTTGAAAAATATGTACAATCCCATCGGACAGCTTTGCTGCCGTTTCCAACGAATCGGTCAGGCGAGTCATAATACTGTCTTTAATCACTAAACGGTCAATAATCACATCAATCGTATGTTTTTTATTTTTCTCCAAGGGAATATCATCGGATAAGGTATATATATTGCCATCCACACGTACCCGAACATATCCTTCTTTAACTAAACGGGATAATATTTTTTGATGGGTTCCTTTTCGTCCATCCACGACAGGGGCCATAATCATGACTTTTTCCCCTTCACCGAGTGCCATTACAGCATCTGCCATTTGTTCGATGGTTTGCTGGCGAATGGGTTTGCCGCATTTGGGACAATACGCTTCGCCAACTCGAGCATACAACAGGCGCAGATAATCATAAATTTCCGTTACGGTTCCTACAGTAGAACGAGGATTCCGACTGGTTGTTTTTTGGTCAATCGAAATGGCCGGCGATAATCCTTCAATATAATCTACATCAGGTTTATCCATCTGCCCCAAGAACTGCCGTGCATATGCCGACAAGGATTCCACATAACGCCGCTGTCCTTCCGCATAAATCGTATCAAACGCTAAGGATGATTTACCCGAACCGGACAATCCCGTAAACACGACTAACTTATCCCGTGGTATTTGTACATCTATATTTTTTAAATTATGCTGTCTTGCTCCTTTAATTACAATATATTTATCTTGCATACCCTATTTGACTGCTCCTTCTTTTCCAACCTTGCTATACCCTATTACTTATTTTTCTTCCGTTTCACATCAGGCCGTTTCATTTTCCGCACATATCGAGCGGACGGCATATCCGTACCCTGCATTTCCTTAGGCAGCGTATCATCATGGCTCATCGCACTCAACTGCTGTCGTAATTCTCCCAATTTATCACGCAGTTTAGCCGCTTTTTCAAATTCCAAATTTTTAGCAGCTTCTTTCATTTGCTGCGTTAGCGTACGAATTACTTTATGCAAGGCTTCTTTTGTCATTGGTTCTTCTTTACCCTTATGATAGGCTTTGCCTTCTTCCGCAACCTTTGTCAATTCGATTAGATTGACAACATTTTTTTGGATAGACCGCGGAATAATATGGTGCTTCTTATTATACTCATCTTGTACTTTCCGGCGACGCTGTGTTTCATCGACGGCCCGCGCCATGGAATCGGTAATTTTATCAGCATACATGATAACTATTCCATTAACATTGCGGGCTGCGCGGCCCATCGTCTGAATCAATGACGTATCCGAACGCAAAAATCCTTCTTTATCAGCATCTAAAATAGCCACTAACGATACTTCCGGCATATCCAATCCTTCACGCAATAGATTAATTCCCACGAGTACATCAAATACGCCGGCACGCAAATCCCGAATAATCTCGGCCCGTTCAATAGTGGCAATATCTGAATGCAAATAGCGAACAAGTACTCCCATTTCTTTTAAATAATCTGTTAAGTCTTCTGCCATCTTTTTCGTTAGTGTCGTGATGAGTACTCGTTCTTTTTTGGCCACGCGCTGACGGATTTCGCCTAATAAATCATCCATTTGTCCCGTCGTCGGACGCACTTCTACCATTGGATCCAACAATCCCGTCGGCCGGATAATCTGTTGGGCTAAATTGGTCTGTACTTCCATTTCGTAGGATCCCGGTGTGGCACTAACATAAATAATCTGATTGATGCGTTCCACAAATTCCTCAAATTTTAACGGCCTGTTATCCAGTGCCGAGGGCAAACGGAACCCATATTCAATCAAATTCTCTTTACGTGACCGGTCTCCGACATACATGGCCCGCAACTGCGGCAGTGTTACATGAGATTCGTCAATCATAATTAAAAAATCATCTGGAAAGTAATCCAGCAACGTATACGGTGCTTCTCCGACTTTTCGGCCTGCTAAATGACGGGAATAATTTTCAATGCCCGAGCAATAGCCCATTTCTTCCATCATTTCCATATCATATCGCGTACGTTGTTCCAGTCGCTGTGCTTCCAGCAAATGGCCGCTTTCTTTTAGCTCTTTCAGCCGCGCGTTCAATTCCGTACGAATCGTCCCCAGAGCTCGTTCCATTTTATCTTTTGTCGTAACGTAATGACTTGCCGGATAAATCGCCACATGATTTCGTTCTGCAAGTACTTCGCCTGTCAATGCATCTACTTCTGTCAGACGGTCAATTTCATCACCAAACATTTCAATCCGAATAACAGTATTATCATAAGCCGCCGGCATGACTTCAATCGTATCGCCATGAACTCGAAATGTACCACGTTCCAAATTCATATCATTACGCGTGTATTGAATATCTACTAGCTTATGCAGAATTTCTTCTTGCGTTTTTTCCTGCCCCAGCCGCAGCGATACGACCAATTCACTATAGTCTTCCGGATCGCCCAACCCGTATATACAAGAAACAGAGGCCACAATAATCACATCACGCCGTTCAAACAAACTCATCGTTGCAGAATGGCGAAGCTTATCAATTTCATCATTAATAGATGCATCTTTTTCAATATACGTATCTGTCGAAGCAATATACGCTTCCGGCTGATAATAGTCATAGTAACTGACAAAATAAGCCACTTCGTTGTCCGGAAAAAACGCTTTAAATTCACTGCAAAGCTGAGCTGCCAATGTTTTATTATGGGCAATGACCAGCGTCGGCTTTTGTACCGCTTCAATGACTTTTGCCATTGTAAATGTTTTACCGGTCCCTGTCGCTCCCAATAATACCTGTGCCCATTGCCCCGACTTCACGCCATTGGCCAGTGACTGAATAGCTTCCGGCTGATCTCCCATTGGCTCATAGGGAGCTACAACATGAAACGGATGGGATGTATCATAATCTTTACTTAAATGCGATTGTATATCCATACCATTACCTCGCTTTGGCAAAGTAAAAAATAATAGTTATTGATTAACATAGTATACCATGATGACAAACATATGTACAGAGTCCTTTCCTGTATACACGAAGGCTTGCTTTTTCGATAGCAACCCAGTATGATACAAGTGTGGTAAAATTTATATCTGAGGTGATACAGCATGACCGAAGAAGAAAAGATCATGGCAGGCTGCATGTTTAATAATCGCGCACCCGAATTAGTCCAATGCAAACGCAAAGCACATCGTGCCTGTCTTCGTTTTAATCAACTTGATGAAAGTGACCCGGAACGACAGCCTATCCTTAAAAACATACTCGCATCTATTGGCGATGTGTATTATTTTCAAGGGCCCCTGCAGTTTAATTACGGCTGTCATACCCATATAGGCAATAATTTTTTTGCCAACTTTAACCTGACCGTCATGGATGACGGCCCGATTTATATTGGCGATAATGTATGCTTAGGGCCTAATGTTTCCCTAATGGCCACCAATCATCCCTTATTGGCGCAAGAACGATTAGGATTAAATCCGCAGGGAAAAATGACCATGGCTGAATATGCCAAAGGTATTCATATTGGAAACAATGTATGGATTGCCAGTAATGTCATCGTCATTGACGACGTCCATATTGGAAATAACGTGGTCATTGGCGCAGGCAGTGTCGTTACCAAAGATATACCAGACCATTATCTTGCCTACGGAAATCCCTGTCGTCCCGTTCGCCTGATTACAGAAAAAGACAGTCAATCCCAATTGATTCTTCCTGAAGACCAGGAACATTTTAAATATAACCTATCTCACTGTGAATAAGTAAAGGAGAAGTATTGTGAAATATGTCATCGCATCTGATATTCATGGCTCAGCCTACTACTGCCAACAATTGCTAGGGCAGTTTCAAAAAGAACAAGCATCTCGTCTGATCTTGCTTGGCGACATTCTCTACCACGGCCCCCGCAATGACCTGCCCAAAGAGTATAGCCCCAAGGACGTATTGGCACAGCTCAACGCGTACAAACAGCAAATCGTCTGTGTACGCGGCAACTGCGACAGCGAAGTAGACCAAATGGTATTAGAATTTCCTATACTGGCTGACTATGCCTTATTGTCTGTCGGCAGTCATCTATTGTTTGCCACACACGGCCATATCCATAATCTCCAGCATGTGC
Organism: uncultured Megasphaera sp.; assembly: GCA_934202965.1. Taxonomy (GTDB): domain Bacteria; phylum Bacillota; class Negativicutes; order Veillonellales; family Megasphaeraceae; genus Megasphaera. Next base: position 63,424 of record CAKPYN010000008.1, read on the forward strand.
CGCCGCTTCAGCCGGGAGATATTCTTCTTCACGGTCATACCCATGTACCAGCATGGCAGCCATTTGGCATACAGCAATATTACCTCAATCCCGGCTCCATTTCTCTGCCTAAAGAAAATTCACCTCATAGTTATATGACCTTGGAAGACACAACGTTCTACTGGAAAACGATAGATGGAACCATCTATCATACGCTGCAAATAAAATAAGATTCCTACGAAACCTTTGCAAAACAGGCACGCCTTTCATATTGCAAAGGTTCTTTTTTTGATTTATTTTCCATTATGCCCCCCTGTCTTAAAGTTAATGAACCATTATAACTTTATGAGCGTACTCAATACAGTTAATTTCAATCGCAGCCTATACGAAAAACCAATTGATCTTATAACATCGTTTCAAATTTATCGGCAGGAATTGGTTTTGCAAAATAAAAGCCTTTTATCACATCACAATCATGATCTCGCAAAAATTCATATTGTTCTTTTGTTTCTACACCTTCCGCGATGGTCCTCATATGCATCAATTTGGTAATATCTATAAATATGCGATCGTAACGCACCTATTTTTTCTGTATTGGAATCATACCCAATCACACGAACCTTGTTTGCGAAGGCAACAGCCAAGGGCAATCCAACATATCCCAATCCGATCACAGCGATACATGATTTTTGATGTATTAGTAATTCATACGTTTCTATTGGTATCACTCCCATCGTATCTAAACGTGTTTTCGAAAAGTTATACTATATGATAACCCCCTATTATACTATCTATGATCCGTTTAAAACGCATGATTGTAAAGGAATTTTTTCCATGACCAATAAGCATTTCCATATATACAAAAAAATATCTGTTTATCTTTCTGCGTAAAAAGATAAACAGATATCTGCATCTTATTCTATTTTTGCTTTCGCTATGGTAAACCAAAAGGTAACGCCATCATCTGTGTTGTATACACCATACGATTGTCCGTGCAGTTTGACGAGTTCTGCAACAATTCCCAATCCCAGGCCATGGCCGCCAAACGTACGCTGTACATTGCGGCTTCTTGCCGTGTCCACTTTGTAAAAAGGTTCCCAAATACGCTGTTGATATTCTTCAGGAATCTGAATACCCTGGTTATAAATATACACTTTGTATTGTTGTCCTATATCTTCAGCAATAACGGTGATTTCTTTTCCCTTCGGCGTATAGTCAATGGCATTACTCAAAAAATTACTCATAATGCAGTCGATTTGTTCCGGATCGCCATAGGCTGTCATATCCGTCGGCAAATTCCAGGTCATGGTAATTTCTTTTTTTCGCACCGTTCTGGCAAAGCGTACCTTCGCTTCATCAATAAGAGCACCAAAATCAAAGGCCATTTTTTCCAGTTTAAATGCGCCTGTTTCCAACCGCGATAAATTGAGCAGACTTTTTACCAAATTATCCATTTTTACGGTTTCATTTTGAATGACCTTGCAGTACCGCTGTCGTGTTTTTTCATCACTTTGCAAGCTGTCCAATCCTTCTGCATACCCTTGTATGATTGCCAGTGGTGTTTTTAATTCATGAGATACAGCAAAGATAAAGGACTTTCGCATATGTTCTACTTCCTTGGCCTTATCTAACTGTTGTTTGAGTTTGTCATTGGATTTCTGTAATTCATCCAATGCCTGATTCAACTGGTCTGACAGGGTATTTAAACTATTGCCGAGTTCACCAATTTCATCGGTATTATTACCACGCCATTTTTGCGTAAAATTCAGATGCGTCATGGCAACGGATATTTTTTTTAATTCCAGCAAGGGCTTTACCATTTTATTGGTTAATAAAATGGTTCCTATCACGGCAATAATCAACCAAATAATACCACATGTAAAGATAAAATGCTGTACAATACTAATCGTTTTCTGCATCGGTGCTACAGGCTGGCTGATAAGTACGTAAGACTGCCCTTCAATGCGGGAAATCAGGTTAAAGTATTGAAATGTTTCACTCGGCTGATAATATTTTACCTTTCCCAGTTCGGCTTCATCAGGCTGCCGTCCTTTCAGCAAATCGATCATCTCTTGAATATGTTTGGGCTGCTCGACATTTTCTTGATGCGCTTTGGCTTCGGCCTCTTTTCCTACGGCAACAACCACGTTTTGATTATTTTTAGGCGGTCCAATAAAAATGCGCCGACCCGGGCGAGATGAATACACAAGCTGGCTATTATCAATAATAAGAATTTCAGCCCCTATGTTTTGGCTGATCATATCGAATTGACTTTCGCCATCCATCTGTTTGGCTTTATAAATCGCGCTGATTTCTTTGCTGGCTTCTATCATGCCGTCTTTTTTCATCGAATAAAAAAATTCGTTGAAGCCAACACCAATCGCTATCATCAAGGTGACAACAAAAAATAACGTAAAGCCAATCACATACAAGCCCGATTTCATGCGAAGTGATAATCGTATCATTTGGCATCATAGCGGTATCCGTAGCCGCGCACGGTTTGAATATATTTGCCTTTATCGCCTAATTTAATACGCAGGCGATTGATATGGGTATCGACGGTGCGTAAGTCACCGTAATAGTCATAATTCCATACTTTATTGAGAATTTGCCGACGGCTGAGTGCCTTACCGGCATTGGTGACCAAATACGTGAGCAGCTTGTATTCTGTCGGGCTAAGATCTATATTTTTACCGTCTAATACAACTTGACGCGCTTCTTGATCTATCGATACGCCATCGGCTGCCGCCGTGATTTCATTTTCTTCTTTTTGTGTGCGCCGTAACAATGCTTTTATCTTGGCAACCAAAATTTTAGGACTGAACGGTTTGGTAATATATTCATCAACGCCCAAATCATAGGCAAAGAGCTGGTCAATTTCTTCTCCTTTAGCCGTCAGCATCATAATGGGGATAGATGATTCCCGACGAATTTCCCGGCAAACTGTCCAACCATCATATCCTGGCATCATCACATCCAACAATACTAAATCCGGATGCTGCTCATGGTATATCTGCAAGGCTTCCTTACCATCTGCTGCTTCCAGCATTTCATATCCTTCAGGCTGCAAAAAATCAATAACCAGTTGACGCATCAATTGTTCATCATCGGCTATCAATATTTTCTCCATGTCATGCTCCTCCCTTTCCTCTTGACTAATCCGTTATTTTCGTTATGTTTTGCACATCCGGCAGCTGCTGCAGCCAATACGAAATAGGTTTTCCCTGTATTTGTAACGCCGGGGCTATTTCCTGTAACGGCACGAGCACAAAGGCCCGCTGCGTGATATACGGATGGGGTATTTCCAGTCTGTCCGTATGGCTGACGACATCATCACTATAAACAATGTCAATATCCATCGTGCGGGCTCCCCATTTTTCATGCCGTACGCGTCCCAATTTTTGCTCTATCTCTTGGCAAACAGTCAACAGCGATATGCCGGAACAATTCGTTTCTACTATGCAAGCCATATTAATAAACGCCGGCTGATCTAATTTTCCCCAAGGCGGCGTTTCATATAATGAAGATACAGCCGTTACGCACAATGAAGTATTGTCTTGCAGCATCATAATAGCTTGATGCAGTGTCTGCTCCCGATTTCCTAAATTAGCACCTAAGCTTAAATAATACTTATGCATGATGCGTCCTTTCTATCGTTACGGCTACATCATGAATGGGGCCGCCAATCGGCGCATGCGGCTTATGTACCGTAATAGTTACTGCATCCACAGCAAACTGCGTTAGTACCGTATCGGCAATCACTTGAGCCAATCGTTCAATGAGCTGATATTTTCTCGTTTCGACAATCTCCTGAATGATAGCATATACCTTACTGTAATCAACTGTATCTGTCAGGGCATCACTAGCTCCGGCAACAGCTAAATTCATGTGAAGAACGGCATCTACATAAAAGGGCTGGCCATGTTGTTGTTCTTCCGCCAAGCAGCCATGATATCCATAAAACGCCATCCCCTGCAACGTAATTGTATCCATACTTATCCTTTCTGAACAGCATCACTGTGCTGTCCGGCCATGAGCATATCCCAAGCTTCTTTATACGCTTCCGTGCCAGCTGCCAAACAACCGCAGGATGAGGCCGTAATAATATTGGAATCCGATGCCAAAGCACTGCGCATAGTCAGACAAAGATGCGTTGCCTGTACAATAACCAATACCCCTTCCGGCTGTAATCCGGTATTAATGGATTGACAAAGCTGCTCTGTCAACCGTTCCTGCAGTTGCGGACGGCGGGCTAATATATCTACAGCCTGCACAAAATGTCCAAATCCGGCTATACATCCATTTTTGGGATAATACGCAATATGGACAGTTCCAAAAAATGGCAGTAAATGATGTTCACACATAGAATGGAATCGAATGTGCCGAACAGCCACTAATCCATTGGTCTGCGTCCGAATCGGGTTTTCCCATTCAGCATCAGGATTTTCCTTTAAGCCGGAAAAAAATTGTCCAAATGCTTCGGCAACTCGATAGGGCGTTTTTTCCATGCCTAATGCTTTTATATCTACACCTAATGCATCTAAAAATTGCGCCATCGCCTGGATAGCTTTTTCATTAACAGCCTGTTTATTCATTCACTCCGTCTTGCTCCTTTTATGTGATAATCGTATTTCACTCATATAGTTTTATTGTTGTGAAACTTACAGAACATAGTAATATGCCAAAATAAAAATAAATCCTCCAACAATAATGAAAAATGGACTGGCATACTGCTGCCAAATATTCTGTTCATGATACAAATAAATTTCATCTGGATTGGCTGGATTATACCGTACATCCACCGCATCACCGGCTACACTTTGCCATTCGGCATTGCCAATTTTATATTTGCTTTTATATGTTTTATGATTGACTTTAAATTCCACAACAGGAAAATACAAATTACCGCTTTTCATTTTTTTCTCTTCAAAACCCAGTAATTTTCCTGTCGTCGCCGCCGTGCAGTGTCGTGTCAATGCCCGTAATTTCCAGCCATGATACGTACCTACAATAATAAATAAAATGCCAATCACGGCGGGTATATAATACAACATGCTCATGGTATATTCCTCCTACGTAGTAACCTATCATGCCACATGAATGCGTTTGGCAATGCGATAAGCAATCGTTCCTCCCAATACGCCTGTAACCAATTGGGGCCAGCTCATACTCATGAGTATCATATGCCGCACGGTTTCTGGAAACTCTAAACAGCCAAACAAGACATAAAATGCGCTATAGATGGCAGCCATTTTACAACATGCCGCTCCATATAATCCAAGCAGACGATAGGTCCGCAACAGATAGATTGCCCCAATAAATACGCTATTTCCTATGGCTGTCGGAAAAATAAACGGAAAAAATGGCAACATGCCTTCCAGCCAAGCAAAAACTGGCGTAATACAAGCAACGACCAAGCCGGATTTCCAGCCAATCTTTAAAACAGCCAAGACCAAACACGCATTGACAAGGGACCCAATTAAAAACATACTTATCTGCGGTGGAATGGGAAACAAAAGCCGCATTCCCTGTAAAAGCAGAGTAACCGCCAGCAACAGCCCTGTTCGCGTAATACCATATAACAACCTGTCATTCATGTGTTCTATCCCTACCTAAATTTACAAAATTTGGTATAATAAATACATCTATTTATTATACCATAGAGTATCTAATAGATTCTATGTCTTGTCATTAATTTATTGTATCGTCAGAGGTGCCAGATGTCAAAACGTTTTATTCATTCTATCAATTATATGCGAGGCCTTTGTATGCTCGGCGTCATCGCCATTCATGTCGGATCAGTTGCTATTGTCAATCCTACACCCAATTTGGGACTCGTTGCCATATTGGAAATTTTGTCCCGATTTTCTGTGCCGGCATTTTTCTTTTTATCTGCCTTCGGTATGTTTTACAGCCAACCGTTATCTCAACCCTTTAACTACAAAGACTATTTACATCGTCGAGGTCGTACGGTGTTCGTTCCTTATGTAGCCTGGTCCTTGTTTTATATGGTCTATGTATCCGTGTTAAGTCATAATTTTAATGTATTTCAACCAACATCCTTAGTTCGAACGCTTTGGTACGGACTGGCTATGTATCATATTTATTTTTTAGTGATTCTCCTTTGGTTCTACGTGCTAATGCCCCTTTGGCGTTCACTGCTGCGTCTCATGAACCGTAAGCCTTGGGTTTCCTTTACGTTCTTACTGGCAGCCAATATGATATTTAACTTTTATTCCAGCTATTTGTGGTCCGTACCGCAAGATGCCAGCCCGTGGATCAAAGATGCCTTTGCGTTTCGTCTGAATTATATTGTATTCCATTATTTGTTTATCTTCATGTTTGGTGCTTTTACAGCCGAACACTTTACATCCAGTGTCCAGTGGCTTCGAAATCATGCCTTCTGCGTCAATGTATTCCAACTGCTAACAACGGTCGGTATGATTGCGGCTTACTGGAGCGTCATGCATTATTTGCACTACGATGCGTTATCTGCCGTCTTTACCATTCATCAGCTCAGTCCTATCGGCATGCTGTACACCCTATCGACAATGCTGTTTTTACTCTATTGGTGGGAATGCCATACCGTACCCATCTGGATGCATCGTCTCTTTTCCATGCTCGGCAATTATTCCTATCCTATCTATCTTGTCCATCCTGTTTTTCTCAGCCTCTGCACGGGCTTAGCTGCTCATTTTCATCTCTATCTGCGTTCCGTACATATTATTGCTATCTATTGCATCGTTGCCGGCTGTGCAGCTGCCTACGCATCTATCATTAATCGCCTGCCACTGCCGCATTGGCTTTCGATTTGCTTAAAAGGAAAATAAACTATATTACTTCGTACTGCCAGTCCATGACTACAAAAAAAATCCGTCCTTTACTCATATGAGTAAAGGACGGATTTTTATATCACATCATATTATGCTATGTTACTATAATCCATTAGCTGTTAAACCGATAGGAAAGACCGGTAACAAATCCTTTGTATGTAACGCTGGAATCATTGTCGTGACGTCCTGCCGTATCGACATACCGATAACCGGCATTAATATCTAAATCATCTGTTGCCTTATAAGAAAGACCGGCTTCCCAAGTTGTCGTATCCTTGGTCCCAACACCGACTTTGCCATAGACATCTAAGTTATCTGCCAACGGTGCTTTGCCAATTAAACCAACTTGAGCTACATTATTGGTGGTACTGTAACCATGTCTAAAGTCATTATCAATGCGGTTATATCCAGCATAGGCTGCAACATTGTTATTTAACGAATAGACTAAGTTGACTTCCTGCTGATTGCCTTTGGTTGCATCATGACCATTAATATCCGTACTTAATCCACTGTACTGATACTGAATAGCTGCTTTATCCGATACACCATAGGTTACGCCGCCTTGAAAATTCCATTTGGAGTCGGAATTAAAATTCCCAATTTCTGACTTTGCATTCATTGCGCCTACATCTACTTGTACCTGGCCTTCTTGGAAGGTCGTCTGCGGTGCTGCAAATGCGGCCCCGGATACACAAACCGTCAACGCTGTCAAAACTGCAAATACATTCTTTTTCATATAAATCAACCTCCCTTTGATACTTCTTACTACGTTCTCTCTCTTGAGATTGACTATAGTATATCAGCAAACAATTCATTTGTCACGTTTTTTATATTGTATATATGTACTGTTTTACAGTTTTGTGTACAGCAGATAATATTCTAATCACTTCTTATATTTCAGTGTTATTTGCAATTATTGCATATGAAATTTCTATAATGTCTAGAATTTTATTCCTTTTATTTTAATTATTTATTCAAAATTGTTCATTTAGGCACCTAGTTGTCATCTAACTGTAACAAAACCGTTTCATTTTAGAAAAAAACTGCGCACCTTATACAGGTACGCAGTTTGTATTAAAGGTAGGAAACCTTAGAATGCATTGTGTGAATATTCATAATACAAGTCAGCCAATTCATCCATTTTATCATTCATAGCTACCATCAAATCGGATGCTGTATCATAATCACCCGTAGACAATGCTGCTTTAATGCGTGAGAAAATAGACGGGCTCTTTTCGGTATCACGGCCTAATTCAGTACGCAGTGCATTAATCTTAGTCCAGCGTTCTACTTCCAGTGGATTGCTGTCGCCGTCGATATGCAGCTGTTTAGCACTAATAACTTTGGACAAGTTGTCCGGAATTGTACGGAACTGAAGTTCCAAAGCCCAACGGCTCAACGCGCCTTCTTTGAAGGATTCCATTAACCGTTTCTGGAAAGCGTCACAAGCGAGGTCGTCCAGTTTTTCCGGATAGTTGGTAAGACCTTTGAAGTTTTCCCAAACGGTACGCGGTGCTTTGCCAAACATAGCATCACGTTCAGCATCAGAGAATGCTTCAAATACATCGACTTCTGAACGATATGCGCGATCTTTTTCAAGGTAATCGGCCGCTTCGCCCGGTTTCTTAGACAATTCAGCCAGGAGTTCGCTTGTCGATTTGCCGCTGGAAAGAGCATATTTGATGCCATCCAACGCACCCAAATAGCACATAGCAATCGTAATGTACGTATTGGTAAATGGGTTCGGGGCACGAAGTTCAAAACGTGTTGCATTCGGGCTGGCAATATCACGAATCAAGCCAGCAAGGACCGAACGGTTACGTGTCGGAACATCCGGTGTTTCACCGCCAAGAGCCGTAACAATGCAGACAGGAGCTTCAAAGCCCGGTTTTAAGCGATTAAGGGAGTCTGTTGTAGCCGAAACAAACGGATTGATAACTTCGTAATGTTTCAACAGGCCCATAATAGCACCATAACCAACAGACGATAAGAATTCTTTATTCATGTCATCCGGGTTAAAGAGGTTGACGAATTTGCCATTTTTCAAGATAGCACCAATGCCGAAGTGTGTATGTTCACCGGAACCAGCAACGCCATGAATTGGTTTAGCTTGGAAGGTAACTTCCAACCCATTTTCACGGAATACTTCACGAACGATAATACGAGCTTGGATTTCGTTATCTGCCGTTTGTACAGGATCATTGGAGAATTTCCAGTCGACTTCCAACTGTTCCAAAACGAAGATTAATTTACCGGAATCATCAATCTGTGCTTTGATACCACCAACTTCTTTATGGCCCATTTCTGGCTGCAAGCCATATTTTTCAAGGCGTTCGACAGTCTGTTCCAACGCGGTACGAACGACGCCGTGTGTACGCTGCCAATACTGTTCCTGCATTTTCTGAGAAGCAGAAAGGAGTCGTGTTTCAACGTCCTGGCTCGGTGTTTTAACCCAGAATTCCAATTCTGTAGCTGTCGTAAATACGATTTTTTCAATATCATCGGGATTGACAGACAACCCTTTGATGCCATATTTTTTAACTAATGCTAAAATCTGTTCGCCAACATAATCCGTCGTGTTACGCAAAATAGAACGAGAATCAATAAAGCCCGTTGCATGGCGCAGGAAACTTGGAATACGCAATGTACCTACAGGTTTGCCTGTTTCCGGATCAACATTGCCGTCGTTGTAATCGACAAACCAGTTAACGCCCGGATCGGCTTTAATATCTACACGTGCATTAGACAAGGTAGCAATTCCCGGCAGTACAACAGAAGAACCATCTGTCTGAAATGCAGTAGCATTAAAGAATTTATCATATTCATCAAAGAAAACGGAAATAGGAATTTTTTCATCCGTATCATTACCGGCTAAATCGACACCAACAAGAGATACAAATTTTATTTCCGGATGTTGTTCTAATAAAGCAAGAACACCTTCTTTACCATATTGACCTGCAGGGATTACATAAACTAAATCATCTTTAGTCATTCTAGTTTCCTCCTTTTGGTTAAAAAAAAGACTTCGATTCCAAGGTATACTACTATACCTAAGAACTCGAAGTCTTCTTTGACTTTGTTTTCATGACTTATTTTATTTTTCAAATCATGATAAAATCATACAATCAATCAGTTTATTTGTCAATAGATAATCTATAGAAAATCTAAAAAAACTAATTTTTTTGTAAAATTTCTCTAACAACTTGTGAAACAACTTTGCCATCTGCTTTGCCTTTGACCTGCGGCATAACCAGCTTCATAACGTCACCCATCTTGAGGCCCGTTTTGCCAGCTACGGCAGCAGTTACAATTTGACGTACTTCGTCTGCTGTCAGCTGTTTCGGCATATATTTTTCCAATACGGCCATTTCAGCTTTTACTTGTTCCACTAAATCTTCACGGCCTGCTTTTTCAAAATCAGCCAATGATTCTTTACGTTGTTTCATTTCTTTTGCAATGACTGCTCCCACACCGGCATCGTCCAGTTCACACTTGCCATCGATTTCCGTGTTACGAATGGATGAACGAACCATGCGAATAACAGACAACGCTGTTTTTCCGGATTCTTTAGCTCGCATTGCATCTTTCATATCCTGAAGCAGTTCTTCTTTAAGAGACACGGTATCACCCTTCTTACTAACGACGATTATGCTCTGTACTTCCGTTTACGTGCTGCTTCGGATTTTTTCTTTCTCCGTACACTCGGTTTTTCATAGTGTTCACGTTTCCGAACTTCGGAAAGAACACCTGCCTTTTGGCAAGAACGTTTGAAGCGGCGAAGTGCGCTATCTAACGTTTCGTTTTTACCAACTCTGATTTCTGCCATTCTGTTATCCCTCCCTCCAAGGTATGATAGGGAGTGCTTTTACTGCACACAATGTAATTATAGCTAAAATGGTACTCCTTGTCAATCCCACAACTACGAACAAACACCCTCTCAACAGCTGCTCTGCCGCATAATAGCGCGTTTTCTATTCGCGTATAAATTGGCTGAATACATAATTTCCATAAGCCAAGCCCAGGCTGCTCAGACAACATCCTTCCTTTGTCTTTTCCAACAAGTTTTGCTTAAATAATCGCGCTAGTACCGTACCAAATTCGTTTTCTATCGTTGTACCGAACCGCATTTCAAAGTCTTGATATGAAATACCGTCATGCATGCGCAGTGCCAAAAAACAATAATCTTCCTGTGCCCTTTTTTCGTCAATCACAATCTTGTCTTTCACCAGGCTGTGCCGACCAGCTTGGCGTATGTATTGAGGAATATTAGCAATATTAGCCCAGCGCGTCTGTTGATAAAAGGAATGGGCCGATACGCCAAATCCAATATACGGCATATACTGCCAATATTTACAGTTATGCCGTGAGCGTTTTCCCGATTTGGCATAACTAGAAATTTCGTAATGCGCATAGCCTAATTGATGCATTGTGTTGTGAATTGCACGGCCCATGGCCTCAACGTTTTCATCAGAAGGCAGTGTAAAATTATGCTGCTGCAAGCCTGCCCATAACTGGGTATGTTCCTCTACAATCAGTGAATATATCGAGGCATGACAGATAGGAAGCGCTGCTAACATATCCATATCATGCTGAACCATGGACTGCGTTTGATGGGGCAATCCATACATCAAATCAATGGATATATTTTCAATGTCGCCGTTCCATACCGCTTCTACAGCATCTTTTCCCTGCTCTGCCGTATGGACTCTGCCTAAAAACTGCAGCATGCGGTCATCAAAAGACTGAATACCTAAACTCACTCGATTAACGCCCAGGGATGCAATATCTGCGGCATAGGCTGTATCCATGCTGTCCGGATTGGCTTCCAGCGTAATTTCCGCATCATGAGTCAAATAAAAGGTTTGCTGCAATGCTTCCATAATCTGAGCGAGTTGAGAAGCCGTCAATAAAGACGGTGTTCCGCCACCAAAATATACGGTATCTGCCTGCAAGCCCTTACCAGCCCAGGTCTTAATTTCCCGACAAAGAGCCTGTACATACCCGGGAATATACTGTCGAACGCCGCCATACGATGGAAAATCACAATACAAGCATTTATGCACACAAAAGGGAATGTGTATATACAACCCAATCATGTATCATCAACTTGCAGTACAGCCATGAAAGCTTCCTGCGGAATTTCGACGGTACCAAATTGTTTCATGCGCTTCTTGCCTTCTTTTTGCTTTTCCAACAACTTACGCTTACGGGAAATATCACCGCCATAGCACTTCGCCAGTACGTCTTTACGAAGGGCTGCGACATTTTCACGGGCAATAATTTTATTGCCAATAGCCGCCTGAATCGGAATTTGGAAGAGCTGACGCGGTATTAAGCTGCGAAGTTTTTCTACCAACGCACGACCGCGACGAGCCGCAAATTCACGATGAACAATAACGCTTAAAGCATCGACAACTTCGCCGTTAATCAGAATATCCATCTTGACCATCGGCGATGTCTGATAACCATGAAGTTCATAATCCAATGATGCATAGCCCCGGGTTGCTGATTTTAGTACATCAAAGTAATCATATAAAATTTCACACAACGGCAAATCATATACCAAGGACACACGCGTTTCATCCAAATAATCCATGGTGACATATTGACCGCGGCGATTCTGGGAAATTTCCATGACCGTGCCAACCATATCTTTCGGAATGATGATTGTCGTTTTAACAAGAGGTTCTTCAATATGATCGATTTTGGTCATATCCGGCATCATAGCCGGATTATCGACTTCTACCATCGTCCCGTCCGTGCAATAGACATGATAAATAACAGACGGTGCCGTCGTAATCAGCGATAAATTATATTCTCGTTCCAGCCGTTCCCGAACGACATCCATATGCAGCAGGCCCAAGAAACCGCAACGGAACCCAAATCCCAAAGCACTGGATGTTTCTGGTTCAAACAGCAAGGCCGCATCATTCAAATGCAGTTTTTCCAAGGCATCGCGCAGATTATCATAATCATTCGTTTCTACCGGATATAAGCCGCAATACACCATCGGCACAGCTTTATGATATCCAGGTAACGCTTCCGCTGCCGGGTTATCCGCTAAGGTAACCGTATCGCCTACACGGCAGTCGCGGACATTTTTCATACTGGCTGCCAAATAGCCTACACTGCCGCATTCCAAAGACGGAATCGGATGCATTTGCGGTAAAAATACCCCCGTTTCGATGACTTCAAATTCTTTTCCTGTAGCCATCATGCGAATACGCTGTCCCGGTTTGATAGAGCCTTCCATGACACGAATGTTGGCAATAGCTCCCTTATAGGCATCAAAATGGGAATCAAAAATAAGGGCGCGTAACGGTTTATCCGATGCATCTTCCGGTGCCGGTATACGCTGTACGACCGCTTCCAGTACTTTATCGACACCCAGTCCGGTTTTGGCACTAATCATAATCGCATCTGATGCATCCAAACCGATAACATCTTCAATTTCTTGGCAAACCCGCTGTGGATCGGCACTTGGCAAATCTACTTTATTAATAACTGGAATGATTTCCAAATCATGTTCCAAGGCTAAATATACATTCGCTAATGTCTGCGCTTCCACACCTTGCGTCGCGTCAACAACAAGCAAGGCCCCTTCACAAGCTGCCAAGCTGCGAGACACTTCGTAGTTAAAATCGACATGCCCCGGTGTATCAATCAAGTTGAGTGTATATTGTTTGCCATCTTTGGCATCATAAATCAAACGAGCTGACTGCGCTTTAATTGTAATGCCCCGTTCGCGTTCCAAATCCATCGTATCCAACAGTTGCGCTTCCATTTCCCGTTTGGGAACAGTGCCAGTCATTTCCAGCATGCGGTCAGCCAACGTCGATTTACCATGGTCAATATGGGCAATAATAGAAAAATTGCGAATATGTTCTGTTGACACGCTTTATCTCCTCTTTCATCTATAAAATTACGCCGCCGCCAAGAACTCGTTCTCCCGTAGCAGCATCGTACAACACTAATGCTTGTCCTCTCGTAACCGCACGCTGCGGCTGTGAAAAGACAACGCGAATCGTCCCATCTTCTTTGGGGTATACCATACACGGCGATTCCTTCGCTGCATACCGGATTTTTCCCAATGCTTCAAACGGTGCAGATGGAGCCTGTTCTACCCACGATACATCTTCGGCATGTACTTCTGTCGAAAACAAATCTTTTTCACCGCCTACGACAACGGTATTATGGGCTACATCTAAATCCGTGACATAATAAGGGCCACCCGGACCACCAAGATTCAACCCACGGCGCTGGCCAATAGTGTAGGCCGGAATGCCTTGATGCTGTCCGATAACCCGTCCCTGTTGATCTATAAAATTTCCCTTGCGAAACATCTTGCTGTCTTCGTGGCGCAAAAATCCTTTGTAGTCATTATCGGGAATAAAGCAAATATCCTGACTTTCCGGTTTATTAAATACCGGCAAATTCCATTCTTTTGCCAATTCTCTCGTATGGGTCTTTTCCAAATCTGCCATGGGAAACAGCAGATGCGGCAATATATCTTGATTCAACTGATACAACACATACGACTGGTCTTTACGCCGATCTGTGCCGCGAAGCAATGAATATATACCCGTATCGTTATGATATTGAATCCGCGCATAATGTCCCGTTGCTAAAAAATCTGCACCAAACTGCTGTGCTTTTTTCCATAAGAGGCCAAATTTAATCCATTTATTGCAGGCAATACATGGGTTTGGTGTTTTTCCCTGCCGATACGAATCAACAAAATACGCAATCACATCTTGTCGAAAAATATCTCTAAAATCCAACGTATAATGAGGGATTCCTAATACAGCTGCAACCGCTTTTGCATCATCTACGGCAGATAAAGAACAGCAGGCATGAATATTTTCCACAGCCGGCGTATCTGCATCTTCTTCCCACAGGCGCAGCGTAATGCCGATGACATCATATCCTTTTTTTTGTAATAATCCCGCCGTAACCGAGCTGTCTACACCACCGCTCATGGCAACGGCTACTCGTTTCGTCATATCAAGCTTCCCCCTTTTCTCTAACCGAATGTACTACCGTCCGTATACGGTCAATTGCTTCATCCATATCTTCCGACGTATTTTCTTTTCCGACAGAAATACGCAAACTGCTGTGCAGCCATTTGGTTTCTGTTCCCATCGCCTGTAAGACACGGGAAGGTTCTATGGCTCCCGCTTCACATGCCGAACCAGCCGATACGGCAATGCCTTGCATATCCAAGGCGATTAACAAGACCGCACTATCTGCATCAGCTATACTAATATTTAAAATATTCGGCAGTGCATACGCCTTGGACCCATTGAAATGAACACACGCTGGTTCTTGACGGACTAATCCATCATAGAGCCGCTGTTTCAATACAGCCGCCTGCATGCAACGCATTTCCCGTTCTTGGTCCAATAACGCGGAAGCTTCGCCAAATCCGACAATGCCCGCTACGTTTTCTGTCCCGGCTCGCAGCCGATGTTCCTGGGGACCGCCATAGGCATCTGCAGCTACGTTCAATCCATGCCGTATATATAAGGCACCGACGCCTTTAGGTCCATAAATTTTATGACTGCAAATCGTCAGCATATCAATATGATCTTCTAAGGGATGAATGGGAATATACCCATACGCCTGCACCGCATCCACATGAAACACGATGCCCTTTTGCTGCGCCAAGGCACCGATTTCTTTAATCGGTTGAACCGTACCGGTTTCGTTATTTGCATACATAACGGAAATCAATATCGTATCCGGACGTATCGCTTTCGCTACATCTTCTACACGTACCCTTCCGGTCGTATCGACAGGAAGAATTGTTACCGTATATCCGCGGCGCTGCAACACCTCAAATGTCCGCAGTACGGCATGATGTTCCACAGCCGTCGTAATGAGATGACCTCCCTGGGGATAGTTAGCCCGTATATATCCTAATACGGCCAAATTATCTGCTTCTGTGCCACCACTGGTGAATACAATATCTTGTGGTTTAACATGTAAGCACGACGCCACCTGGCCGCGTGCCTTTTGGACAGCCGCCCGCGCCTGTTGTCCAAAATAATGCAGACTGGAAGGATTTCCATACTGTGTTGTCAAATATGGCATCATCGCTGCCAGCACCCTTTCATCTAATGGTGTAGCAGCAGCATGATCCAAATAAATTCGTTTCATCTCAATTCCCCTTTTTTATAAAAGCCTATTATGTATCATACCATAAACCCTACACAGTGACTAGTATGCGTTGGCAGAATGTAGGGATGTATCCCTTTCACCCTCTTTTTATTCTGTAAACTTGCCGTTTACATCGTCCGTATATACTTTTCCTTTCTGCGTTTACCGATGACGGTGCAGCAAATTCGCTTCGCTCAGACGCCACTTGGATCCGTCATCGGCAAACACAGTGTCCGGCCTTCGATCGGTCGGCACGTTCGTAACGGGCGGGTGTTGGCAGCCATGCAATGTAGAACTTCAACATACACTCATCCGCAATTGCTTGTATTTACATTCAAGCCACCCCGTTACAGGAATGACTGGTTGTGCGGCCTATCCGCACAATAAGAATGGGTGGCATTGCGTTAAAAATGGGCGTTTTGTTTGAGCGTAGCGAGTTTCGCCCATTTAGCAATGACAGACATTCTCAAGGGAATGGGAGTTCCGGGCGGCCGCCTTTTGCTATGCCTAAGCGATTTACACGAAATCAAAGATTTCGGTTCTCTGCTTATCTTGGTTCGTTCTTTTTCGGCGGCACGAAAAAGAATGAACATACGAGGGCCGCAGGAAACAATCCCTGCTTTCTGACCGCGCAGAAAGAAAAAGTATTTAGCATATGTAAACGACAATTTACTAGAAAAAAGTGCAGGAACTCATTCCTGCAAAAAAAAAGAGAGAACCCTGCCAATGGCATCGGTTCTCTTTTGCCAAGACTTATTTGTTTTTGATAACACGCCGGAGTACTGCTACAACCGGTACGGTAATAATAGCAGACACAACGGCTTCCGGAATCCCGTTGGCAACACAAATTCCCACAATAATATTCACTACATGATCTAGCGGAATGTTGCGGACTTGTGCAAAATCTTTTGCATAAATCAAATAAATGCCACCCATAACACCGGCCGTATTAATCAACGAGCCAACAAATCCTGCCACAGCCAGTCCAATAGACTGCTTCTTGACCAAGGAATATATCCCTTTATATACATAATAAGCGCCAATGCCAATCAACACACGAGGTACGACAGAAATCAGCGGATTTAAAAACGCAAAGGACAATACAACAGGCGCCGTAATCGCCTGAAAAATACTAAAACAGCCAAAAATAAAGCCTACCATAGCCCCAACACGCGGGCCAGCAACCAATGCCCCAATAATAACCGGTACATGAAGAATCGTCGCTTTCATCATCGGCAGTGGAATAAACCCATATCCCGTTAATCCCAACAACATCGTAATGCCTGAAAGCATCCCAATAATCGTCAATTCCCGCGTCGTAAATAATGGCCGTTTCGGTGCTTTTGCATGAATTTCTTTTTGCATACTATCTACTTCCTCCGTTCTCACTCTTTGCTACAAGATGCAAGTCGTAATACGATCTGGTATTCACAAGAGATTACTATCACGGTTTCACTCTTACGATGCAGACCAGATACTGTTATGTAATCACCCGAATAATACCATGCGTAGTATATCATACTTCCCCCTTTCTGCCAATACTTTCTACCACTTTCGCCTAAAACACAGTCTTGAAAAGTATACGTCAATATGCTATACTAGCAAAGTAGCTCATGCGAGTGTGGCGGAATGGCAGACGCACTAGACTTAGGATCTAGCGTCTTATGACGTAAGGGTTCAAGTCCCTTCACTCGCACCAATCAGACAATCATCTTCCATAGATGGTTGTCTTTTTTTATTTGTCATTTGTTAACACACCTATCTTCTTGTTTTTCTCATACAAAACACCTTGCCTGTTCAATGTTACTTTTTTTACAGGCAAAGTGTTTTCACTATCGTATTAAAATGATTTATATATACCAGCTTCCCGTTTTTTAGTGGCTCCCTTGGAAATATAAGACCCCAGCACAACAGGATAGCCTTTCTTTTCCACAATTTCCGTGAGATACTCCAAATGAGGACAGGGCGGTCTGTGATAATTATCAGAACAAACGCAGGACGCCAAATGCACTACGACATCTTCCTTTTGTTCATTACTTCGCTGGAGATGATGCGTCAAATCTTCCAATTTACCGGCCAACTCCGCCCCGCAGCAACCACCGCAGGTAATCGGCATATAGCGAGTATCTTCATCGTATACAGCAAACGGGCCTTGCTTTTGATAAAAGAAATTCATGCAGTTATACCCACTGCAGCGGTTCATAATCAAATGGCACTGTATAACAACTACTAATTTTCCCATACACTCGTCCTCCTTAGATATAATTTCAGTTATTATAATATGTCAAAAACGTTGTGTAAACTTCTTAGAAGATTCGGTTGCTCTTATTAAGTGAAATTTTTAGGGATGGTATGTGTTTCTAACATCTCTTTGTAGTGATTCACATACTCTTGTTCAGCCGGTGCAAGCTTAACTATTGCATTCATACAAATATTCATAATTCCATTATAAATTTTATTTTGACTCGTAATTTGCTCGGGAAGTAATCGAACAATTTCATCTATCATATCCTCTGCTTTATCTCTTGTTTCTTCGACATCCTCAGCACATCCGGCCGGATATTGAAGCGGAAATCCTTTATCATTCAAAATTTGAGTAAAAAACGTATCCAGCGCATGTAATAGTTCTGCTTTCGTAATCGTTATCGTTTTTACCAGGGTATCCGATTCTCCCTCATAAAGCTGTGCTTCAATATGCAGTTGAAAGTTATCCTCTTTTACATGTGATAGTTGAAAAAGCAATGTCGTCCTATCAGACCAGAACCATGAAATGGTATTACTCCGCCAGATAATGGCATCTGTATCTTCCTGATAATCGCGGATTGCCAGATATGTCTTCATGAGATCGAGGGTGGGATCACTAAGTGCTTCATCAAACATATGCCAAAATATCGTTCCATCCACAGTAATCTCCGTATCCATCCAACCAGCAAACAGCTCGTTCACCCGAATATTGAACTTTTTATCACTCTGACAATCAGCTAATTCATTTTCCATCTTTTTTCCCCTCCTCTGCCATTATGTCCTGATACGAAACAACGTTTACATTTCGGTTAATTTCTTTGATGGCCAGCTGAATGCCGCTCCATATCTCCCAATCGTTGCCAAATAAGGCCGCTATGTTTCCTCTGTTGCTAAAAGGTGGTTTCATAAGCAAACCAGCATCTTTCAGCATCCCATTGACAGCCAGATAATCTATGAGCTGTTTTACGAAATAAATCTGATTTTCATTCAGATTTTCTTGATGAATGTATTTGGCAAATGCCCGGTTCAATGATGTTTTATCCATTCCCACAATACTCCGGACAAATGCTCCCAACGGCTGGTTTTGGACCTCGTTATGATACTGGTCTTCCGTACCCAGCCGCTTCCACAAGAGTTGCTGCAGGTCATCCATATCTTCCTGCTGCAGTGGAAGCATTAAACTGAAGGTGAAGCAGGAAGCCAGAATCTAAAGGTTCTATTTCTTTGACAGAACCCTCTTCCCAATTGAAGTTTTTTTCGATACAATGATATAGAGACATATCTATACTCCTTTCGGTTCTTCGTGGTGGTTGAGTTGAAATGCGGGTTGGATATGTCTTATTTTATATAAAATAAGGGGGCTTGTGAATGCGGATGTCCACAAGCCCCCAACATTTATTATAGAGCCAAAATTTTTCCGTACTTACTTTTTCACTTCTTCATTATCCATTAGCATCTCAAAAAAATCTTGTTTCTGTGCCAGCTCGTTAAGCAAGACATCATCAATATTACGGCCGAAAGTCAATTCAGAGTTTTTTTCTGTATTATTTTTAGCTGTTACTTAGATTCCTTTTGATTTTAAAAGGCTGTTTCTGATTTAAATTATAAATTTTTATATTTCGTCTCGAGTACAATTTTTATTACCTGATTACCCAATTATGGAGAATAAATTAGATTTGTGCAATAACCTTTTACACAAACTATTTTCTCTCCCCTATTGCATTTCTCTGTCGGCTATTTTCCAGGTGGTTGAGTCACAATAATCTGTAGAAATACAACATTATTATTTTTTTGTTGAACGGCACCTATGAAATAACCAGTCAAGGTAACTGAATCACCAACCTGGATCGTTTCTAACCATTGTTTATTTTTAAACGGGACATCGCCTGCCACTTTATAAAAATTATTCCCATGTTTCCAAAAATACATGCAGATGAATCTATTATTAGAGTTATTAAACTTTCCTATACGTACAACTGTTCCAGTTAATTTAATATATTTTCCTATGTAATTTTTCTCAGTTTCTTTTGGGTTGTCATTATAACGTCCCATTAGTTCTTCCGCCGTCATGATATACGGATTATCTGGAGTTCCAAAAACATTTTTGTTAATAAAGTGGGATTGCGACTGAACCATTTTCCTTGGCTGAACAGGTACTGATACAGGTCTGCGGTATAATGCAAGAAAACAAAAAGCCAAAACCATTGTGATGATAATAAGAGAAAGTATAAGTATCTGTCCTCTATTTGATTTTGTTTTCTGGTATCGTTCAGCATTCCTACCATATATTGGCATGTGCTGTATCTGTACTGAATCCAACGCTTTATAAAAATTATTTCCTATTACAATAGCTAAATCGTAATCATCTTTTGCTGACTGATCACCTTCATCCCATGCTTTCTTCAACCAGGTTACTGCATTTTTATTTGACTGTTCAGTTCCTTCTCCCCACAGGTACAACAGTCCTAATCTATGCATAGCATGTACATTCTTTTGTTCTGCAGCTTGATGATAGTATTGAAAAGCTTTTTTATCATCTTTACTCTGACTGCCAAGTCCCTCATAATACATATCTGCAAGCATGCATATCGCCTCAACATTTCCCGTTTTGGCAGCTTGTCCCAAATATTTATACGCTTCGTTCCATTGTTGATTTTGATAAGCTCTTTTCCCTAAAAGCCACGAATCAATAATAGGAATATCTTTCTTCTTTGGCGATGAAATAATTTGATCTACCTTCTGTATGTCATTAGACGTGAAAATAATTTTTTTGAGTCGTTCTACCCGTTTTTTAGCGCCTGGTTCATTAACAGCTTCTCCTTTTTCATACCATTTCAATGCCTCATTTAAATTTTTTGCTGTTCCCAATCCGTTTTCATATAAATTTCCTATTGCTACAGCCCCATATTTATTACTTTTTTGGAAAGCTTCTTTATACCACTTCATTGCTAAGATATAATTTTGCTCTACGCCTTTCCCAACTTCATAATACTGTGCAACTTGATACATGGATTGTAAATTATAACATTGTGCCTCCCGTAAAGTACGTACAAATAAATCATTATTACCCACAATACTTGAACTCGTAATTGACTGAGATATATGACGAGAACGGGCCTTACTTTTTATAACTTTTTTCTTCTTCTTTTTACTTTCATCCTCTCTATACTCTGCACAATGAGATGAGCCGATACATTCTCCATTACGATAGTTGCATTTTTTATTGTCACGATTATAATTCAAACAATTTCTTTTATCTCTGCGCTTGTCACCATCTTTTAAGCGAACCGTTGTATCTATATTGTTCGTGCCTTCTTTCCATCCAGATGACTGCTTTTTACTCACGAATTGTCACCACTTTTCAATACTTATTTACGAACATGTATTTATATTATAAATTCAACATAAATCATATAATTTCCTGCTTTTCTAATGAAAAGGTAATGTGCTCCCCCAAAAATTAGGTCTTAGTAATGAGATAGCAACCGTTATCTCATTACTTTTTTATATATCAAACAGGGAAAGCCTGTATTGGACAGAACTCTTCCTGCCTAGCTTTTCTTTGATCCGTCGCCCGTTATAGCATTTGATATACTGTTCGATAGCTGATTTCAATGCTTCATAGCTGTCGTATGCGACACCATAATAGATTTCCTGCTTCAATAAACCGAAAAAGTTTTCCATAACAGCATTATCAAGACAGTTGCCTTTCCGGGACATGCTTTGAAAAATCCGTTCTTGCTTAAGGCGGTTACCATACTCATTCATTTGGTACGCCCAACCCTGGTCGGAGTGGAATGTTCTGCGATATGGGCAATCAGCCGTAATTTTGATAGCTTCAGCCTGTGCTTTTAATATTTGTTTAGCTGAAGGATGTTTGCTTATACTATAACTGATGATTTCTCCATTGAACATATCCAAGAAGGGATCTAGGTATAGTTTATTCATGATCTTATACCCCTGGGCATCTACTTCATAGTATTTGAATTCTGATGTATCTGTCGTGATTTTTTGGTACGGAATATTCGTGCTAAAACGACGACGTATTCTATTGGGCGCAATAGTTCCGACCGTACCTTTGTAGGAGCTGTATTTACGGCTTCCTCTGGTAAAGGCTGTTACTTGAAGCTTTAGATTTTGCATGATACGCTGTACTTTCTTCTTGTTTACGCAAAATCCCTGATTCTTTAGCTCACCCGTCATGCGCCGATATCCATAGTCTTTATGTTGGTGGCGGATTTCCTGTATTTTATTCTCTAATTCTTTGTCCGGATTTTTGCGTCCTGCGCATTTTTTGCCAGTACATATAGGTTGCTTTTGGCATGTTAGCATAAGAGAGAAGGTCTTTTAGTTTGAATTGTTCTCGGAGACTGCCGATGATTTTTACAACTCTCTCATTTTTGCTTCATCCTCTAAACGCAGTCTCCTCATTTCTTTTAAAAATGCATTTTTATCCGGAGTTTGAGAAGTTCATCTTCTAATTCCTTGACGTGTTCCACGCGGGTGTCAATTTCTGTATTTTGAACCTCTTGAATCCCATTGTTTCTTGATTTCGCTGTACTCAACTTCTTCCTGCCTTTCCTATGCGGCCGTAATGCATCCGGCCCAGCTGTTTTATATTCATGGACCCATCTGGCAAGCAACGCCGGATTGTTGATTCCTACTTGAAGTGCTAGTTTCTGATACGAGATTTCGCTTGTTAAATAAGACTCTACTACAGAAATCTTCTCTTTGAAAGAGTAAATCTTTCGAGAGCGAGATCTTTTCAATCCATTATCTCCCCATGTTCGGTAAGCAGCAACCCACTTTCTTAGTTGATAGCTGCCCGACATGCCATATTTGCATAAAATGGAGTCATATCCCTCGGGTGTGTTCAAATATTCTAACACTATTTTTTCTTAAATTCATAACTGTTATTTTACCATAAAAAAAGCTGATCTCTAATTGTTAGATTTTTGGTCTAACAATTGGGGGGCAGCTCAACTATCTTCTTTTTTTATATTGTTCATGCTATAATATGTCATAGTTTATAAAGAAAGGAAAATTTCTATGATAACAAAAGCAGATCGAATAAAGAAAGATATAACGACGATTGCCCGGTTTCAGTCAAAGAAAGGACGGGGATGTAATCGTTTTTCCTATACGCCGGCATTCCGACAGGCTGCTGATTATATTGCAGAGGAAATGAAAAAAGCCGGACTTACAGTACGGGAAAATGCCGTAGGTGCCATATTAGGGACCCTGCAGGGAGAACAACCGGAACTTTCCCCTGTTGTTTCAGGCAGCCACCTCGATTCCGTTCCAGAAGGAGGCAATTTCGATGGGATTGCAGGTATCTGTGCCGCACTGGAAGCGGCGAGGGCTTTTCACGATGCAGGGATCCGGCCCCGCCGGTCTTTTTGCTGTATAGCTATTCCGGAAGAAGAAGGACCTCAGTTTGGCTCTGGCTTGTTTGGCAGCCGGGCTATGTGCGGGCAGCTTTATGACGATGAAATTCATCGTTTTCACAACGCGCAGGGGCAATCGATAGCCGAGGTCCTTACGGCCTATGGTAAGAATCCTGAAAAGATTGCCAGTGAGATGATACACAAAGGCGACTGGGCTGCTTTTTTAGAATTACATATCGAACAAGGGCCTGTCCTTGACCGGGAACATCTTGAATTGGGAATCGTTGAAGCAATCGTAGGTTTGAAATATTATTTTGTTACTATCAAAGGAATTTCTGACCATGCAGGTGCCACACCGATGACAATGCGGGCTGATACTGTATTAGCTATGGCAAACGCTGTATCGGCCGGCGCTGATACAGCGTTGACATTGGGAGACGGTACGGTCTTTACCACCGGAATGATCCAGACTCACCCCGGGGTAGGTAATATTATCCCGGATAAGACGGTATTTTCCATTGATTGCCGAAGCCGGAACATGAATAGTATTGAAACGGTCATGAAGGCTGTAAAAGCCTCACTGGAAACGAGTAAGAAACAGAATTCCGGCCTTTCCTATACTATAGAAGAGCGGTTACATGCCGATCCTGTCGAAATGGATCAGTCTTTGCAGAGCCTTCTGGAAACACAGACACAGCTGCTTCATATTCCATACAAACGCATGTGTTCTGGAGCCGGTCATGACACGATGGTTTTCAATCATCTGATGCCGACTGCTATGATTTTCGTACCCAGTCGGGATGGACGAAGCCATGTGCCGGAAGAATGGACCGATTACAGGTATATCCAACAGGGGGCCGAAGTCCTCTATCAGACACTTCGACATCTTACGGCACAATAAAGCATGAATAAAATGATTGGTATTTTTCTGAAATCTTATATATTGTGTATTATAGATAACACTATAATTTTTAGTTATAGTAAATATGTAATAATTATATCTTAGCGAGGGATATTAGGTTATTACAATAAGGTCCAACAGGAGTGTTGGTACCGCAAAGCTCCAACGGTACGCCTATTGGCGTACCGTTATCTTTTTATACGGACTATTTTATATTCAAATAATAGATCAGGGGTGACGGGCTATGATTATGTGTTGGGATTAGATATTGGTATAACGTCTGTTGGTTGGGCTGTTTTAGAATTGAACATACAGGATGAACCAATTCGTATTATAGACCTGAACTCACGAATTTTTGAGAGAGCAGAAATTCCGAAGACCAGGGAATCATTAGCTGCTCCGCGGAGAGTAGCCCGTAGTAGACGACGAACCCGTCGGCGGCGCTTTCGCTTATACCGAATTCGCAGGTATCTGCTTCGGAATCAAATTATAACGCCATCCGATATGAAAATATTGTATGATAATTGTGGAGATATGAAGGACATCTATACATTACGCCATGAAGCACTGGATAGAGCTGTAGCTTCAAAGGAATGGGCTAGACTTTTAATTTTTTTGGTAAACATCGGGGATTCAAATCTAATCGTAAATCTATTATTGCTTCTGGTGACGAAGGAGTAATATTACAAACCGTTAAAGAAAATTAAGAATTATTAAAAGCATATCGAACGGTTGGAGATATGTTGTATAGTGATACAAAATTTGCGAATGCTAAGCGAAATAAAGGAGAATCCTATACATTTACAGTCAGTCGACGTATGCTGACCGATGAAATACGGACGCTGTTTTATATTCAAAGAGATTTGGGACAATCTTTTGCTACACCATCGTTAGAGGACGAATATCTTTCCATTTTTTTTGCACAACGAAATTTTGATGAAGGGCCGGGTGGTAATAGCCCATATAGTGGAAACCAAATTGAAAAAATGATTGGTAATTGTGCATTTGAAAAAAATGTCTAAATTGCAATAACAAGTTGGACACCTTCCACTAGGCAGTAATTTGGTAAATTCGATCAAGTTCTTCCTCGAAGA